>CAYHWG010000010.1:0-25396 GCA_964360375.1 uncultured Gammaproteobacteria bacterium | reverse complement strand
ATTGCATCAGTCCTTTTAATGCGTCCGCAATGTCTTGAATGTTAAATGGATCGACGTAAATTGCACTTGAGCCTGTTACTTCCGGCATACTCGAGATGTTACTGGTGATAACCGGAACGCCACATGCCATTGCTTCGAGAATGGGGAGGCCGAAACCTTCGTAAAATGAAGGCCAGAGAAAAACGGAAGCGGAACGATAAATAGCAGGAAGGTCAGTTGCTTTTATATAATCGAGTGTGTGAACCCAATCACAGACATCACGTCTCCAAATGCGTCGACGAATGTTGTGAGATTTCCAACCCCATTTTCCGACAATCACGAGAGATAAATCATCATGAGTCATTTCGCGATAACGTTTCATGCCTTCGATGATTGATAAGATGTTTTTACGTGGTTCGATCGTTCCAACAAAAAGCGCAAAGCGTTTTGGAAGTTTTAATTTCGAACGGACGCCATGATCGTGCGCATCTATTTTTGGATGGAAGTTTGATGTCACACCATGTGGAATCGTTGTAATCTCGTCCAGTGATTTTTTAAAGATCCGCGCGACATCATTATGCGTCGTGTTCGATGGAGCGATGATTGTTCGTGCTTGACCGATCAGCTTCTGTGCATCGAGGAGATGATGCCATGCGCGCATTTTGTGAGAGAAAAATTCAGGAAAGAATTTCCAAGAAATATCATGGGCGGTGAGTACTGTTGGAATTTTGGTTGGAAGCACGGTGATATTGAGATTTGGAAGAAAAACGAGATCTATAGGTTCGTTGATCAAATCTGTTATCACCGGTCGTTTCAAAACAAGCATTTGAAGATTCAAAAATTTGTTTGCAATCGGAACGTGAATATGTTTTACGAACGACGGAAACGTTCGTAGGGGTGCCCCTTGTGGGTACCCATTCGATCCGATACGCGATTGAAATATTCCTAACAAATCCGGTTTTTGTTTTCCAGTCGTTAGTAAAATATATTCATGTTCATTCGATAACGAAAAAAGAGCGTGGAGAATCTGGATCGTATATTCACCAACACCGCTTTGTTCATTCGTATTTAAGTGTCGACAGTCGACGAGGATGCGCATATTTACTCCTGCGTCATCCCGACGCAGGAGGGATCTCCGAGCGTAACGTGCTCGCGGGGGAGATCCTTCGCTCCGCTCAGGATGACGCGTGTTTTTTAATTTTCTCCTTCATTTTTTCCACAAACTTTTCCTCATTAAATTTTTCCGCATGGGCTTTGATTGTGTGTGCATTGTATTTTGATGCATCAAATCGGATGAGATGATCCGCGAGTTCTTCCCAAGATTGTTCCTCAAAAAATTCGCCGCTTACTCCTTCTAAAACGGTTTCGATTGCGCCGCCTTTTCTATAAGCTATCACAGGAGTTCCGCTTGCCATCGCTTCAACGGGTGTAATACCAAAGTCTTCTTCTTGTGGATGAATGAATGCACGTGCGTTTGCATATAATTCACGTTGTTCTTTTTCTGAGACGCGTCCAAGAAATTCAATATTCGACTTTGCGTATTTGCGAAGTTCTTTTTCCACTGGGCCACTTCCAAAAATTTTGAGCGGGATGCCGGTTTTATTACACGCTTCAACGACCATATCAAATCGTTTGTACGCAACAAGTCTGCCGCCGGAAAGGAAATACGTTTTTGGTTTTGGAGAAATGTGAAAACGGTGTGTGGCAACGGGCGGATAAATAATTTCGGAGTCACGTCGATAATATTTTTTGATGCGATCTGCAACCGTTTGTGAATTTGCAATAAAAAAATCAACGCGATCCGCGGCTTGTCTATCCCATACACGAAGGTTTGAAAGGACGGGCGGTAACAGTGTTTTTACAAATTGTGGGACACGCAATTCCTCAATGTAACTTTTTGTATCTGTCCATAAATAACGTGTCGGCGTATGGCAATAACAAAGATGAATGGCATCCGGACGCGTAATGATTCCTTTTGCAAATGCGCTTGTCGAGGAAATGACAAGATCGAATTCACGTAAATCATAATGTTCCGTCGCGGTCGGCATGAGAGTGATATACCACTGGTACTTTTTTGTCGCGAGAGGGAACTTTTGTAAGAACGATGTGCGAATATCCTTGCCCACGAAGTTTGGCATTTTTTTTTCATCAAAAAACAAAACAAACGTCGGAGCTTCCGGCCATATTTTTTGGAGCACCTCAAGAACTTTCTCAGCGCCACCATCTTGCACAAGATAATCATGAATCAGCGCGATTTTCATAAAGGATGTACAAATTTACAAAACGCTACGAATCTACGAATAATGCTGTGGATTTCGATTTTATTTGTAGATTTGTGGTGAATTTGTTGTTTCGTACATTTTTCATCCGCACTTTACTCGATCCATTTTTGCTTGACTAGTACGCTCCTTTTTTAAAAATCACGACGATTGGCGTCTTCAATAAAATGTAGAGATCGAGCCATGGACTCCAGTGTTCGATGTAATAGGTGTCGAGACGGACTTCTTCGTCAAAGTCGAGATCCGCACGGCCGGAGATTTGTGCCAACCCTGTAATGCCGGGTTTAATCGTCAAAACTTTACGATGTTCTGGTTTATATTTTGCGACTTCCTCCGGCAAGTGTGGACGCGGACCTACGAGACTCATTTTTCCGGATAGCACGAGAAAAAATTCTGGCAATTCATCGATCGAAAATTTTCGAATGAATCGGCCGACGCGCGTGATGCGTGGATCGTTTTCAATTTTCACCATGGGAGAGCCTTTGCGCGTATCTTGTTTTGCAAGTTCTTTGTAGCGCATGTTGTGTGTTCCTGGGTTCATCGAGCGAAATTTAAAATACGGAAATTGTTTTCCTCCCTGTCCGACGCGCATCATGCGCTTGTCATCGTCGAGTCGAGAAAAAAAGATTGGACCGCGAGAATCGAGTTTGATGGCGATTGCCGTAAGAAGCATGATGGGCGATGTGAGTATGATGAGAACGAGCGATGCAATGATATCAAACACACGTTTATAAATCGCCCCCCATCCATCTAGGGGAGTTTTTTGAACTTCAATCACAGGAATGCCGGAAAACATATGGACGATGGAACGACCAACCGCAGTGGTGTACAAATCTGCGGAGTATCTAAAACCCAAATGCTCGACGTCTGTGAAGGCAATGAGATCTAAGGTTGTTTGTTTGCTTGCTTCCGGATCTGCAAGCAGAATTTCATCGACTTTGTCTTGTGATTTCAATAATTTGATTTTTTTTGCCACCGCATCATCAAACGTTTTAAACGAAGAAACGATCGAGAGTCCGAGGGATGGTTTGTTTTGAAATAATTTTGTGAGCGTTTCTGTGGAAGCGTTTGATCCAATGATCACAACACGATAAACACCAATGCCGGAATGCATGAGCGAACGTTGTACACCACGGATCGCAAGTCGACCGAGAGACACAAACAGAATCGAGAAGACCCAAGCAACAAGCGCGATGAATCGTGAATCAAACCATGTGCGAGAGAAAAAGAGAATCGCAAAGACGATCGCCATCGAGGCAGACGCGGCGAGAATAACTCGCGAAAGTTCTTTCCAGATAGATCGACGGTGTGTTGCATAAAGGCCCGCTCCAGCAAAAACCAAAATCCAAATAAAAAGTGCTGGAAATAAGATCGTTAAAAATTGTGTGAGGGTTAATGTAAAAATAACCGGACGAATGTTCACGAAGTATGGATGGAAACGCGAATAATACGCGGCAATGCCAGCAGTAACAAGGGCGAGATAATCGAGCGGGACAAGCGCAAGGGTGAAGGCAAGTTCGGAACGTTTCATAATGTGTGTAGGGGCGCGGTCTTGTGCCCGCCCTTTCGAGAATAGGTGAATCGTGTCCATGGTATCAAAAAATCCCGCGTTCTGCGAGATGTTTTGTTTGTTCCAGGAACTATCTGTAAGCCGGATTTTGTCTTCCACAACGTGAGTCGTGGGAGATGGCCATTTATCTTGACGGTTCATTGCTGAACCGTTCTAGCGAGCGACCAAATTTGCTCTTACATCAAACAGCCTTTCACGTAAACGCGACAGACTGCCACCCAGAGCTTTCGCAAAGGGTGGAGGGGTTTGCCACACATGCATGTCACCATGCAGCGAGACGCGTAGCCTTTTCAGACACCGCATCACTTTTCACGTTTCATTTTGCGAAGCGAAATGACCCTGAGCGAGCGAAGCGAGTCGAATGGGTACGGTGCATTACGTCTGCACCCTTCGACAAGCTCAGGATAATTTTGCTTCGCAAAATTAGTATTGTCTCTGTGGTACTTTCCCTAAGGTTCGTGTTCGGGATCAAAGAGTAGATTACTCCAACTCTTCGCGCTCGAACGCTTATCCTCGATTGCTGTTAGCAATCTTTTTTGTCCACACGTCTTGCGACGCATGAGATGTCCGGACTTTCCTCCCCGATTTTTTAGATCGCGGTAGCCATCCGATACTCCTGGAACGTTCATAAGATAGCACGAGAAACCCAGATCGTCAATGTATGTCGTTTTCCTTCGAGTTTTCCACAGGGATCATTGGCGAAATTTTTTTGTTTGCATTATCCTAAATGGGATATGTTGATCCAATCACAAAATTGGAAACAGAAATTCGACCCTCGATCCGTTGGGGGGCATCACTTCATTGATTCAAATCCTCCGTTTCTCGCGGAGGATTTTTTTATTCATAAATTCGTTTGTGTATGTCAGAGAAAAATACCATCGACGTCCTGCGCGTAGAGTCCGAAGTTTTTCGATCGGCAAGAAATTATTTTTCGGATCAAGGGTTTGTGGAATTATTTCCGCCGCGTATTGTGAGAGCAAGTGGCGCGTGCGAGAACGTGGACACACTCTTTGAAGTTCGTGTTGACGGTGATCATAAGTGGTTTGAGCCGAACGGAATAAAGTCTCAAGCCTATCTTGCGCAAACAGGGCAATTGTATCTGGAAGCGTTTGTCCCGAAATATGAAAATGTGTATTGCGTGGGTCCGAGTTTTCGTGCAGAAGACGGAGTGGACGCAAGACATCTCACAGAATTTACCATGATGGAAATTGAATTTGCGGGAGGCTTTGAGAAGTTACTCAATCACATCGAAGGAATGGTATCGCACGTGGCACATGCAATCGGTGTGCGCGCAACAAAACTCGGGATTGCGGAAGATCATGCCCTTCGACTCAAAGCGTGTCCATCGATTTTTCCGCGCATCACCTATGACAGGGCGATCGAGGAATTAAAAGAGATGGGGGAGATGATTCAATGGGGAGATGATATTGATCGACATCGCGAGCAAAAATTAGTTGAACATCACGGAAATGTTCCTCTGTTTATTACACATTATCCGGATCCGATGGTTGATTTTGGGCGTGAGATTGAAGTGGAAAAATTTTTCAACATGTTGCCAGATCCTGAACGTGCTGGACGCGTACAAAGTTCCGATTTGATTTTACCGATTGCGGGAGAATCTGTCGGATCCGCCGCGCGCGTGCATGAAGTCGGTATGCTTGTGGACCGACTTTCTCGCTCTAAAATGTTTGCGAGACTATTAAAACGCGGAGGAAGTCTCGATGATTTTTCTTGGTATATCAATCGTGTTCGTGATAACGGCGCTGTGCCTCATGCGGGGTGTGGATTCGGTATGGCAAGAATTTTACAGTGGATTCTCGGCGTTTCTGATATTCGTGAATCGGTCACGTTTCCCCAGAATAAAGAAGTTCTCATTTAGTTCGTAGGGGCGGGTCTTGCCTTGCCTGCCGGCAGGCAGGTGCCTGCCCATTAAAAAAATCAGGGTTTAGATAACCCCGATTTTTTTTCTGACGTCCACCATTTTCTTTTGTGCAACCGTGCGCGCTTTTTTCGCGCCATCTTCAAGAATTTTTTGAAGGGCGTTTTCATCACTTAACAATGCAAGAATTTTTGTCTGTATCGGCAAGAGGAAGGTTGAGAGATGTCCCGCGAGAGCGATCTTGAAATCGCCATATCCTTTGCCTGCAAATTCTTTTTCAATTTCTTTCATCGATTTTTTTGTGACAAGCGCATAGATCGTCATTAAGTTTGTAAGTCCTTTTCGCGATTCGTCGAACACGATCGTCCCGAGAGAATCTGTCACAGCACCTTTTATTTTTTTCAAAACGGTTTTTTCATCGTCCATGAGGGAAATGAAATTTTTGTCGCTCGGTGATGATTTGGACATTTTCTTTTCTGGATCATCGAGTCCCATAATGCGCGCGCCCTGTTTGCGAATGATCGGTTTTGGGATTACGAATGTTTCCACGAACCGTTTATTGAAACGTTCCGCAAGATCCCGTGCAAGCTCAACATGTTGTTTTTGATCCTCACCGACTGGAACGATTTCTGTGTCGTAAAGCAGAATGTCGGCGGCCATGAGGACGGGATAATCAAACAGTCCGACCGATACGGATTCTCCTTTGACGCGAGCTTTGTCTTTATATTGTGTCATGCGCTCTACTTCGCCCATGCTTGCAACACAATTCAAAATCCAAGCTAGTTCTGTATGTTCTTGGACAGCAGATTGTTGAAAGAGAAGTGTTTTTTTTGGATTGACTCCGGCAGCCACATAGGCAGCAACCGCAAAAAGAATATTTTGCCGAAGTTCCGTCGGATCTTGTGGAACGGTGATGGAATGATAATCCGCAACAAATAAAAAATTCGCATCTCCAGATTTTTGTTGTTCCAAAAACGGTTCGATAGCACCGAAATAATTTCCGATATGCAAAACGTTTGTGGGCTTGAGAGCGGTAAGGACACGAGACATAGTAGAAGAAGTATAGAATAAAGAAGGAAAGAAGGAAAGAAGAAGAAAATCAAAAACTCGCCTGTTTCCAAGCGAGTTATGAAAAACCTCTGTTACCTCTCTCTATACTTCGATAATCACAGGGAGAATCATGGGTCTGCGTTCTGTTTTTTTGAACAAGAATTTTCCGACTTCATCGCGAATCCGTTCGCGAATGTATTTTGTGTCTGCTTCGGATTGTGTGTCGCCATTTGCCCCACCAACTTTTCCTTGTTCCATCAGTTTTTTGACTTCTTTGCGTGTACCTTCGATGAGTTCAATGTGATCTTTCATGAAGATAAATCCACGGCTCACAATGTCCGGATTACCGATGAGTTTACCGGAACGTTTTTCGATTTGCGCGATGACAACGACCATTCCATCTTCTGCAAGCACTAAACGATCACGAAGCACAACTTGGGAAACATCACCCACACCGAGTCCATCCACAAACACGTAATCGCTAGGAACTTTTTCTTGTGTGAGGCGTCCGCCTTCTTTCCAAAATTCCATGACTTGCCCGTTGTCGACGATGAAAATATTATCTTCTTTCCATCCCATGGAGGATGCGACCATCCCGTTTTCGCGAAGCAAAAAATGATTGCCTTCAATCGGGACGTAGTATTTTGGTTTGAACAGAGCGAGCATGAGTTTGATGTCTTCTTTTTTGGCGTGACCTCCGGCGTGGACGTCCATCATTTTGTAGTTGATGACTTTGCATCCTTTTCGGTAAAGCGTGTCCATGAGTCGTTGCACAGAATTTTCATTTCCCGGAATAACCGAGCTTGAGAAAATAACCGTATCGGTTTTTCGAATGCGAATGACACGATGTTCATTGTTTGCAATGCGATTTAGGGCAGCATTTTTTTCTCCTTGTGCTCCTGTACAAATGAGAACGATTTTATCGTCTGCGTAACTGTCCATTTGTTCCGGTTTAATGAGAGTTGAAAGTTGACATTTGATGAATCCGAGTTCTTTTGCGATTTCAATGTTTGTTCGCATGGAGTAGCCATCGATCGCAACTTTTTTTCCGAGGGATTCCGAAATTTCAATAATTTGTTTTACACGTGCAAGTAGGGAAGCGAACGTTCCGATGATGACGCGCCCCGGAGCTTTTTCAATGACGGTGCGCAGCTCTTCTTCGATCACTTTTTCTGAAACTTGATGACCTGGAACGTTTGAGTTTGTGGAATCTCCCATGAGACAGAGCACACCCTTTTTTCCGATCGCCGCGATGGTTTGAAAGTCCGCATGTTCCGTGCCGGCCGGATGGAAATCAAACTTCCAGTCACCCGTGTGACAGACGGTTCCAACGGGAGTGTCAATGACGATTCCCACCGAATCCGGAATGTTGTGGTTGATGTGGAAGAAAGAAACCGTGAACGCTCCTAATTTTAGGATATCGGTATTTTTTGTGACTTTTACATTGAGCGGACGTGTGTGGAAATCTTCCTGTCGACGCTTGATGATTCCGGCGGACATCGGAAGCGCATAAATTGGCGGATTACCGATGTTTGGAACCACGTGCGGGATCGCCCCGATGTGGTCATAGTGACCGTGGGTAATAATGATGCCGCGTACGTTTTTTTCTTTGCCTTTGAGATAGGTCATGTTAGGAATGATGTAATCGATTCCCGGCATGTTCTCTTCTGGAAACTGAAGACCCATGTCCACAAGAATGATGTCGTTTTTGTATTCAAGGAGTGTGCAGTTTCGTCCGACTTCTTCGCATCCGCCAAGAACAATGACGCGAAGTTTGTCTCCGTTTGGAGCTGAAACCGTTTTGACCACAGGTGTGACCGATGATTGATGAACCGTATTGGGACGTTTTGCATGAAAGACACGTCCTCGGAATTTGTTGCCTCCTTGTCGAGGTTGGGGTTTTTGTTGTTGTACCATAAAATAAAAAATGTTTGTTTTTTGTAGTAAGCGATCAAAAAATCCAAAAACAAAAACAGATGTTTTTTGATCGAAAAATTTCAATTGTAAAAGAACAGGGTTTTCTGCACGTATAAAGACCGCCACACGTAATCTTTTTGAGATGCTCGGAGAGAGTATCCGGAAAAGATTGCGTATAGCTTTATTGTAACGCGTTTTGAGGTCAAAGAACAGACACATCGCATAGTCGTGGTCAAAGACCATGAGCGGTTGAATCTCTCTAAAGATGTGCCCTTCGATAACCTCTCATCGAGTCTGAGTCTGAGGTCTCATCCCTCAGAGTCGAAGACAGGGCATTCGACTATCTCAAATAGCAAGATATCGATAGTCGAATGGTGGGCGAAGAGGGACTTGAACCCTCACGGTGTTGCCACCACAGGCTTCTGAGACCTGCGCGTATACCAATTCCGCCATTCGCCCATTAAGGAACATGAAGGGCGGAATGTTTCCGCCCATAGGATTACTTCAACACTTTCTTTGTCAGCACATACCAATCTGCCACCTGCATAAACCGATCCGATGGAATACGAATCTTTGTTGGATGCGTCATATGAATTTTTTTTGCAACAGCGTAGGAATAGGTTGATTGATACAGAAAAACAGCAGGGACATCTTTTACCAAAAGATCTTCAAATTGTCGATAGAGGACCGCACGATCCGTTTCATTTTGTGTCACGCGAGCTTTTTCAAGAAGAGCGTCAATGTCTTTGTTTTGATAATGATTGATGTTCAATCCTCCTTTTGTGATTTGAGAGGAGTGCCAAAAAAGATAAGGATCAGTTTCCGTTTGCGCGTCATCTGCCGAAAGCAAAAGGTCAAACGCTTGTGGATCAATGACATCTGTCATGAGGCGTTCTGCCTCAACGGTTTTTATCGTGATCTGAATACCGATTTTTTCTAAGGCATTTTTTATTTCGTCTGCCACCCGCACAAATTCATCCGATGAAACGGTTGTCAGGGTGAACGCCAAGTCTTCGGGTGGAATCTCGACAGGAGTTTCAACTTCCGTAATTGTTTTTATAGCCTTCTTTTTTTTGCTTGATTTTACAACCACTTCAACCGGTTTTGGGCGTGGTTTTACGGGAAGATGTCTCCACAGAGCTCCTTCGGGTTTCAGAAATCCAGCCGTTTCAAGATCTGTGATCGCAGAACTTGGATCAAATGTGTTTGGTTTAAAGGAAGGATCAAATCCCGTGAAAGTTTGTAAAAGGGGACCGTAGTGTACGGTCGCATGATCAGAAAGAACAGTTTTCACGATCGTTTCTTTATCAAGAGATTTTGTTAGGGCAAGACGTACGATCGGATTTTTCAAGACCGGGTGTTGCAGATTGAAAAAAAGAGTTGTCTTGCGTGGAATGGATGCAAAGATCGTTTGAACATTGTGATTGTTTTCAACAGCAGCTCGGTGTGCATAAGAGACGTGACCAATACCTTCCACATTTTTGTTGATAAGAGCTTGTAGGGCAGATTCATTGTCTGGATAAAATTTGAAAATGAGCTGATCTATTTTTGGTGGTTCGTGGTAATACCGCGTGTTGCGTTTGAGTGTATAGGAACGAATAGACCCTTTTTTATCTTTGCTGAATTCTTGAAACAGGTAAGGACCGCTTCCAACGGGTTGAAGATTCAAGGAGGCAAGTGGTGCATTTTGCGCCATAATGTCCGACCATAAACTACCGGGAAGAATGCCGATGGTGAGGTGTTGAATAAACGTCGGAGAAGCTAATTTTAGTTTAAAGGAAACGGTCTGGTCATCGATTTGTTCAATTTTTACCTCCTGAAAATAGGCAAGGAGAGGACTGCGATACACAGGGTTTTGAATAGCAGTATAGGTAAAAACAACATCGCGTGCTTGTACGGGATCTCCGTTTGAAAAAACAGCGTTTGTTCGAAGGTGAAATGTATACTGTGTCTGATCTTCGCTCACCTGCATGGAGTCTGCAAGATCGTTTGTGTAGCCAGTTTCTGGATTCCATTTGAGGAGGCCTGAGTATAAAAGGGCAGTGAGATCTGCATCGACGTTATTCGTCGAGGCATAGAGAGGATTCACAAAACGAGGACTCCCTACAAGCGCTTCTGTATACGTTCCTCCTGTGGTTGGAATTTCTATACGATGGGCATAGAAATAAACTCCAAGTAAAAAAAAGGAAGACAAGAAAAAGATACTGAGGGAAGAAACGAATATTTTTTTTTCATTTTTTGTTAAAATAGTTGGGAGTTGTTCCCATTGTTTCCATGTGGGAAAGCGTTTTGGTTTTGTCACAGAAAGAACCTGGCGAATAGCCAAGTTTTTTGTTTGATCGATTTTTTTTTGTTTAAAAAAACGAGTAAACAACAGATAGACACGAGACCTCTGAAAAAGTAGCAGATTTTCGTTGAACGGGCTGTCGACCACACGAAACGTAGGTAATCTACGTAGAGTGTGGTCGACGCCTGCCTGCCGGTAGGCAGGGGTGCCTGTGAAACGAAAAGATGTGTTTTTGCAGAGGTCTCACGAATAAGAATTAAAATCCGTGTGCCTTAAACAAGAAGGATGCTGGCAAGAGAGATGCCAAAAAAAAGAATGGCGAACACGATCGTCAGTTGGAATATTTTTTTTTCTGCTCCGCGTTTGGTGCGGAAGACATTGCCCCCTCCACCGAATGCGGCACCAATGCCCGCTCCACGTGCTTGAAGTAAAATAGCCGCTGTGAGCAAAACAGCAAGAACGCATTGTGCGATTTTCAAAATCAAGGCGATATTCATAAAAGGATTCAATAACAATGTCGTTACACTATCAAAATCTACCCAAATCGTCAACTCATGCGTTGTGTATTCTACTTCAAATTGTGTCATTGCGAGGAGAAGTCATCGACGACGAAGCAATCTTTTCTCCCGAAATACAAGGATTGCTTCGTCGTCGAACTCCTCGCAATGACAAAAAGATGAATTTTGCAACGGTCTCACGTTAGGGTTTTTTGGGAGCGGCGAAGCGTTTCATCCCTTTTCCGGACACGATCATTTTTGGATTTTTTTTCTTGTGACGGCGCTTTGCTCTCGCTTCTTCCGTGGATTGTACGGTTTGATGTGGATCGTTCATATCACGAAAATTATAGAAACATGATATACTTTTTGTGAAAAAGGAAGAAATGACCGTACGATTTTTTTATGTCCGACGAACAAGAACATCGCGCGCGCAGTTGGGTTGCGACGATTGTCACACTATTGTTTGTATTTGCACTCGTCACATTTGTTGCACGTATTCTTTTTTATACGAAACAGATCCGTTCTGGACAGGTGGATGTGGCGCATTTGAATTTTAATAAAACTGTTTCTACCATTTCCAAACTCGCTTCACAACCGATCACAGACAAGCAAACAGATGTGGTAACGGCCGATGATCCATCCATTGGCACACTCGGAGGTCCATTGACGATCGTTGAGTTTGCTGATTTTGGTTGTCCGTATTCTAAAGAATCCAGTTTTGTGGTGCGGTCACTTGCCGCAAAATATCCAGACAAAGTTCGGTTTATTTATCGGGATTTTCCGATTCCGGATCTTCGTCCGATTGCCAAGAAGGCTGCAGAAGCTGGTGAGTGCGCTCATGAACAAGGAAAGTTCTGGGAATATCACGACAAGATGTATCAAAATCAATCAACCCTCGATGAAGCATCTTTTGATGTCTTTGCTCTTTCGCTTAATTTGAACGTTCAAAAATTTCAAACATGTCTTCAAAGCGGGAAATATGCAGCGGAAGTTGCACAGGATTACGAGGATGGGGTGAACGCGGATGTGCGCGGGACACCAACGTTTTTTATAAATGGTAATCGTGTTGCCGGCGCTATTCCAGAAGATATTTTGGAAAAAGTCATTTTGACGGTTGGAGATCAAACAAAGAAATGATGTTTATGACAAAAAATATTTTTGCATCTGTTTTACGTTTTTTTGCGATCAGCATTCTTTTTTTTCAGGTGTTTATTTTTGCAACACCGTTTGTTCAAGCAGAAGAAGCAGCTGTTCCACCGCCACCTCCTCCTGGATGTAGTTGTTTTTGTCAGACACCAGAAGGAGCGATTCCGACAGATGAAACGTTTAAAACAAAAATAGCCCCGAAAGATTGTCTTGCGCTCTGCAAAAAAAAAGGGAAAGACATAAAATCTACCTGTGCGTTCACGATTGATCAGTTTCCCGCAAGAACATTGCAATGTTTTACCGAACAGCAGTGTACGATCCCATTTGCCTACACAGGCACAGATAAAAAACAATTGGCAAAAGTGGGCATACCGATCGGAATTTTTAAACCGCAGGATCAAGTTCCGGAGTGTCCTAAAACCATGCATTATTGTTTTCCAAATCCAAAACTTTCGGATCCGCTTGTCTTGAATGTGGGAATCGGCTCCATGAAACAAACGCTTGATCTGGGAGAATATATCAACACGGTTTACAGCTGGATGATCGGGGCGGGTATTACGTTTGCGATTGTGTTTATCATGATCGCAGGGTTGCAATATGTTCTTGGGGCGAGTGGAACGGAAGTGGGAAAAGCAAAAGAGCGCATCATGAACGCAACGATCGGACTTATTTTATTGCTGTGTGTCCATTTGATTTTAAAAACCGTGAATCCTTATCTCGTCAATTTGCAAGTTCCACAACTCCCAATGCTAAAAACCATCGATCTTTTAAAGCAAAATTTATCCTGCGAGAAAATGAAACTTGGGTATAATTTAACGGACACAGAAGGAAAAATTATAGAGGGTTCTGATTTGGAAGCAAAGAAATGCGGAGATTCCGCACTCGTGAAAGAAAAGAAAGACGGAACGACCGTTGTCGCAGGAACAACGTGTGATTTTGATTTTTGTAGCGACAAAGAAGCGGGATGTCTTGGAACGGGGGCGAAGGCAACGTGTCGGAAGTGCGCGGAAGTGACATTTAAAAATAAAGAGCAACCTCCGTCGAGTCAGATCTGCAGCGCCCTTCAAAGTAAAATGCCTGATAAAACAAAACAAAACAAAATAAATTACTGTTTTTATTCTCACGACCCCTCTGTTGTTTTGACTGCAACAAAAGAGATATTTGGAGGTTCTGCATTAGTTGCTGCTGCAGCATTTTCCGGTCCATTTGCATTAACAGTTGGTGCGGGTTTAACGGCAGTTATTGTGGATAATATCGTTGTTGGAACATGTGCAGAAATTAAATTAGATTGTGATCAAATTAAAGAATGTGATGATTATGAAAATAAAGTGGAAGCAAAAAGTAGTATTGTTGGGGACCATTTAGAAGGTTTTTTTAATAATCCTCTTTGGGGAGAGATCAATTTGAAAACCATGTGTGAGGCAAATCCTTGTAACGTAAAATTTAAAAATACAGACGGAAAAGTTTTAGAGAGTGTGTCACAGAAAAATGTTTGCAAATTAAAACTTGGAAACGACTACTCTATTTGGGATGCTGCTAAAAATGATTGTGTTCAAAAAGGTACAGTTGAAACAGGCACTGCTGTTGCTGTGGAAAAAGGAAAAGGTTCGTGTGACCCGGCGAAATGTCTCGCTCCAAAACAATGTGCAGAAGACGTGACTGGAAATAAAGCCTGTGTAGAATGTGGTGATGTTGTGAACGGAAATGACTTAGCGAGCGGTGCATCACTTGAGGCGACAGATTTAGTGTGTTTAGGACTTTCATCTCCAGAAGTCGGTGTGAAAAAGACAAGTGGATATAAGGAAAATAGATGTAGACGTACAACAGCCCAAGGCGGTTCATCATGTGTTTTATTAAAAATAGATTGTTCCACCGTAAGTACATGCGACAATTATAATCTGTTAAAGTTAGAAAATAATAATAACAAGAATGGTGTACTAAACTCGTTTATTAATTTAACAGGTGCAAATAACATAAAAGAGATTTGCAATGAAGATCCTTGTGGAGCAGCAAAATTAGAAAATAAATCAAAGTGTGAGTTTAATTTTGGTAATGCAGTCGATGCTTGTTATTAAACGGTTCATCCGATTAAATCAGGAGCAAGTCTCAACGCTTGCTCCTTTTTGTTTCTCGTGATATCCTCGCAGACGATTTATGATTACAAAGTTAAAGAGTCATAAAGTCAAAAAGTGATTGTTGATGCCAGCTATCTAAAATAAAAAAAGAAACCTCCTTCACTTTTCGACTCTTTGACTTTTCGACTTTCTTTTCCCCTTATGTCTCAAGAATTCATTTCCGTTCGTGGTGCGCGTGTGCATAATTTGAAAAATTTGGATGTTGATATTCCAAAAAATAAATTGGTCGTGATCACGGGACTTTCGGGATCTGGAAAATCCTCGCTTGCGTTTGATACGATCTACGCAGAAGGACAACGCCGTTACATGGAGTCGCTTTCAAGTTACGCGCGTCAATTTCTTGAGCTTCAAGACAAACCAGACGTAGATGAGATTGTGGGGCTTTCTCCTACCATTGCGATCGATCAGAAATCTTCTTCGCATAATCCGCGTTCAACGGTTGGAACGGTGACGGAAATTTATGATTTTTTACGCGTTCTCTTTGCGCGCGCCGGCAGACCACATTGTCCAAAATGTGGAAGATTGGTTGTAGAACAAACACTCGTTCAAATGGTGGATGCAATCGAGAAGATGATCGGAAGCGAGACTATTTTGTTGTTTGCGCCCGTCATCAAAGAACAAAAAGGAGAACATAAACACGTGTTGCAAGCCGCATTGAATGCCGGGTTCACACGTGTTCGTTACGATGGACTGCTCGTTGATTCAGAAGAAGCGTTCATAATGCG
Source organism: uncultured Gammaproteobacteria bacterium (assembly GCA_964360375.1). Classification (GTDB taxonomy): domain Bacteria; phylum Patescibacteriota; class Patescibacteriia; order UBA9934; family GWF2-40-263; genus XYB2-FULL-45-11. The sequence continues at coordinate 9,932 of CAYHWG010000010.1, read as the reverse complement.
CAAAGATAAAAAGAAGGAACATAACATCGATGTTTTGGTGTTTACTTTTTTAAGTGGCACGATCTACTCAAAGGAACATGTCATGACCCTTGTGAAGAAGGCACTTGATTACGGAAATGGTTTTATTGCTCTTGTGAACGATGAAACAGGCGATGAACGCGTGCTTTCGCAGAGTTTTATGTGCGGAAATTGTGCGTTGAATCTCCCAAAACCTGAGCCTCGATTATTTTCTTTCAATTCTCCTCACGGTGCTTGTACGGAATGCACAGGACTCGGAGAGAAACTCGTACTCGAACCAGATTTAGTGATTCCGAATCGTCGACTCACGATCGAGGAAGGGGCGATCCGTCCATGGTCTCGGATTGCCGGAAACCAAACCAGTTATTTACGCCTCCTTGAAATCGTTGGACGCAAACAAAAAATTCCTTTGGATGTTCCCGTGGAAAAAATTTCAAAAACGAAGTTAGATTTGTTGTTGTACGGAACGGGGGACGAAACGTATCCTTTTGATGGACAAGAAGTTTTATTTTCGGGCATTCTTGCGCAACTTGAACAAAAGTATCGCGAGACGGATTCGGAATATGTACGTGCTGAACTAGAAGGCTACATGCGCCGCATGCTTTGTCCTGGATGTTTGGGAAAGCGATTACAACCAGCGGTTCTTGCGATTACGATTGCAGAGAAATCTATCGCCGATATTGTGAACATGCCGGTGGAGGATGTTCAGTTATTTTTCAAAAATATTTTGGGTTCAGTCGTAGGGGCACCTCTTGTCTTGCCTGCCGGCAGGCCGGTGGGTGCCCATGCAAAGAAAGGAAAAACAAATGTAGGGGCTGGTCTCGTGCCTGCCCTCGCAAATGGATTATCAAATGATGAGCGGTTGATAACAGAGCGAGTTGGGAAAGAAGTTTGCACACGATTGAAACAGCTCACAGAAGTTGGGCTTGGCTATTTGACGCTTGATCGTTCTGCGATGACACTTTCTGGCGGAGAATCGCAGCGTGTGCGACTTGCGTCACAGCTCGGAAGCGGACTCTCCGGGGTGATTTATATTTTGGATGAGCCCTCAATCGGTCTTCATCCGCGCGACAATGATCGACTCATTCAAACCATTCGTCGATTGAAAGAATACGGAAATTCCGTGATCGTCGTTGAACACGATGAGGCAATGATTCAAGCGGCCGATTATGTGTTTGATATTGGACCGGGCGCAGGAGAATACGGCGGAGAAGTGATTGCAGAAGGGACAGCCGCGCAAATTAAAAAGAACAAACAATCGCTTACAGGACAATATCTTTCCGGTGTTCGATCTATTCCAACTCCAAAAAAATATCGAAAAGGAAACGGAAAATCGATCGAGATCGTTGGGGCGACGGCGTTCAATTTACAAAATGTAAACGTTTCGATTCCGCTTGGAAAATTGGTGTGTGTGACAGGTGTTTCCGGTTCTGGAAAGTCAACCCTCATTTTGGATATTCTCGGAAAATCCTTGTCGAAACATTTTTATCGTGCCAAAGAATTTCCTGGAGCCCATAAAGCATTGAAGGGAATTGAGCACATCGACAAAGTCGTCGCGGTTGACCAATCTCCTATTGGACGCACTCCACGATCGAATCCTGCAACCTACACAGGTGTGTTCACGGCGATTCGTGATTTGTTTACGGAAGTTCCAGAAGCGAAGATGCGAAATTTCGATGCAGGAAAATTCAGTTTCAATGTGAAAGGTGGTGGACGTTGTGAGCCGTGCTCTGGGGATGGAATGCGTCGTATCGAAATGCAATTTTTACCGGACGTATACGTGGATTGCGCGGAGTGCCACGGGACGCGCTACAATCAAGAAGTGCTTGAGATTCATTACAAACAAAAAAATATTTCGGATGTCCTCCAAATGACGGTGGAGGAAGCACGACGATTTTTTGCAGATCAAACAGCCATCTTTGATAAACTCGACGTACTCCACGAAGTCGGACTCGGATATATTCGTCTTGGACAATCCGCAACAACCCTCTCTGGCGGAGAAGCACAACGTGTCAAACTTTCGACGGAACTTTCCCGTCGAGCAACCGGTCGTACACTTTATATCCTTGATGAGCCAACGACAGGCCTTCACTTTGAAGATATTAAACGTTTGCTTGGTGTCCTTCATATGCTTGTCGATAAAGGGAATACCGTGGTGATCATCGAGCACAACCTCGATGTCATCAAAGGAGCCGATTGGGTGATCGACATGGGTCCAGAAGGCGGAATCAAAGGAGGAAAACTTGTCGCCGAAGGAACACCAAAGGATGTTGTGAAGAATAAGGAAAGTGTGACGGGAAAATATTTGAAATCAATCATCTAAAAGCAAAACAGGGGAAATACCCCTGTTTTGTTCTGATCAAACGTTCAATGCACCACCTCGATGAATTTTTTTGAGATGTGGTGACTTTTAGTCGTACACGTCATGATCTCCAATCGCGTGCAGTTGCGCCTCTTTAGGTTTTGAATCTATGTAAGTAAAAACAATGCGGATTTTGTAATTTACTGAAAAACTGTAACCTTCCTTCAATCGTCCTCTCAATTTATGTACTTTTAGATTTTCATGATTCTTTGAATCTCGGAATAATTCAATTTTTTCTAAAGCCTCTTCAATTAACATGGGAGGGAGAGATTTTAACATTCGTAAAAACGACGACGTAAAAGAAACCTCCATATTAATCGATTTGTTTCATAATCTCTCGAAGATCTCCTCGAAAAACTTTTCCCTCTTTGGCTTCTTGTATCGAACGTAAAACCGCTTCAACAGCCTCGTCTTCGGACATTTTTTTTAGAGCCTGTCTCACAACAATCGCTTTATTAGAATAACGGCCAGATTCGACCATGGAATCGATAAAGGCTTCGAGTTGTGGTGTGAGTGGGACGGAAAGTGTGGACATATATGAAAGTTTAATATGATATTATCATATATTTTTCCGTCTCAATTGTCAAATTTCTTTGCAATCTCAGACAGGAGACCGTTGAAAAACTCGCAAATTGTGTCATTGCGAGGAGGAGTCATCGACGACGAAGCAATCTTTTTGTTCAAAATGCAAGGATTGCTTCGTCCCCACGCTTCGCTCTGGGTAAACTCTGAACTCCTCGCAATGACAAAAAGATGAGTTTTTCAACGGACAGAAGCATTGACAAAATGCTATTTTTATGGTATGATCTTCCGTTAATTATTGAATCATTATTGCATTAAATATTTTTGTTTATGTTAAAAAAATCCTTGATTTTAAGCTTACTTATTGCCGCAGCGATCAGTCCGGTTTTACCAAAGGCGTTTGCGGAAATAATTGCATGGCGTTTACCGATTGTGGATCGTGTTTTTGATCATGAAACGTTTCGTGTGGACCGTTTGGCACTTCCGATTACGGTCAGTGATCCAATGAAGCGTAATCGCATTGCGTACGTTTCAAATACATCAACGAAATGTGCTGACCCAGGCATTTGTGACAAAATCGATCTTTCGATTTTGATGAACGGTAAAATTCAAACCATCAATGGGGTAGATCAACAATTTTTGAATCCTTCGTTTGCGGTTGCACAAAAAGGCAAGTTTGTGTATTTCACAAAATCGACAGATGCCAATAAATGGATCGACGTTTCTTTTGTGGATCCAAATACGGGCGAAATTTATCCACTCACATCCATTGTTCGCAAAGCAAATGAATTGAGTTTTGTTTCGTTATCAACCTCCGGCGATCGCACCTATGCATCGCTTATTCAAACGGATGTAAAAACAAAACGTGTGACAAGTGCTCTTCTTGCAAAATCAAATGACGGCGCTTATGAAGAGCGCGGAATTGATTCTGTGTTGAATGCGCCGTTTCAACAAATTGCCGATGCGTATAACGATCAGGTGCTTGTGAAGTTTCAATTTCCTTCTGGAAATAAACAGTTGTGGCTCATCAATCCAAAAACACAAGTGATGTCTGCTATTCCAAACACCTGGACAGAACCACAAGGGGATATTTTATTCGCACACTTTCTTTCAAACGGAACCGTTGTGTATTTTCAAAATTATTTGATGTACACGTTTAACCCGTTTCTGAAGGATGCAGTTCCTGTGATGCACACAACGCTTAACTGGAACATGCCAACTTCTCAAGCAGTAAAGATCCAAGGAAATCAGATGGAATGGATAGACGATAAAAATATTGCTTGGAAATTACAAGAGGATGGAAAGGTGATAAAAAATAATGTACAAAAAGATCCTGCATTCACCATGACGGATTCCATCGGAGTTGTTTCGGTCGGAACGGATGCACAAGGAAACATTTTGTTGAAAAATGCATCGAATGATGTTTCGATCAAACTCGGATATGGAACAAGTCCTGTTTTGACGGACGCGCGTCATGTGATTTGGAAAGGAACGGATGGAATGATTTATCAAGCGACACTTTCCGTGCTACTTTCCATGGAAAAATCAGAATCGGTTGGTGTTTCTTATGCGAACCCAAACGGGTTTGCTGTGGGAACACGTGTAAAGGCGATCGGGAACCCTCGTGTCTATATGGTTGGTACGGATGGAAATCTTCACTGGATTGTTTCTGAAACCGTTGCAAGCGCGATTTACGGATCCGCTTGGAACAAAGGGATCGTGGAAGTAAATTCAACGGACCTTTGGCGATATGTGACAGGAAAAAATGTGGATTCGGAATTAAGCGTAAAAGCCATCTAACCGAAAATAAAAAATCCCGGGAGCATCTGCTTCCGGGATTTTTGATTATTTTACGTAGGTGTCTTTAAACTTGCGTTTAAACGGTACGGCGATTTTTTGTAAGAAGGAAAGTTTTGCACGTCGGACCTTTGCTGTTTTTACGAGTTCGATTTTGGCAATGATCGGAGAGTTGACGGGATAAATACGTTCCACGCCGAATCCTCCAGCACTGATTTTTCGGATGGTGAGGGTGCGTGAGATTCCCGACCCTTTGATTCCGAGCACGATCCCTTCAAAGATCTGAATACGCTCACGAACTTCACCTTTTGGAGTGACATCTTTAATGCGTTCGTGAAGGCGAACGGTTTGTCCTGCTTTAACTTCCGAAGATTTTGTGACAATAGCCGCAGGTTCTGGTTCCACTTTTGTTTCAGAAGGAGTTTCTTCTTGTGTTTCTGTGGTCTCGGTTTCTTGTTCAGACATAGAAAAATTCATCACGTCTCAGAGGAATACATCGCATAATCTGCGATCAGCATTCGTACAGCTCGTTGATTTTATGTGGCAAAATTATAGCGAACATTCAATTTTTCGTCAATGCATTGATGGGTTGACTAGACAGACCCGTTGAAAAACTCCAAATTGTGTCATTGCGAGGAGGAGCCTTGCCTGCCGCCTGCCTGCCGGTAGGCAGGGCAGGCAGGTCATCGACGACGAAGCAATCTTTTCTTCGGAAATACAAGGATTGCTTCGTCGTCGAACTCCTCGCAATGACAAAAAGATGAATTTTTCAACGGTCTCTGTGCTTCACACGCGTCAGGATTTCGTCGACGACCTGTTCGGGAGTTTTCTCTGTTGTATCAATCACAAGATCGTAGTTTTTTTGGTCGAGAAAATTAACTTGATAGTATTTTTGATAGCGGCGTACGTCTGAGGCGACGCGTGCATCGATGAATTTTTTTACTTCTTCGGCGGAAAAATATCCTTGCTCATCTTTTCGTTCACCTGCGCGGGAAGATTGGAAAATACGCATCGCGGCGGTATCAGGATTCACATCCAAAAATAATTTGAATGAATGCGGAATAAAATACCAAGAGAGTCGACCGTCAATCACAAAAGATTCGTTTGATGTTCCGAGTGCTGTTTGATACTCATCCACCTCCTTGTCTGTAAACGCTTCGGATTCTCCGATGCGGTTGAGTTCATCAATCGTCATTCCACGTTCCTTAGCCATTTTGCCGCGCAGATCGCCGATCGAATACCAAGGGACATGCAGTGTTTCTGCAAGAAGTTTCACAACCGTTGTTTTTCCGGATCCGGGGAGTCCGGTGATGGTGATGATCATAGCTATTTTTTTAATCCGTTTGATAATGTGTCGGCGCGAAGAGAGTCTATTTTTTTGAGCTGCTCGAGCAAAATGTCTTTTTGATTTGTATATCCTCCATTATGATAGAGGATGATGCTGTTTTCAAGGATGTTTGGAAGTGTCGGATATTTTTTGAGGATGTGTGTAAGATACATGTTCAGATCAGGAGGCCAAATAGCCTGCGTGTAAGATCCTTTCGCAAGTGCGTTTAAAAATGATATGCGTCCGTAAATCGCAGCGCCAAGCGTTGAGGCATGTTCAAGCGCACGAAAGGCTTCTGCGAATTTTCCTTCTGCAGCAAAAATAATGGCTTCATCCATCGCAAGTTGTGATGGGTATTCTTTGACGGTTGTTTGTTGTTTTGCACGAGCAAGGAGTGCGTGTGCATCGTCAAAACGATTCTCTTTTTCTGCGACGAGCGCAAGAAGTTCAAACGGTTCTGCACGATGCGGTGCAAGAGATTGAACACGCTCGGACGCCACTTTTGCTGCACGAATGGTTGCAGGATCTGTCGCCCACGTTTCTGTGACATAGGCATGTGTCATCGCTAGTTTAGGGTCAAAAGGATGTTTTTCAGATTCGGTTGCCATGACGGATTGCACATCCGCAAGCAGTTGAATCATTTCAGGTGAATCGATTCCGAACATCCATCGGGCATCTAAAACAGGCTCGCTCATTTTTAAGATCACGTCTGTTTGATACGGAGAAAAATGATCGATCGATTGATGAAATAAACGATTGGCTTCCGCAATTTCTCCTCGTTTCAGGGTATCCTCTGCTTTTAAAATAGTCAGAGCGTCTAAAAACGGTCGGACGTTTACAAAATAGATGAGGAAACTTGTTGGAATAAAAAGGAGCAAAAATAAAACGATTGTAAAATAACTTTTTTTGTTTGAGTCTGGAGATGGAATGGGATCTATGGATGTGTGAAACCATGCAGGGACGGAAGCAAAGAGAAAGAAGAGAAGGATTTGTTCAGAAAAGACATCGAAATAAAAAAGTTTTTCCACGAAAAAAGCGAGAGTAAATAAGAGAAAAATGCGCGTGATGTTTTTTTGTTGTTCCGTATGTGTTGTGCGATTTTGTCGCAAGGTCAAAAGAAAAGATCCCCAGAGAAAAAGATATCCGAACAGACCGATGATTCCCGTTGCAACAAGGCTGTCGAGATATTGATTATGCGCTTGTTCGTACCACATCTCTCTGAGAGTATTGTTTGTTTTTGAAGGATCAAACAGATGATTGAACGCAACGGTAAATTGGCCAATTCCGAATCCGGCGATTGGTTTGATGAGGGCGGCTTCTACGGCAATAGTTGTAAGAGTAAAACGATCGCGTAAATTTGTACGAAACACGGACGATGCTCCGGAGACAATAAAAATAAAAAGCAGGGCACACACAATGAAGATGTATTGATGCGGTCGTTTCACGTAACGCTGAACGTAGGATTTGCATGCGGATCGAAAAAGAAAAAGGGCAGCGATGAGAGATACCCCAAGCCCCAAAAGTGTGGATCTTGAGCCGGTAAGCAGAATGGTGAAAAGGAAAAGTCCGATGATCCATCGCAACTGTTTTTTTCGTTTTGTTTCAGAGATAGATAGCACGAACGCGAGAAAAATATGAACTAGGAGATAGGCAGAAAGAATCAATGGATTTCCGAGTGTGGAGCTTACGCGACCAAAATCGATTTTGATCCATTCAGAAAAAGCGTAAACACAAACAAGACACGCGACCAAAATGGAGAGCCAAAACCCTTTTTTCCATTCAGAGGATTCTTTGAAGACGGAGGAGAGAATGAAAAACCAAAGTCCAAAATGAAGAGAGGTAAACAGTCCGGTCATGGTATTTGGTGTAGACCAAAAACTGGCGATTGGATCGACACCAAACGGGAGGGTGATGAGAAGGGTTGCAAGATAAAAAAGGACTCCGAATAAAATGGGAGTCCGTTTTGGTCTTGCGCGCGCGTCGCACACCATAAGCGCGATCCAACAGACAGTCATGAATTCAACGAGACTTTGAAAAACGATCGCTTTTGGAAAGACAAATGGATTTGAAATATGTAGACCGGGAAAGTCTGTGACGAGTAACGGTAAACATAAAATACCAACCGTTCCGATCACAATACTGGTTTTCAACCATTGTTGAATACGCGAAAGAGGGAACATATTATGTTTTCGGAAATGTGGCGAGAATATTTTTTAATTCTATCGGGAGTGGAGAGAGAAATGTTTTTTGTTTCCCGTTTAAAAGTCGCAAGGTGAGAGAATCTGCATGCAAAAAAATACGTCCGAAATCTTTTTCTCGGATGTGACGCATGTTTTTGATGTGATACAGTTTATCGCCCATGACCGGGTGATTGATCGCAAGAAAGTGTACGCGGATTTGATGGGTGCGCCCTGTATGAATTTGGATTTTTACAAGCGTGGCGTTTTTATATCGTTCGACCACATCATAAGAGGTGATCGCTTCTTTTCCTTCTTGATCTCCCGTGCGCGCGACCATGCGTCCTTGGCGTTTTGATCGCGCGATGGCGAATTGGATGACATCATGATCTTTTGGAAGTTTTCCGTACACAAGGGCGAGATATTTTTTTTCTGTTGTGCGATCTTGAAATTGTTTTTTCAACTGTTCAAACATGGGTTGTGTTTTTGCAACAACCATTACCCCAGAAACATCTTTATCAAGACGATGCACAATTCCTGGTCGGAGATTTGGTTGACTCGAGTCTTTTGAAGCGTCTCCAACCTGTTTCATCTTGCGATGTGACTTCAATAAAATATCTGCAACGTTTGCACGCAGATCGGATGTGTTTGAACGATGCACGATAAGACCGGCAGGTTTATTGATGACAATCAGATCATCATCTTCGTACAAAATTTCAAGGGGGGGAGCTGATTCCTGTTTGACACGTGACGTCGCAGAAATTTTTGGATAAAAAACAACATCGCCTGTTTCGAGAAACGTGTGTACCTTACAAGGTTTTTCATTGATAGTGACTTCTCCGGATTTGATGTATTTTTGAATTTGAGAACGCGTAATCGTCATGATCTCGGTGAGAACATGATCAAGACGTTTTCCTCGCTGTGTCTCATCGATAGTCAATTTTGACATAAAAGAGTGAAAGGTGTTTTACAGAGATCGTTGCAAAACTCATCTTTCTGTCATTGCGAGGAGTTCGACGACGAAGCAATCCTTGCATTTCCGAGAAAAAGATTGCTTCGTCGTCGATGACTCCTCCTCGCAATGACACAATTTCAAGTATTTCAACGGTCTTTTTACAAAATGTTTACACGTTCAAAGATTCCGTAAAATAAAATCAGGATGATCGCGGCCGCAATAATAAACATCATTCCGTGTTCTCCGTGGTGATTATGTTCATGATGCGCCCGTTTATAAAAGTAGATCCCAAAGATAAGAAACAAGATTCCGAGGATTAAATAGGGCATAAACAGAATATGGTAGAATGGAACCCATTGTAGCAGTTTGTGCTATATTGTCGACGCAATCTGGTTTTTGATTCAAATGAAGCATTTATGGGCGTGTAGCTCAGCTGGTTAGAGCGCAAAGCTTATACCTTTGTGGTCCTTGGTTCGAATCCAAGCACGCCCACCATATTGTTATGGATGTTCAAATTTCCTCCTTTATTCTATTTCTCTCGATTGTTTGGTTTTTGTTTTATTGGATTTTTGGTGGGGTTTTTTTTGCTGTGATTGCGATTTTGCGTCTTGGACGAGTTCGTAAAGTTCGATTTAGTTGTTTGTTCACTCTTTATTCTATCGTTTGTGCAACGACCGCTTCTTATTTTGGAGTGCATTTTGTTGAGCAAGCTATACGTGTGTGCGCGATTGATTCAACAAGTAAAGCGAAAGCAGTGTTAGCGGTGATTGGGTG
>CAYHWG010000009.1:10757-25522 GCA_964360375.1 uncultured Gammaproteobacteria bacterium | reverse complement strand
AACTTATGAACTCCTCGGAACAATCACTCATCTCTCAAAAAACTTCCTGTTAATTTTGTTGACTTCTTTCCACCAGAGGCGGATCCCTGCCCGACTGGCAGGCGGGCGCCTCTGGTGGACTTCACTTCTTCTCCCAAATCATCGAGCACAATCGCGGGGCCATCATCCGATACGGAAGAATCCCATTCACTCGAGTCCCATTCCGTATGCGACCACCCCCTAACCCCCTCCTTGTGAAGGAGGGGGAACACGGAACGTTTCAGCTTCACCTCTTCCATCATAGCAGGATCGAGCTCCTGGAGAAACATGGACGGCTGGTTGAATAACAATGATTCAGTTCCCGAAACGAGAGGATACGTGTAATACAAAAACTTTCGTGCGCGCGTTGTTGCAACGTAAAACAAGCGACGCTCTTCTTCGAGCCCATCTCGTTCTTCGAGCGCACGGCCATTTGGAAACTTTCCGTCGACGAGGTTCATGATGAATACCGCATCCCATTCAAGACCTTTTGCTTGGTGGATGGTCGAGAGAATGAGTCGTTCTTCATCACCATGCGTTTCCTCTTCCATGACGCCATAATCCGCTGTGAGTGAAACATCTGTAAGAAATGTTGTGAGATCTTTATACTGCTCAGCAAAAACAGCAAACTGTTCGATGTCTTCACAACGATCGTTAAAATCTGGATACTCGGCCTCGAGATACGTGCGATACTCACTCGACGCGACGGTACGAATCAGTTCTGCTGGTGTTGTTTGTGTTGTAAATTTCTTCAGTGTTCCCACGAGCGTTTTCCAACCCGCTGACGCGCGCGCGCCACTTCCGATCGATTGTTCAACAAGTTCTTCGAGGGACTCAAATCCGTGAATCTGCGAAATCATCTTCTGCGCAGTGGCGAGCCCGACACCTGTTTGCAAACCAAGCACACGCATCCATGCCACCTCATCTTTCAAGTTCACTTTGATGCGCAAATACATCACAAGATCTTTGATGTGTGCTCTCTCGAAGAACTTCAATCCACCGCGATATTCATACGGAATATCTCGACGCATCAATTCAAGTTCGAGCATCTGTGAATGAAACGCGGCGCGAAACAACACAGCTATTTCTCGAAAAGGTGTTCCCGCATCTCGCAAAGTAACGATCTGCTGCGCAATAAATTGCGCTTCTTGCGGTGCATTCGCCGCCGGAACAAGTTGCGGTTTTTCCGAAGATGCCCGAACGGCTGCGAGATTTTTCTTGAACTGATTTTTATTATTCGCAATCGAATCATTCGCGATCGACAAAATTTCCGGTGAGGATCGATAGTTTGTTACGAGACGAAATGTCTTGGCACTTCCATACTGATCCGGAAACGACAAAATATTTTTAATTTCTGCGGCACGAAACGAATAGATCGATTGCGCGTCATCTCCCACAACCAAAATATTTTTATGCACGCCCGCGAGCATGGCGATCAATTGCGCTTGGAGGACGTTCGTATCCTGATACTCGTCGACAAGGACATATTCGAACTGCCTCGCGAGTCTGTCGCGAACGACGGGGTTCTGCACGAGGAGATCTCGCAGACGAATGAGCAGATCGTCGAAGTCCATCGAGTCCGCTTGGCGCTTGCGAAGCTCATACACCTCGCCGATACGCTCGATCGTTGGGATCAGATCAAAAAAATGCTCGTATTTTTCTTCAATAATCTGCTTCACACTTCGACCCGCATTGCGTGCATAACTCAACATCGCGTGCAACTTTGATGCAGAGGGGAAACGACGCTCGCTTGTGTCTACGTTCAACTCTTTTAAAATTACTTTGATGAGCGATTCGGAATCTTCACTGTCGAGAATCGTAAAGTTCTGCGTGAACCCGATCGCGTCTGCGTACATTCGAAGGATACGATTCGCGACCGAGTGAAATGTGCCTCCCCATAATCCCTTCGGATACGTTCCGAGCAACTGCTCGACACGTGCAAGCATTTCCTTTGACGCCTTATTCGTAAACGTGAGCAATAAAATATTCTGCGGCGCAACCCCACGCTCGAGCAAGTACGCAACTCGATAGGTGATCGTCCGCGTCTTTCCCGACCCCGCCCCCGCCAAAACCAAACACGCCCCGTCACCGTTTTCCACGACCGCGAGCTGTTCTGCGTTCAATTCCTTGCGATAATCAATGTTCGAGTCGAATGCGGGCGAATCTGTAAGGATGATTTCTTTCATAGCCCGCTCATTTTCCGTCATCTGATCGAATGAATCAAGGGTGATGGGGATAATAAAAAAACACGGTGTCAGTAAAGACCTCGTGTAAGGGGTGGCGGAAATTCCTCTCTTCGCATTTTGCATGCCATGTTTTATCCGCCAAGGGGGAGGATTCAATTGCACTTGCGAGAAAACTTCGCACAGCCCGCCTCGAACCCTCAAAGGAGAGTGCAGGATCATAAGAGCAATCGAAATCGCAACTGCATCTTCGCACTCTCAAATCCGAAATTCTAGACCATCTCGACTTTCGGAAAAAGAGGGCAACAGGATTCGAGGTGAATCGAATACTGTTGCCGAGGTTGAGTGAGTGCATCGACATCGACGATCTAAAATCACGTATTCAATCGCACTCACAGGGGTGGTGGACAGCAGGGTTGTCGCTCAAAAGAGCAAGCCAACACACGTCCACCAAGGGGGAGGGTTCAGAATTGCCCACGAGAAAATTTTCCACTTCCTCAATCGAACCCTCAAAGGGAGAGTACATCCAGAACTACGAAATGATCATCACACGTGCAGCGTCGTACTCTCAAATCCGAAATTCGAGACCATCTCGACTTCCGGAAAAAGAGGGCAACAGAAATCTGTGGTAGCCGCAGACTTTAGTCTGCGCCTGCTTCGATGAACGCAGGCTGAAGCCTGCGTTCATCGAAACCAAATCCTGTTGCCGAAGGGGTGAGTGCATGCGACTCAACGCGATTGATATCGCAAAATTCACATCGCACTCTCAAGCAAATCGACAATTATTTGCTTGAAAACACGACCCAGCTTTTTACCTGAAAAACGGGAACCTGTCAACACGATGTATTGAAAACCTCTCGCGAATATAAAAAATCGAAGAAACAAAAAAGCGCGAGGAAGATTCCTCACGCTCGAGACGACTGGAATATCTGGATGAACAAACGGGCAAGCTCCCTGTTAAGCTCATCCCATGCATCGAAAAATAGTTCCACTGGATACGTTTGCGGGGCGACATCCACTCCGACCAAAATCCGCATGGGCAAGATACCTTGACGCAACAACGCTTGGGTTGTTTTGCGTACAGACTCCACATCCGCTGGTGCTCCATCGCACACGGTTACGAGCAGTTTCCTTTTCCGTTTTTGTTTTGCGAGCCATTCTCCCGCCACCTGAAGTCCGAATGTCTCATTGGTTCCATTGTTACAAATAAGTCCGGCAATCCCGTTATTTTTTTGAGCCATTCCACAATCGAACACGTCATCGTGAAACCCATAAAAATGGGTGCTGATTTCTTTTTCGAATCCAAGCAATGCTTCATTGAGCGCAACAGAGAGATGAGTCGCATTTTGATGACCACTCATAGAACCGCTCACATCGCGCAAAATCGCAATTGCCAAATCCATTTTGAGTGCTTGTTGCTCAATCATCATAATATCGGAACGACCTGAAACAAATGCAGGCAGTGCCTCTAAATCGAATTCCCCTTCCGTGAGTCCGCGCAATTGCGTTTTTGTCGGAATCCGCAAAACACGCAACGCTTCACGCAAATGATTCACTTGTGGACGCACGTGTAACAAAACGGATTGATAGGCTCTTGAATCAGGAGAAACCAGATGAATCATTTGTGAAGTTGAACGTCCAGGACCAAGTCCACCACTTTGTTGCATTTGGGTGGATTGTTGTTTCATGAGCGCAGGAATTTTTGCAAGCGTTTGTCGACGCCTATGCTCTTTCTCCTTTTGCATGAACGCGCGAAACACTTTTCCGAATGCCTTCGATGGCTTTTCTCCATCCTCGCGCTTTTTGATCGCTTGCATGAGTTCAAGAAATGCCTGATCCGAAGACTTGGGCGATTCCTTGGGCTTGCTATGTCGATCCGGCTCTGCCTCACACAATCGTTTTTCGATTTCGATCGCAACGGTCAACAAGTGTGCGTAAGGACGCTTTGCCTCATTGACACGATGAATGGCTCTAAGCGCAAGCTTCACACAGGTTTTCACAACCGCATGTTTTGGCTTTGTACGCTTTTTGATCGCGTAGACAAAATCCGTAAACACCTTTTCTTCGCACTCAAGACTATGACCGCTTTTGCGCTTTTCGATGACACCATCTTGATTGATGCGCTCGCCGGCAAGCAAATGTCCCAAGCGATATCGCAGAGCATCCGCATTCCCCGGAAATTCCTTGATCTGCAAATCATCACTGCGACGATCCATCACAAGATTTAAGAGTGACGCAAGCCGCTCTCCACCTTCTTTCGAAGCGCGCGCAAGCAACAATGTTCCAAACGCTTCGTCCTGTGCCGTACGTTTTGGATCAAGCGCGGTTCCAAATCGATCGTACAGAATATGTCCGACCTCATGAAGTCCGCGTCCGAATCCCGCTTCAATCTCGCCTTGCAAAAATGGTTCCGGATTAAAATGCACAACACTTCGACAATCCGTCGATGCTGTCCGCACGTCTCCCGTCAGTTCTAGTCGAATACCAGTTCCTGCAACAGCACACATTCGTGTGAGCATTTCACTTACAAATGGCGCCACCTGATCAAACGAGGCTTCCGTCACATTATCCGCTTCATCTTTGAAACGAAAGATTGGAACAATTCCAGGAAAAGAAACGTAGTAAGCCATGATGTCTCCTAGGCAACCTGCAACAGAGGCGACGCATTCACATCTTGCGCAAATTGCCCAAGATGAATTTTTTTCGTGCGCAATTTTTCGATCAAGATCCCGCGCTCCGAATTGACTCCGCCATTTTCATAACGAAGAACGATCCGATACGCAACCGAAAGTTCAAAATCAACGCCTGACGAAACATCTTGCGCCACGCACAAGGTACGCCGCGGTGATGGCCCACCCTTGCTCCAGCCTTGCGTGACTGCAAGTTGGCGCGCTTCGTTTGCCACCATCACAATCCGTGTCGCATCCATTGTGGAAATTCCCGTTTGCGATTGCAGCCACGGAATTTCCCACTCACTTGGCGGATACGCGAACTCGTAACTTTCAACACGATCGTCCATGGCTGCATCCAATTCTTGATTGCCAACGTATCCAGAACCGGCAGGATTGTCGGTCAAAATGAACACGAATCCATCAAGCCTATCGATCACAATTGTGCCGTCACAAGTCGTAAATGAAAATTGATGGGTGTGATCAAACAACGCGTGAAACGGCGCCATCGAATGGCCCATACGCGAAAATTCATCCAGACAAATCACGCCCTTCACGTTTCGTTCAGACAAACGATGTTCTCCAAGAAACAGTGAAAGAGCGCTCGGATTCCACCGAAGCGTTCCTTCCGAACCGGTTTCCGCTCCAAACAAATCTTTGGGCTTGAAAATACCCGTGCCATCCACTTTGATGAAAGGCGCGCTCAAACGCTTTGCAAGCAAAGCGGCGAATGTCGTTTTGCCAGTGCCTTTAGGACCGACAAGCCGAATCGCGCGACCAAACTTGATGTCTGCTTCGATAAGTCGCAAATGCTCCGGACGAGCCCAAAACTCATTTCCAAATCCCGCGCTCGAGAGTTCCTTCACCTTTGATTCAAGCGCAAGTTCCATAGACTTCGGAGCACGAGCAGGACCATTCATGCTCACAAGCGTGGCGATAAACATGGCACCTTCGCGAATTTCATCCTTGAAAGTATCATCTCGACGAATATTGAGTCGATTAGGTTGAACGTGATCGACCAACATCGGTTCAAGTTTTCCCGCACGCAAATCAAATCGAACTTTATACTGTGTCATTGTTTTTTCCTTTTCGGTTGTAGAGAGCAAACTTCGATAAACAGAGAATCCTTTTCCCTGCTTAATAAAAGCGCGGTGCAAAAGAGTAAACTCCTCCACACCGCGTAAGAAACATCGGAAACAATCCTAGTGCGTCGGATCTGACGGCAACTGACAGAGCGGAGCGGTCCGCAGGACTGTCAGTCGCTGTCAGATCTGTGGCGGCGCAGCCATCTTTGGCAAGACGACAAGCACCCCACAGACGCTATTTGAATCATCTAGAGCGCTTGATACAAGCACCTTTAGTTGAGGATTCGCCCGATCATCCCCCTCGACAAGCTCGGGGAATAAATTGGGGGATTCCGATGATACCGAGAAAATTAATCCTCGGGATAGGTATGGCGAGCCTCACGGCGATCGCCCAGATTGAATTTTGCACGCGCGAGTTCGTAAGGCTTACGAATGTTCGCAGGCAACTTGTCGTCGTACACCATTCCGACAAACCCGATGATACCGACCAACTCATCATGCTCATCGAGCGTGAGTTCGCGATCGAGTTTCAACAATCGATGAACACATCCGCGATAATGGTCCAATCGCCAGCGCGGAATCGTCACTCGTCCATCAAGTTGAGGAACGAGTCCAGTCACAACCGGCATGTGTGCCGAACGCTCCTTCTCTGTTCCTTCTTCTACAAGTCCATGATAGCGCACTTTGGCTCCATTAATCGTCCACCCGGATTTCTTGATCACTTTTTTGATTGCATCGCGAAGTTCAGACGGAATATCTGCACGATTTGTGGAGATGGTGAGATCATCCACAAACCGTGTATAGCGAAATTCGTACCCGATAGATGTCTCTTTGAGTAACCGCGAGATCTCGCGATCAAGCGGAAGCGCCACAAGATTCAACACCGCAGGCGACGTTGGAAAGCCTTGTGGCAAAACATCATCAACGTGCAGTAGTTCAAGGATCGCACACGCGATTTTCTTTGCATCTTTCTCGTTCTCGTCTGTCATCTCGCAAATACGCTCGATGAGTTTCGGAAGCAGATAATTTGAAACACGTTCTCGCTTCACAGATGGAAACGCGTTTTTCAAATCGAGCAGGTAAAACGCCTGACCGAATCCTGCATGTACACGAGCGTTCGTCACCACACTTGTTTTCGGATGTGCACCATGCACACATCGATGAACAGGAAACGTTCGCAACACTTGTTCCAAAATTCCACGCTGCATCCGCTTGAGCGGATCTGATGGAATGTGGAGTACGCGCTTGCCGCTCTTTTTTGGAATCTCACGAATGCGCCAGGCGTTGCCGCTTTCCCAAAGCGCCTTTGTCGCATTCCATTCGGCTACATCGACACGCAGCAGTTCACAGAAAACATGATCAAGCCCCACATCCAGATCCAAAAAGGCTTGCGGGAGATTCCGCTTTCCCTCTCCTTTCTTCTTTCTCATGTCCACCCCTATTTCCAAAATCAAAATTGGACTTGAAAGATTACCTTAAAAAGGTACATTTGTCAAGACAAAAATCAAACAAAAAAACAAGCTTTTTGAGCTTGTTAGGTTAAAATGGTATGCAAGCAATCTTCAAGTAATCATATGCTGTTTTTGTATGAAGACGATTACTCGGGTCGTGCGATTGCCTTGAGAGCGTCAAAAGAGCGATACCGAGGCTGTGACGAACATTTGGTAAAACAGATCGCACAAATCCACGTTCAAGTGGCTCGTGTGTGAATGGATCATGACGTGCGAATTCTTTTTGCACCCACGACATTTCATTGAGACATGACGCAAGTTGATCTCCCTGAACGGTCGCTTTTCGATGATACGCTTCCGCAACAATCACGAGCACTTCTTCAAGTTGTGAATGATATTCCATAAGTCGCATCGAACGATAGATGCGACGCAAGATAAGTTTCACTTCTTCCATTTTTGCAGGATCCGCCGTCAGCGCCGCTTGATCCATAAGCATTGCCGCATTCTCAAGATCTTTTGCGACGTGTGCGAGTGAACGCGTGAATGGACACGCATTGAGCGAACGCACATGTGCTGCATACACTCGCATATCTTGCGCAGACTTTGAAACTTTTTTTGTCGTACGATTCACTCCAAAGAGAGTGTCTGCACTCAATTTGTGTTCCATGTCACGTTCAATCTCAATGCATTTCGATCGCATTTGATCAATGTAATTTTCAAGAACAACTCCGCGCCAGTCCATGCGCCGACCGATGCCGCGGATATTTTGCATACGAGCAAACAGTCGATCGTCTGCCGCTGCACACAAAAGTGGAATCATGCCCGTGTTGCGACGATTCAATTTATCTTTCTTCAGAGCGGCCTTGATCGTTTTTCCGAGCGCATCAACTTTTTTCTCGTCGATCACGCCTCGATTTTTTTTGACAGCCTTTTCCGAAATCCAAACAAACTCGTTTTCTTTCCCATCAACTTTATGCAGAGTCCAAGCAAGTCGCATCATCTTCTCAAGTTGCTTACGCCACTCAGAAAGATTCGGGGTTTCGACTTTCTTATATGTTCCGTCAATGCGGCCGATCCCTCGACGCGCATCATTGATGCCATCGTAGGCAACAAAACAATGAGAGGCGTGATCATCAAGTGATCCTCCGCGCTTCGTTGTTTCTTTCAAATTGCGAGACAAAATGTTTCCTCGACGCAAAACGTCATGATCGACATCTTGAACAACGATGTACAAACATCCGTTTACGAGCACTTCGAGTTTCACATCTCGAAGACAAATCATCGTCCCTTTTTTCGAACCCTTTGTCCGACGCAATAACGTCAGATCTCGTGTTACAATGACCGGTTTTTCAATCGCTGGCCACGCGACATCTGGTTCTTCTTGCGCGTTTACATCTCGCACTTTCACTTCATTTGTATCCACGTCTCACCTCCATTTGTTTGTTTGAGTTGGATGCAGAGAACCTAACAAAAAATAGCTCCTCTGTCAACGGTCTGTTGACGAACTGTTTAATTCATGGTGAACTATCTCTCAATCCTCCTTGAGAGGATCTGCGGAAAAAAGAGGAACATTCATCATGTCTAAAAAAAATCTTGATGCGATTCTTCTCGGTCGCCGTTCCAAAAAACTCGATCCAAACACGGATCAAGACGAACATTTCCCTAACGAAGAATTCCTTCGCATTCTGGCAAACCTCACTCCACAGGAAGAAAAAATCATTCGCATGCGCCATGGAATCGGAAGAAACCATGAGCACACCTACGAAGAAATTGCCAGATGGTTTTCCATGTCTGCTGAGAAAATTCAAGAAATCGAAAAAAAGGCGTTGGACAAATTACAACACCCCGCTTCCAAATCCGCACGCATTTTCCGTCTCATTGAGAAACCTTCGATCGAGCCGTAGACGACTCCGCCAAACAGAACAGATCTATCTTACAACCGTCTCACGGTTGTTTTTTTATTTTCGACCAGATAAATATTTTTGTTTGTTCAAAACATGTTGATCATGCGATTTTGCATAAATCACTTTTCCCTCTTTTGTGGTCAAAAAATAGAAATCGTTTGATTCGACGGGATGAAAAACCGCATACATCGCATTCATACCTGGATTACAAATGGGTCCGGGAGGCAAACCTCTGTGTACATACGTGTTATACAACGACTCCATTTTCAAATCATCTGTCGTGAGTGTTGCGCTCGTTTTTTTATTAATAAACGTCAATGTCGAGTCTGCCTGAAGGGGCATACCGACATTTAAACGATTATAAAAAATTCCAGCAACGCGTTTCATGTCCTCTGCAGATTGCACCTCTTTTTCAATGATGGAAGCCATGATGAGCAACTCTCTCAGTGTGCTTGGAGGTTGATACGCATTTTTTAAAATACGCTGTTCCATGACAGGAGAAAATGTGATGTTTTTTTCTAACAGTCTTCGGTCAAGCGTTGAACGCATCTTCTCAACCACTTCCTTGACACTTGCATTCTGTGAAAAACGATAGGTATCTGGAAACAAATATCCTTGAAGATCTTTCGTCTCAGCATCCCACGCAACGGAATCGAATTTCGGAAATACCTCCGTCAATTTTACTTTTATCTGATCGTTTGTAAATCCTTCTGGGATCGTCACTTTCACTTCTGTATTTTTTGCATTTGTAAGCTCAAGAATAATTGCCGCGATCGATGACCCAGGAATGAGAGAAAACGTCCCAGATTGCATCTGCTTTTCCGTCTTTGTCCATTTCACAAACCATCTAAAAAACAACGGATGAGAAATCAACTTTGTTTCGTTTAATTTTGTCGCAATGGTTTTCACTCCCGAGCCTTCCTCGACAACAAATACGACCGGCGCAGGAGTGCCCTTTACCGAGCCGTAAAAAACAGCACGAACGAATGATGCGCCGATTCCAGCAGCAACGAGCAGACACGCAACAAAAAGAAAAAAGGATTTTCGCATCATAAAAATAAATTTATTCTCGAACTTTTGCGGTTAGCCAAGAGCTCGATTGCACCTTTCCACCACGACCAACACCAAACACGAGTTCGATTCCGAGCTCACGCGCAAGAATTGCTTCGGGAATATTGTCCGAAAATCGATCACCGCCGTTTGCAAAAAGATCAGGTCGGATCTCGCGCAACGCTTCGCACACACTTCTGTCCGGATCATTCTCGACATGCTTTGTGAGAACAACACGTGAGACACCTTCGAGTGCTTCGATGATTTCTTTTCGTTCTTCCTCGGGCATAAACACAAAACCTTTTTTACGCATAAGCCAGTTGTCATTATTCAAAATCACCACAAGCTCATCACCAAGCGCACGCGCTTCGCGAATCATGCGAACATGGCCAATGTGGATTGGGTCGAATCCGCCAGAGACAGCGACAAGTTTGAGGGGCATATTTTTTGTGTCATCTTGAGCGAGGAGTCATCGACGAGTCGAAAGATCTCGCATAGAAATTACATGTGAAAAACCTGAGATCCCTGCCTACCGGCAGGCAGGCTTCGACTACGCTCCGCGGAGTTTACCCTGAGCGAAGTCGAATGGGCTCAGGATGACACAGAAATAAAAAACGGTAAAAAACGAGAAACCAACACCCCGAATACCAACCCAACAACAGCGCCCGCCAGAATATCGGAAACATAATGTACCCCAACGGCGACGCGTCCGTAAACCACAGCAACAGCCATTGCGAGGGCGAGCGGAAACAAGATCGCATCTCCTATGAAGAACGTTACAAAAGCGAAGCTGATCGTCGCATGTGCAGATGGAAACGAAGGTGTCTCGAAAGGCATGTGAATAAGCGGCTTGTGATGCTCTGCACGAAATGGTCGCGTGCGACGAATTGAAAAAGAAAAAATCATGGTCACAATCCATGGGACAAACAATCGCAAAAAGACAGCAGCTTCGAGGAACACAAAATTCGTCCAAGAAAATTGCCCGGAAATTCTGATTTGCGACCACACCACAAATAGAACGAGGATGGCGATACAAATCCACAAAAGATACGCTGCACAAAAAATCGCGATCTGCGAAAAAACGCGGGAAGATTTTGTGACAAAGAACAGTTTGTCTGAAAGTTGTGTATCAAGATTTTTCATAACCTGTCCGGAAGGGCACCCACCTGCCTGCCGGTAGGCAAGACAAGGGGCGCCCCTACAGCATCGTATCTTAATGCTTCTAGAATCTTTTCGCGTCGATTGATATTAATCAAGATCTCATCCGCGTTCTTCGGTGATACCAGATTCTTTTTCTTGAATGCGCACTCGTCACGAACGGGACATGCCCAACAACGCGGAGAACGAATACAAATGTATCGACCAAGTTTCACAAACACGCGGTTCACCGTTTGGTGATCCTTCGAAGGAACAATCTCGAGAAGCTTCCGCTCCGCATCTTCGACCGTTTTCGATGTAATCCAACCGAGACGGTTCGTCACGCGAAACACATGTGTATCAACCGCAATCGCGGGTCTGTCGAACGAACAAACAAGCACCACACTCGCGGTTTTTCGACCAACTCCCGCAAGAGTCACAAGTTCATTCATCGTCCCCGGAATCTTTCCGTCGAATTTCTCCACAACATCCGCCGCCATCTTTTTCAAATTCTTTGCTTTCTGTTTATACATTCCGATTTTGTTGATCCGAGCTTCAATCTCGCTCGTCGTCGCCTTCGATAATTTCTCGACCGTCGGAAACGCCTTCCAAAAACCCGGAAGAAGTTTCAGAACCTGCTCATCACGCGTCCGCGCCGACAACATCACCGCCACCAAATTCTGATACGGCAAACCGAGCTCCATCGCGCCAGGATTTGGGAAACGATGTTTGAGAATTTTTAACGTTGAGACGATTTGATCCATAGTTGTCATTGCGAGGAGTTCGACGACGAAGCAATCTTTTCCTGTGTCATCCTGAGCGAAGGTTCGACCGTAGCCGAAGGATCTCACGTTTAAATAGCCCTACCCATTCTTCAAACGTTTTGGTTTTTTATCCAAAATCACGCTCTCACCTGTTTGCTTTTCAATTTCCAATCTTGCTTTTCTCGAGACGCCACCTCCCGCTCGTGCGACCTGTTTATTCTGTTCCAATCCTTTTGGTTTTTGTTTCTTCGATATTTCTGTTGTCGATGCTTCCGCAAGCATATTCAACACAAGCTCAAGATTCGTCATGTTGTCTCTCAAATTTTCTTTCTTCAACCCCTTCAATTTTTTGTATTCTTTCACACTTCTATCCGCCCACGCTTTTGTAATTTCATCCGTAAGAATCGCATACTCGAGACCTTCCTTCATATCGCGTTCTTTCCATTCATCTGTAAGTTCCTTTCGAACCTCAATGCTTTTCAGTCGCTGATTGATCCACTCTTTCGAATATCCTTTTTGCAAATACGTTTTCATGGCGCGATCAAACGCGAGTTCAGGATCCTCGGTCTCTTCGATACGTTCATATCCAACCTGCGCAAGCCAGAGTTTAAACGGCTCCGCTTTTGGGGATGAGATGGATTGAATAAGACGTAAAAGTGTTTCTGTATCCGCAACATCTGTAAGATATTTTTTTCCATCAGAAGATGCCAATTTCAGTTGTCCGATTTTTTCGGACAACTGACTTCCTTCATCTTTAAGCTTTCGTTTCAAATCATCCCAATATTTTCGAGGTCTCAAACTCTCTGTCAAAACTTCAACAACATCAATAACAGAAAAATACCAGAGTTCTTTTTTCTCATCATAAAAACGCCGAACCTGTTTTTGATGAAAGAGGATGATGGAATGAGGGGATTTCATAAACGTTTATACAAGCGATTGTCCCGTCATCAGTTCCGGTTGCGGAATGCCCATCACCGCAAGAATCGTTGGCGCAACGTCCGCGAGCATGCCGATCGGTGACATGAGCGATAAATCTCCATCCGGAACCTCACCGGCAATCGACGGCTGGCCTTCGAACTGCTTACCTATGATGAGAAATGGCACAGGATTCGTCGCATGTTCTTTGTCCATCTCACCCGTTCGCAAATTTTTCAATTCCTCCGCGTTTCCGTGATCTGCTGTGATAAAAACAAATCCTTCTCGCACTAATGTTGCATCAACAATTTTTCCGATACATTCGTCGATACACTCAACCGCCTTTTGCGTTGCGGACATATTTCCCGTATGTGCCACCATGTCGGGATTCGCGAAGTTCATCGCAATAAAATCGTACGTGTTCGATTGCAATGCTTTCACCACTCGATCAGTGAGCTCGCGCGCACTCATTTCCGGAGCAAGATCATAGGACGCAACTTTCGGCGATGGAACAATTTGTCGATCTTCTCCCAAAAATGGTTCCTCACGTGTGCCGTTTAAAAAAAATGTGACGTGAGCATACTTCTCGGTCTCGGCGATATGCAACTGCTTCATTCCCTTTTCCGAAAATACTTGCGCGAGACATTGCTCAATCTTTTCTGGCGGGTAGACTACCTCGACCGGAAGTCCTGATTCATACTCAGCCATCGTAACAACAAATAAATTCTCGACCTGTGTGCGCATGAACGAATCAAACGTTGGCATAACAAATGCTTTCGTGATTTCGCGCATGCGGTCTGGACGAAAATTAAAAAAGATCACCGCATCATTTTCAGAAATGGTCGCGACGGGTTCGATAAGCTCACCGCCTCCGGCAGGTTTTTTATTCTCAACCATCACGGTCGGAACAAACTGTTCGTCGTACACTTCTTTTTGATACGAAGCCTTCAGGGCTTCGATCGGATTCGTCGCTGTCTCGCCCGTTCCAAGAACGATGGCGTTATACGCCTTCTCAACCCGATCCCAACGATTATCACGATCCATAGCAAAGTAGCGTCCCGAAAGCGAAGCGATTTTTCCCACGCCGATTTCTTTTATTTTATTTTGCAAATTTGTGATGAAATCGATACCTGCATTATAAATCGTGTCTCGCCCATCCACGATTGCATGCACATACACATCCGAAATTCCTTGCTTCTTTGCAAACTCGAGAAGTGCATAACAATGTTCGTCCATCGCATGAATTCCCCCTGGGCTGATTTGACCGATCAAATGCAATTTACTTTTATGTTTTTTTACATGCTCCGCTGCATCAATAAGCGCTTGTTTGTGAAAAAACTCTCCTGCAAGAATATCGCGATTGATGCGCGGAAAAAGTTGATAGTAAACACGTCCCGCTCCGATCGCAAGGTGCCCAACTTCCGAATTTCCCATTTCTCCCCAAGACAAACCAACCTCTTCTCCCGAGGCTTTCAGTGTCATGGTTGGATACATCCGAATGTACTTATTAAAATTCGGCATGTTCGCCTGCATGATCGGATTCCCGTCGGAAGCAGGCGCAACACCAAATCCATCAAGAATCATGAGGA
>CAYHWG010000009.1:6881-10657 GCA_964360375.1 uncultured Gammaproteobacteria bacterium | reverse complement strand
TACGAAACTTCCTCCTCAATCTCCATCAACCGATTATACTTTGCGAGTCGCTCAGAACGTGATAGCGATCCTGTCTTGATGTAATTCGCATTCACCGCGACGGCAAGATCGGCGATCGTTGTGTCTTCGGTTTCTCCGGAACGATGTGAAACGGAAATTTTGTATTTGTATTTTTGTGCGAGCAAAATGGTATCAATTGTTTCTGAGAGCGAACCAATTTGATTCAGTTTGATGAGCACCGCGTTTGCGGCATGTGCCTCGATTCCCTTTTGCACGCGTTTCGAATTCGTGACAAAAAAATCATCACCGACCAGAACGGTATTTCCGAGTTGACGCGTCATCTCTATCCATCCATCCCAATCATCTTGATCAAGACCATCCTCGAGGGAAATAATAGGATATTTCTTGATCCACTTCGTCCACATCAAAATCATCTCCTTTGACGTCAAGGATTTTTTATCAACACGAAGCGTGTAGCGTTTTGTTTTTTTGTCGAACAATTCTGAGACCGCTGGATCCATCGCAAGAAACACATCATGACCCGCCGAATAACCAGCAGCCTTAATCGCTTGCATGATCACCGCGAATGCGTCTTCGTTCTTCTTTAAAGGAACGGCATATCCACCTTCATCACCTTTGAGCGTCGAAAATCCTTTTTTCTTGAGAAGTCCGCCGAGCGCATGAAAAATTTCCGCCCCGCATCTCACACGCTCTTTAAATTTCTTTTGTGTTGGCACAATCATGAACTCCTGAAAATCCAAAATCCATCCAGCGTGTGCACCACCGTTCAAAACATTCATGGTCGGAATCGGCATGCGATAATTTTTGTGCGAAAGATTAAATGCAACACGCAAATATTCGTAAAGCGGCATTTCGACAGATCGAGCGGCTGCATGTGCACACGCAAGTGAGACGCCAAGAATCGCGTTCGCACCGAACTTCGACTTGTTCGGTGTTCCGTCAAGTGCGATCATCGTCGCATCAATCTCGCGCTGATGCCTCACATCCATTCCGTGAAGAGCTTTTGCGATCGTCGTGTTGATATGATGAACCGCTTTAAGCACACCTTGCCCACCATAACGTTTCGTATCCCCGTCGCGAAGTTCGAGTGCTTCGTGAATTCCTGTTGAGGCACCACTTGGAACAGATGCGGAACCGCTTGTCCCATCCTCAAGTAAAACCGAAACGTCCACAGTTGGATTTCCGCGCGAATCTAAAATTTCATGTGCGTGGATGGAAGTAATCTTATGGGACATAAATTATTTAACGTTCATTTTTAAAATAAAAATAGCTTTTCCTGATTGTGTGGCATAAAAAAATTAAAGTTCTAAAACTTCAAGTCCTGGTAATTTTTTTCCGGCAAGATACTCGAGTAACGCACCTCCACCTGTAGAGAGTAACGTAAACTTGTCGGCAAGATGCGCGGCTTCCAAAACAGGAACCGTATCTCCCCCACCAACGATCGTTGTTGCCGCACCCGTTCTCTGTGCGATCGCTTTTGCGATTGCATGAGTGCCTCTCGCAAATTTTTCAATTTCACAATACCCAATCGGGCCATTCCAAACGATCGTCTTCGCCTCATGGATTTCTTTTTCATATCGAGCGATCGTCAAAGGCCCAATATCAACGATGTACTCCGCTTCGCGCACATCATGCACATCGACAACACGCACCTTAGCGTCTTTACGAAATGATCCTGACACGACAACATCCGTCGGCAAAAGAATTTTTTCTTTTGCGTGTTCAAGTAAAGATCGAATCGCCTCAACACTCTTTACATCATAAACGGATTTTCCAACCGATAATCCATTTGCAACGAGAAATGTCGTTGCAAGCGCTCCGCCCATAAGTACACGATCGACGTTTGGAAGATAACGTTCAATCACAGGAAGCTTTGTTTCGAATTTGAGTCCGCCCATGACAAGCACGAATGGCTGTTTGAGATGACTGTCTAATTTCGATAAAATCGAAATTTCATTTGCAAGAAGCGGCCCGGCAAACGACGGAAGATCTGATGCAATCGCATCCACAGATGCATGTTCTCGATGAGACACAGCGAATCCATGATTGACATACAGATCACCAAGCGATGCAAGTGCTTGCGCAAAGGAAGGAGCGTTCGTTTCTTCTCGCGGATCAAAACGTAAATTTTCAAGCAACAAGACATCTCCGTTTTTCATGGCAGAAATGCGTTTCACAACTTTTGGTCCAAAAAGATCGCGAGAGAGAGTCACGCGTGTTTTCAAAAGCCCGCCTAATCGTTTTGCAACGGGTTTTAAAGAATACGCCGGCACACGCTTCCCATCCGGTCGTCCAAGATGAGAAAGAATAATGACTTTTGCCCCGCGTTGAGAAAGCCAATCAATATCAACCGCCGCGCGGGCAATACGCCCATGCGGACCATCAACGACTTTTCCGTTTTTAATCGGAACATTCGCATCAATACGAATCAGTACACGCTTTCCTGTAAGTTCCGTATCAGATTTGAGTTTACGAAGTTTCATACAAACCTCGTCTAAAATAATCGC
Source organism: uncultured Gammaproteobacteria bacterium (assembly GCA_964360375.1). Lineage (GTDB taxonomy): Bacteria > Patescibacteriota > Patescibacteriia > UBA9934 > GWF2-40-263 > XYB2-FULL-45-11. The sequence goes on along the minus strand of CAYHWG010000009.1, from coordinate 8,129 downwards.
AAAAGCCACGTACGAGATTGCACAAATTTCATTTTTGAAACAAAATAATCTAATCCATACCAGTGTCCGAACTCACCGAATAAAAACAATCCGCAAACGAGTGCATAAATGACATGTTGACTCACGAATCCATGTGATGTGTTCGAAACCCAACTTGAAACATAAAATAGCATCATCATCACCACACCAAAAAACGCCGCCGGTTTCATAAATAACCCAGATAAAAACGAGAGTCCGATCAAGAATTCTCCGTACACAACCAACATGTCAACAAACGTATTTCCGGCAAGTGATTTGAACCAAGTAGCAAATGGTCCACTTGCATATTGCAAATATCCCGAAGCGCTCCAATCAGGCACGATCCATTTACTCCACGCAGCATAAAGAAACAAGAAAGCCATCGCAAATCGCAATAAGAGACAAAAGATAATGAATCCTTTGGCGTCTGTTGCGCGAGCAAGACGATCGAAAGAAGAAGTGTGCATAAACAAGAAAAATTATTTTAATTTTCCAACGTACTGAACTAAGTCTAAGAGCCTTTGTGTGTAACCCCACTCATTGTCATACCAAGCGAGGACTTTTACAAAGTCTCCGTCAACGACGCGTGTCATCTGTAAATCAATCACGGATCCAAAGGGAGTTTGTATAAAATCCGTAGAGACAAGTGGTTCTTCAGTGACACCCAAAATTCCTTTCCATCGCGCCGACTTTGCTGCATCTTTAAAAATTTTATTCACTTCTTCCTTTGACGTTTTTTTTGAAACGAGAAACGTAAAATCCGTAAGCGAGACGTCGATCGACGGAACACGAATAGCGATTCCATCAAATTTATCTTTGAGCGAAGGAACAACTTCCGTCGTTGCTTTCGCCGCTCCGGTCGATGTTGGAACGATGTTCACGAGAGCTGAACGAGCTCGGCGTAAATCTGGATGCATCTTTGGAGGAAGACCATCGACAAGATTTTGTTCCATCGTCACCGAATGAATGGTTGTCAACATCGCTTTTTTTACCCCCAATGTTTCCGTCATAATCTGCACAGCCGGACCAACAGAATTTGTTGTGCATGATGCATTGTTCACGACGGTGTCTGATTTTTTACACAGCTTATGGTTGACACCCATAAGATACGTCGGGGTGTTTTCTGAAGGTGCTGAAATCACAACACGCTTTGCTCCGGCGAGAATATGTTTTTCTGCATCAGCCTTTTTGGTGAATCGCCCGGTCGATTCAATAACAACATCCACACTC
>CAYHWG010000009.1:0-6871 GCA_964360375.1 uncultured Gammaproteobacteria bacterium | reverse complement strand
CACGGCAGGGTCGCGGGATCCATGGCTGTCAGTACAGGAATTTTTACCCCATCAATCACAAGATGATCCTTACCTGCCTTCACATCATGTGTCCACGTTCGAAACGTCGAATCGTATTTCAGCAAATGCGCAAGCGTCGCGGGTTCTGTCAAATCATTGATCGCAACAATTTCAAGATCTTTCCTTTCATACGCGGCACGAAAAGCCACGCGGCCGATTCGGCCAAACCCGTTGATAGCAACTCGAAGCATAAAAATAAAAAAAGAATAAAGAAGTGAGAAGAAAAGAAGTCGAGAAGTTGGAAAAATTCAGATATGCTCTTCTGAACTTCTCCTCTTCTTTCCTTCTTGACTTCTCTTCCCCAGTGGATAAGTTACGGCACAGTTTACCATTTTTACAAAAAAAGCTCTATTTGAATTTCATCAAAATCAAAAACCGGATCTCTTGTGAGGATCCGGTTTTCTTTTTAGAAGCTAAATCGAACAAACTTCTTGATCTGAATGTTTTCTCCTATGGTGGCAATTTTTCCTTTCACAAATTCATCAACCGTTTTATCATCCTCTTTAATGAAAGATTGTTCCATAAGAACGATTTCCGAATACCACTTGTTGAGTTTGCCTTCGATAATTTTTTCGATCACGTCCGCCGGCTTTGCTTGAGCCTGCATTTCCTCACGATAAATACCTTTTTCTTTTTCTATGAGGTCTGCGGGAACATCCTCACGTGTAAGATACAATGGATCCATCGCACTTACGTGAATCGCGAGATCATTACAGAGTTCAATAAACCCTTCGTTGCGCGCAACAAAATCAGATTCACAAAGCACCTGTACAAGGGCTCCGAGTTTTCCGTTTGCGTGAATATAACTGTGGATGCGACCTTCGTGTGTTTCACGATCCGCTTTTTTTCCGGCTTTGATGACGCCTTTTTTGCGCAAATGATCCATAGCTTTTTCCATATCACCATCCATTTCCACGAGCGCGTTTTTGGCGTCCATCATTCCGGCGCCGGTCTTCTCACGAAGTTCGGCAACAAGACTTGCTGTAATGAGCATATTTTTGTAGGGGCTGGCCTTGTGCCTGCCCATGAATGTTAAATTTATTTTTAAGATGCGTCCGTCACTACTTCCTCAACAACCGATTCGGGAATAACTTTTACTTCTGCAGCTTTGTCCGCAACCATTTTTGCTGCAGTCGCTTTTCCTTCTTTCACTGCCTCACAGGCAAGTTTACAGACGAGCTCAATCGATTTTACCGCATCATCGTTTGCTGGAATAATCGCATCGACACCTTTTGGATTGACATTGGTGTCGCAGACCGCAATCACTTTTGTGTGTGTCACTTGTGCTTCTTGAACGGCCGTCTTCTCTGTACGCACATCAATCACGAAAATTGCATCTGGAACTTTTGTGATGTATTGAATTCCACCAACCTTCACTTCCATTTCTTCAATTTCACGAGAAAGCAACAATTGCTCTTTCTTTGTGTATTTCTTGAGCTCGCCTTTTTCACGTTGATCTTTCAACATTTTCAAGCGCTTCAATGTCTCTTTCAGTTGCTGAAAGTTTGTGAGTGTTCCACCAAGCCATCGCTCTGTAACATACGGCATCCCGCACGCCTCTGCATATTTTTGAACAATGGACTTTGCTTGAATCTTTGTTCCCACAAATAAAATAACACCGCCACGAGACGCAATTTCTTTCAGAAACGTAAGAGCGTTTTCCAATTGAACGGTTGTCTTCTCAAGGTCGATGATGTGGATTCCGCTTTTCTCTCCGTAAATAAATGGTTTCATTTTTGGGTGCCAGTGAGAGGCACCGTGGCCGTAATGCATCCCAGATTGGAGCATTTCGACAAGTGTAGGCATTTTTGGCATATTTCCTTTTGTCTTCGACGGCCGATCAATCGGGCCCGCGAGCTATTCTCAAGGGAGGATCCGTAATCGTATATTCCGTCTGGTGATAATAATTATGTCGGGAGTATAGGGAAAGGCGTGAGATTCGTCAATAATTAGGGAATATTTCATCGTGTGAAACAAATTGGGCGTTGTTTGTATCTCGTTTCTCAGCGAGCAAATTCCACACGAGATCTTCTTCAAAACCTTGGCACCATCGCTCAAAAAGCCCTGAAAAATCGATGTTCGCCACCTTCAGCATCTTCGGCACAAGTGATGTGTTCGTGAGTCCTGGAATCGTATTGATCTCGAGAAAGTACATCTCACCCGCGTCGGTCACCATAAAATCCGATCGCGAGATGTACGAGGCGCCGATCAGGGTGTGTGCAGCGACCGCGGCGTCCTGAAGTTGTTTCGAAAGTGCGCGTTCGATATGCGCCGGACAAATCTCGTTTGCGAGATGATCGACGTCGTATTTGCTTTCGTAATCGAAGAACAAATTCTTCGGCACAATCTCGACAACAGGCAACGCTTCCGGGTCGCCTGTATTTTGTTCGATAACGCCGACTGTAAATTCTCGACCATGCACAGCTTCTTCGATCATCATCTCCTCGGACGTATTCTCAAGAAACGTCTCGAGCGCGTCTGCGTCCTCGATGCGCGCCGTGTGCACAGACGATCCGCCGAAGCGTGGCTTTACGAATAAAGGGAAAACCGCGCTGCTTCTCGAGAATTGTTTCGCCGTCTTGATTCCGGCGCGCACCACAAATTCTTTTGTGAGGACTTTGTCGATCCCAATCTTGTGCGCCTCAATCGGCGAAAACAAAAACGGGATATTGAGTGATTCACAGAGTTGTTGAACCACGCCATCTTCTGCACCTTTGCCATGAATCATCGGGATCACAAGATCGAAATTTGATGCATCCTCGAGAAACTTCGAACGATCTTCCGGAAACACAAATGTTTCATGCTCTGCAAACACAATCGCACTCGCAACATTTTTTGCGGACGCAATTGAAACGTCCCGCTCTCACGTTTCTCCGCCGGTGATGATCGCGATGTGCATAAAAGACAAAACCGCATCATGGAACAATGACGTGAGCGTGTTTTAATTTTTTGAATGCTTTGTCACGTGTTGCGATACGCGCATTTGAAAGAATCCCTGTTGCGGCAACAATAGCATCTGTGGTCGTCAGTTTGTATGTTCGTCGAATCACTGCGGCTTCGAGAGCGATTAATTTATCGACATCAATAATGGAAACCTGTGGCAGCCATTGAATCATTTGATGAATTTCGTTTGCTCCCATTGTTGGTAATGCCAACGCTTCCGTAATTGTTATCGTTGAAATCGCGAACGTCTCTCCGTTGTGTCGACAACGTGCAATCCACTTCACCAACGCAACATCATCGTTAAACACACCAATAACAATATTCGAGTCGAGTAAAATCATACTCGATTTCGATCAGCTTCTTTGCGTATGCGTCTCTGATACCGGACCGGGTCTATTTTTTTCTTATTTTTTAACATGCCAATCACACCAGCCCAAGCCAGCTCCTCACGCTCAATCATTTGAGGTGTGCGTTTTTTTGTTTTTCGTTGCGCATTCCGACGCAACGCTGTTTTGATGGTCATATACCAAAAGTTTAACATAAGGAAAAGACAAAAACAATCGTAGATACGAGACCGTTGCAAAACTCATCTTTGTGTCATTGCGAGGAGTTAGACGACGAAGCAATCCTTGTATTTCCGAAGAAAAGATTGCTTCGTCGTCGATGACTCCTCCTCGCAATGACACAAAGATGAGTTTTGCAACGGTCTCAGATACAAACATTTACGAGAAGATAGACGTATCCACAATTCTGTGAAAAAATGCGTGTGCCTCATTTTATAGGGAGTATCCATGATCTCATCGATCGACGCATTTTTTGACGAAATCAAGCCGTTCGTGAAGCAATTCGACGAATGGTCAAAAGAGCTTTACTTTGCTGCCCTCGCAGATCACATCTGTTACAAGTGTGAAAGCTCAAGCGAATTCGAAGCGATGCGAGTGCTCTTTGAGACACAGAGTGCGTTCGTGTATCAATCAATCATTTCAAAGCGTCGCATTGCGGTGATCAAACTTCCGCGACCGATTCGGACATCGCTCGGAGAAATTTGGTTTTTGGAACTATCCGATCAAAAACCGAATGGAAGTCAGACAAGAGGATTCGACCACATCGAAATATTCCCCGCCACAACAACTGTCGCGTTCATGCTTGAACAAATAGAAAAACGCGGATTCCATTTCGATCGTATCGAACGACCGCACCACACAACACATGACCTCACGCTCAAGAACGGATTCAAGATTCGTATCGAAGACGAGCCGCTCATCAACAAAATCAAACGCGAAGAGATGTCCTGCGGAGCCGGACCCGGTTTCGCAGGACGCTAACCCTCACAGAGCAACACGCTCTGTTTTTATTTGGTTTGGATAAACATCGCATCGCCAAATGAAAAAAATCGATACTTTTCGCGCACGGCCTCTTCATATGCACGTAAAATATTTTCTCGACCAGCAGACGCGGAAACTAAAACGAGAAGTGTTGACTTCGGCAAATGGAAATTTGTGATGAGCGCGTCGATGACTCGGAACTCGAAACCGGGTTTGATGAACATGTTGATGTCGTCGGTGAAGCCGTCGGAAGGAAGGACACCTCTCCCCACACGACCACCCCCCTCCCTCCCCTCGGGCAGGGGAGGGAGTCTATTTCGTAAGGAGGGGGGACACGCAAGCGCGGCGCCCTCGAGACTACGTACGGTTGTCGTGCCAACCGCGATCACGCGTCTTCCCTCTTGTTTCGCGCGATTGATTTGTTCGGCGGTCTCTTTCAAGATCGTCACAAACTCTGCGTGCATGGTGTGTTCTTCGATCGTATCCGTCTGAACCGGACGAAACGTTCCGATGCCGACATGTAGTGTGACAAATGCGAGCTCAACGCCTTTTGCTTTTATCTTCTCGAGCAACTCGTTCGTAAAATGAAATCCCGCGGTCGGCGCCGCAACCGATCCAACTTCTCGTGCGTAAACGGTTTGATACTGCTCGATCGATGTCGGTTTTTCGTCCACATACGGCGGAATAGGAATCTCGCCGTGTATGTCGGTAAACGAAAAGATATTGACTTCGTCGAGAGGAAACTCGAGAGTCACGATTCCATCTTTTTGTTTTGCACGAACGATTGCTTCAACTTCGTCTATGACAATCACATCACCAATCGAAATTTTCTTTCCCGGACGTAATAACGCCTGCCACAAACTTCTTTCCTTCTCTCCTTCTTTCTTCTTTCCTTCTTCTCTCTCACATCGCAACAAAAAAACTTCCATTTTGATCATATGGGCAGGCACAAGACCTGCCCCTACAGATGCGATTAGTCGGGCCCGAAAAACCTTCGTATCATTAAAAACCAAAACATCGCCGACGTTTAATTCGTCGAGAATATCGTAAAAATGTTTGTGTTCGATCTCACCTGTTACTCGATCAAGCAACATCAACTTCGAAGAATCACGTGGTTCTACAGAATGCTGGGCGATCAATTCTTTGGGGAGGTGATAGTTAAAAAGAGAGATTGGAGTAGACATAACCACGAAAACATACAGGATTCTTGACCTAATTTCAAGCCCCTGCTACACTCGTCACCATCTAATTATGGGCATATACAACGTGTCCAATTCACTATGAAATCAGAAATTCACCCAACGTATTTTTCAAATGCAAAAATCACCTGCGCCTGCGGGACGGTTTATATTATCGGATCAACAAAAGAAGATGTGCAGGTGGAATTATGTGCCGCATGTCATCCGTTCTACACCGGAAAACAAAAAATCATCGATACGGCTCGTCGTATGGAGAAATTTGCGGAACGTTCCGATAAAAAAGCAACGGTTGCTACGGGAAAGAAAGTAAAGAAAGAAAAACGTGCAGTGCTCAAAAAAGTGAAGGAAGAAAAGTCCGGCAAAGCCGGATCCGGCTTTGCCGGAAAAGAGAAAACACCAAAAATTTCCGACAAATAACTTTGAGCGTGAAAAAGCGTCTATCGTTTCGATCGACGCTTTTATGATACTATTTGGACACAAACATAATAATGTTATGGATCTCCTTTCGAAATTCAAAATAAAAAAAGAAGAATACTTCAATCTGGAATCCCGACTTGGTGATCCGGACGTGCTTTCGAGTCCAGAAAAATTGCGCAAAGTGAACGAAGCTTATGTGCGCATGAAAGATTTGATCGTGATCGGCAACGCTTATGAAACCGCATTACATCATCTTGAAAGCGCCGAACAAACATTAAAAGAAACAACAGATGGAGAAATGATCGAGCTTGCAAATGAAGAGATTACTACCATCAAAAGCGAAATCCCGAACATGGAAAAAGAATTATTGATCGCTCTTTTGCCTCCCGATCCGATGGATGCAAAAGATGTGATCGTAGAAATCCGTGCCGGAGCCGGCGGAGATGAGTCTTCGATTTTCGGAGGAGAACTTGTGCGTATGTACAGCATGTACGCGGAAACACGCGGTTGGAGTGTGGATCTCGTATCCGCAAATCGCAATGATGCTGGTGGGTTTAAAGAGGTCGTCCTCAACATCAAAGGGCGTGCTGTCTACGGACGATTAAAATACGAAAGTGGTGTTCATCGTGTTCAACGTGTACCGGAAACAGAAAAACAAGGCCGAATACACACATCAACCGCGACGGTCGCGATTCTGCCAGAAGTCGAAGAAGAAGACGTTCCAATCGACGCAAAAGATCTAAAAATCGAGGCAACAACATCAACCGGAGCCGGCGGACAGAGCGTTAACACAACATACAGCGCCATTCGTATTACGTATTTACCGACCGGTCTCATGGTGTATTGCCAAGATGAACGCTCACAAAAACAAAACAAAGAACGCGCACTTTCTATTATCCGGGCACGTGTTTTTGCGGAACGACAAGA
>CAYHWG010000008.1:0-25852 GCA_964360375.1 uncultured Gammaproteobacteria bacterium | reverse complement strand
GGATTCATGCATCTCGATTGGAAGAAGAGTACAAAAAAGCCGCATGAATTATTGGATTCGTATGCGGCAGAAAATCGTTGGGAGTCCAAGTTCTTTATGGGCTGTATAGCGATGTCTTCCATCACCCGCGATGAGATATCGATTCGTGTCAGCAGAACGTATTTCTATGGGCGAACACATTCCGCCGCTTTCAAGATGTCGTTTAATTTTTTGAATCTTTTTTCGATCTAAGTGATGTGTATCTCTCACCTGAATTTGATCGAGCGAGATAAATTGGTAATTGGGAAGTCGTGCGAGTCTGTTTGCTTCCGCAGAAGAAATAAGTTCATGCATGTTTCTGTCTCTTTGCTGGAAAGGATTTTCCTACACAGCTTATTAACAAAAATGTTTAATTTTGTAAAGAGCTCTATGAAGATTGTGATTATTGGTACGGGATATGTTGGGCTGACAAGTGGAATTGGATACGCAAAATTGGGACATCGTGTTGCGTGTGTTGATATTGATCCGGAAAAAATTGCTAAATTAGATTTGGGGCACATGCCGTTTTTTGAAGTTGGTATGACCGAAGCGTTACATCACGAACAAGAATTGGGTTCCATTGTGTTTACAACAGATATCGCTTCCGTCATCTCTGAAGCAGAAGTCATTTTATTTGCCGTTGGGACCCCTGCTACTTCAACAGGCGAAGCAAACCTTTCGTATTTATTTGATGCTGCTCGTCATGTTGGACAGGTCCTTGATCACGAAGCAGTTCTTGTAACCAAAAGTACCGTTCCCGTCGGAACAAACCGTCGTGTTCTTGCTTTTGCAAAAGAGGCGATGGAAAAAGCAGGGCGGACGGATCTCACGAGCTTGATTCAGATCGCCTCTGTTCCGGAATTTTTGCGTGAGGGGAGCGCCCTTCGCGATTTTATGGAACCGGAACGGATCGTTGTCGGAGCAGATGATGATGTTGTGTTTTCTGTCGTGGAAGCGATGCATCGAGGAATAAACACGACATGGGTTAAAACGACCATTGAAACAGCAGAGCTCACAAAATATGCCGCAAACGCGATGCTTGCGACAAAAATTTCTTTTATCAATGAGATTGCAAATATTGCGGAACGCACACAGGCAAACGTACGTGATATTGCCTATGCGATCGGATTGGATTCGCGCATCGGACCGCATTTTTTGCAAGCGGGAATCGGATATGGAGGATCCTGTTTTCCAAAAGATGTTTCTGCCCTTCATCAAATCGCGGGAGCAAACGGATATGATTTTAAATTACTGACGGCTGTGATTGAGGTGAATAATCGTCAACGCGATCTGTTCATGAAAAAGATCGTGGAAGTACTCGGATCTTTGAAAGGAAGACGCATTGCCGTATGGGGACTTGCGTTTAAGGCAGGAACGGATGATATTCGAGAATCGGCATCCATCGAAATTGTGCGTAGACTTTATGCGCTCGGAGCAGAAATTTGTGCATTTGATCCAAAAGCAGAAGCGTCTGCAAGACGCGTTTTACCGGATGGAATTCTCTTTGCTCCGACCGCTATTGATGCGGCAGATGGTGCGGACGCTCTTGTTGTGTTAACAGAATGGCCAGAATTTCACGAGGTGTCTTTTCCAACGCTGAAAGCACGTATGCTCGAACCGCTTATTTTTGATGGACGCAATCATCTCACAGATTTGTCTTTGTCTAAATTCGGATTTCGCTACATTGGAGTTGGGATTTAATTTTTTGAATCGTGTCATGGAGGCTGTGTAAAGAAAAATATGTTTTCCCGCTTCACACATTCTCCCTCAAAAATATTCGCTGTTCTTTCGGCGATGTTTTGTTTTGGGATTCTGTTCGGATCATTTTTTTTATCGGTTTCTTTGATCACATGGATTTTTATTTTATGTGTCACAGTACTTGTCGCGACGTTTTTAACTGATCGCAAACATCGTCTGTTCGTGCTTAGTCTTTTTATGTTTGCATTTGGATTGTTTCGCTATACACAAAGCGAGATTCCAAAAAATATTTCGACGGTCCGCGATTTTACCGGTCAGATTTTGCGGATAGAAGGGGATGTGATCGCCGAACCCGCGATGAGATCAAAATCTAATCAAATAACGATCGGAAACGTCCGTGTTGTAGATCGTGAGGTGTTTGGTCATGTTCTCGTTTCCATTCCAAAAGAACAGGAGATTACGTATGGAGATCATCTTGTTTTTTCCTGTTCCTTACAGATTCCTCGACCATTCAATGGATTTGCGTATGATCGTTATTTGGAGTCGAAAGGGACACTTGCATTATGTCGATTTCCACACGAGTTAGATCGTGCGGCATCAAAGCGATTTTCTTTGATCGGTTCAATTTTTTCTTTTAAACATCAGTTGGTCGAAAAAATGAAACATGTTTTTCCCGAACCACACGCTTCGTTTCTTTTTGGACTTGTGTTTGGTGGAAATAGTGGAATCGATGGTGATCTACAAAACAATTTTATCAAAACGGGCACGTCACATATTCTCGCCGCTTCCGGATTTAATGTTTCTCTTTTTACGTTTGTGTTTTTTGGATTTGTGATTCAATACTTCGGCAAAAAACGAGGCGCAATACTGACAACGATTTTGATTGTCGTCTATGTGGTGATGGCCGGCGCGACCGCAGCGGTTATTCGAGCGGCCGTTTTTGGCGCGGTGATTCTTTTAGGTTCCGTGATCGGGCGACGCGCGCACATGTTGAATACACTTTTGTTTACAGCATCTCTTATGCTTTTTTATAACCCACGTTGGTTACTTGACGATGTCGGATTTCAACTTTCCTTTGTTGCGTTTGCTTCGATTCTTTTTGTTGCGCCAAAACTGGAAGCCTATTTTCATTTCATCCCCGAACCGTTTGGTCTGAGAAACGCTCTTTCAGGATCGCTTTCTGCAATTCTTTTCACACTTCCCATGATCATTTGGCAATTTGGTTCGATTTCGCTTGTTGCCCCATTTTCAAATGTTTTTATCTTGCCGCTTGTTCCGTTTCTCATGTTTTATACCATCGCCATTTTACCGATCGCTTGGTTTTCGACCTCACTCGGACAAATCATTGCTTTGCCGTCTCTTCTTGGTTCGAAATATGTTCTCAGCATTGTTTCCATTTTTGCTTCGCCAACATTTGCATCCGTGACCGTTCCGTTTGCGCATACAATCGCCGTCTTGGTTGCAATCGGACTTGCGATTGGATGTATTGTCTATTTTCTAAGGGCGTGATAATCTTGCGACAAATTCGTAACACATTGCTTCATCCTGAGCGGAGCGAAGGATCTCCCTTGCAGACACGTTCCGCTTGGAGATCCCTCCTTCGTCGGGATGACGCAGAAAAAATATGCCCGACATTCAACGAACACTTGTTCTCCTTAAACCAGACGCACTTCAGCGGGATTTGCTCGGAGAGATTATTACACGTTTTGAACGTAAAGGACTTAAAATCATCGGATTGAAATTGTTTCAATTGTCCGACGATCAATTGAACGTCCATTATGCGCATCTTGCAGAAAAATCGTTTTTTGCGGATCTGAAAAAATTTATGAAACACACTCCCGTTGTCGGAATTGTTCTTGAGGGGATAGAGGCTGTTTCAGAAGTTCGTAAAATGATCGGTTCGACAAATCCACTTCAAGCGGATGCAGGAACAGTGCGCGCAGATTTCTCCATGAACGTCTCCTCAAATCTTGTTCACGCATCTGATTCTCTCGAGAATGCTCTCGTAGAAGTCAATCGTTTTTTTCAACAGGAGGAACTTTTTGCCTACGAAAAGATCACAGATCAATATATTTTTGGATAATCCATACAAAACAGCCTCGATGTCATGTCGGGGCTGTTTTTTTTGTTTGACAAAATCGTCCTTTGTGTTATTCTTTTTGCTCGTCTCATGTACGAACGAGAGGAGAAACATGATTCCCTGGGAAACATTTTTGACATGGCAGAAAGATTGGTTTGAGATTTATCCGTATGCGATTGAATCTCGTCGGAAATTTTTAGCGGATACTCCTTTTCTCAGTCAAGCTCATTTCAAACACGCTCGTGACACGGTTCGATTCGGTCGACGCATGCTTGTGAAGGATTATGCATACGCGTATGTTGCACAACTTGCACTTGATTCATCGGTCGCGACTACGCCGCACAGAAAACGTCTTTTAGATCTTGCAGAGGAGCATGAAATCAATCAATCGCCAGATCCTCAACGTTGGTTTGAGGGATTGAGTTTGTTCGATCAATCCATTTCCGTGGCACACATCGAAGCACGTGATCCGATCGAGTCGATCAGTACAGACATCAATCAGATGATTAAATTCATTATTGCAAGATTGTTTGTTGGAGGATTTCGTAAGATTGAAGTCCATTCGTATCATGATCCAAAAAACGGGTATGCCGTTACAGCAGACAACATCTCGATTGATCATCCGCTTGATCGTCCGCGACTTGATGAACGTGTGGTGCCGATGACGTGTCGGCAAATTGAACATAATGGATTCACGTATATGGATCATCGGATCAAGGATCCGTTTGAAACATGGCTCAAGATCCATCGACAGATTAAAGAGAAGCGAGTGAAGGATCCGTTTTTTGTGAATGATCGATGTGGTCTCGTCTTTGTTCTTTTTTCTCGGGAGGAATGTTTTCAATTTGCGGAGCGTCTTACAAATGAATTGTTGTGCGATGGGGGAGAAATCATTGAACGCCTTGAAACCAATTCAGACGGAAAAACGGTTGATGCAGAGAATCTAAACTCTTCACCAAACTTTAAAGCAGCAAAAATGTTGGTGAAATGTCATGGGCGAGTTTTTGAGTTTCAGTTCGTCACATTTCATGATTATATCACAAGTACATTGTCGCTGACTGACGCAAATCACGAATTGTACAAATTGCGTCAAGCGCTTAATTTTTCCCTTCCTCTTCTTTGGCCTGAGTCACTTTACGGAGTCAATTGGGCCGATGAAGAAATTCGCGAACGCTTGTTTGTGTGCAAAGAATCTCAGCTCGGTTGGCGTGTCATGCGTAAAGATCGTAAACGAATCGAACCTCTTCTTCGCTAATCGCGAAGTTTTTTTATCGTGAAAAAGAATACATGGTTGACACAAACTTGGAAGTACGATAGAGTTCGTCTTGCGTTTTTTTTGACGCCATTCACCAAAGGACTGTCCATGACCTCAATCGATGATTTTTTGCAGTTTCGAGAGTCTTTCTGCGGGCTGAAGGGGAAAGCGAAAAAGTTTTTTCTCGACGGCAAGATCACTTTTTTGGAAGCGTCGGAGTTTTCCATGCTTCCGCGTTCTGAACACACGCGCATCAAGACGAAGTTGATGCGGCAGCATCTGAAGCGTCACGACCAGATGATCCGTGTACATACAGGCATCGATCTTCCTGCAGAAACGATCGACGGGCTTTTGAGTGAACTCGAAACGATGCCTGCTCACATTTCCCGTTCGGTTATGGCGGGAAAGATCACGATCATTCAAGCGCGTCATGCAGCCCGTCTCAAGCTCGGTGGAAAGCCCGTCAAAAAGATCTGTTTTGGCAACATGCCTCCAAAGTTCCTCGATCGTCCGCGCGTTCCTTCTTCCGAGAGTTCTGTGCGCGCTCCTGTGCGCGTGCGTCCTCGCAATCGGTTTGCTCATGGAGCATCCCGCTAGAAGGCTTTTCTTCATCTCGTACAAAATACGAGATGTTTTTTATTGTGGAAAATAAGGGGATAATCTGTGCATGTTTTGTTTTCTAACCTCTTGAAGATTTTGTGGTTCATGTTACAGTAAAGATGTCTCTCGGATGAGTGGGTTCCCTCATAACAAAGCATCCAAAGACACGGTTTATTCTCTTTTTATCGACATCACGGACGCAAAAAACGTGTGTTGCCAGGCCGCGTTTTGCATCGATGATTATCGAGAACAAAGGAGAACGAAGCGAACTTGATCCTAGATCTTTTCGCCTCACACCCATTATCCTCAATCCTTTGAGGCAAACCCACTCGTCCGTTAGGCGCGAAAGACTGTGTTGAAGTCTTTTTATTTTTTTTATGATTGGAATTTTTGATTCGGGTGTAGGCGGTTTAACCGTTGCTTCGGCGATTCGAACTTGCGCGCCGAACGCGGATTTTGTTTATTTTGCAGATTTGGCAAACATGCCGTTTGGAAAAAAATCGGAAAGAGAACTTTTGAACATCACAAAAAATGCGATTCAGTTTTTAATAAATTATGGAGCGACGGAAATTGTCGCGGCGTGCAACAGTGTCTCGATGATCGCTTCAGAGATTCGAGGACAGATTCTTTTCCCGCTCATTGAAATGTCAGAACCAACGACGAACTATTTTGTTGGACGAGAGATGGATGCGATTCTTGTTGCAGCAACAGAAGCAACGGTTCGGTCTCGGATGTACGAACAAGCATTTGCGGATCGCGGAATGATGATTCATTCGATCGTCATTTCCGAACTTGCGTCTGCGATCGAGCGCAATGCGACGAAGGAAGAACTTCGAAAAATCATTCAACCAACCATTGAGTATGCAATTGCATTGAAATGCAAAACGCTCATTTTTGGGTGTACACAATTTCCATTTGCACGATCCGTATTTGAAACGTTGTTTTTTGAACGCGCGTATCCCATCCATTTGTTTGACCCAGCGGATGCAATCGCGAAAGAAGTTTTGAATCAATTTTCTGTGAAGGGAAAAGGAGAACAAGAATTTTTTACTTCCAAGGCATCTGTTATTTTTGATGAACATGTTCGAACCCGTTTTGGATCCTCTCAATTCATTCAGTGTGTTCTGAATTGATTCAAAAATGTCGTGGGTGGAAAAAAATAGAAAGTTCTCGTATACTGTCTTTCACTATGTCTGAACATGAAAAGGGCTATATTCCTCCGATGACGGGAGAAGAAGTGTTTGCGATGTTTGGAGATCGTCGGTTGCTTACGCTTGAAGAACAGCTTGGGCGTCTTGATGAACAGATGAAAAATTTGTCTGCAAAACTTCTCGAAGATCAATCAGATCCGGAATCAGATCCGGATGAAACAGAACGATTGCACACAGAATTAAATGTCGTACGAGAGATGTTGAAAGAACATCAAAGAATTATTCGTCTATCACAAAAAGAGTTTGGAAAAAAACGTGGACCCGTGACGTTGCATTAATCAATTTTTTTGTATGGATGTTTTTAAGATTACAGGTGGAAAACCATTGTCAGGTGAAATAACTATTTCTGGAGCAAAAAATGCCGCTTCAAAAATGTTGATCGCAAGTCTTCTGACAGAAGAATCCGTTGTGTTAAACAATGTTCCTCGACAACATGAAACACAAATCACACAAGATCTTTTGGAAACCGTTGGGGCAAAGTTGGAATGGCAAACGCAAAATTCAGTTAGAATCACCACACCTCACATTCACTCAACGAACGTGACATCGCTGTCGCGGAAAAATCGTTTGAGTATTTTGGCGATTGCACCGCTTTTGCATCGCTCTCACGAGGCGTTTGTTCCGCGTGTTGGTGGTGATGCGATTGGACCTCGCCCGGTGAATTTTCACATTGAGATTCTTTCAAAAATGGGAGCGCAGATTACGGAAACAGAAAACGGATATCAGGCGATTGCAAAAAACAGATTGAAAGGCACGCTCATTGAACTCGCGTATCCATCTGTCGGCGCAACAGAAACGGCAATTTTAGCCGGTGTACTTGCAGAAGGTCGCACAACGATTCGAAACGCTGCTGGAGAACCGGAAGTGAAACAACTCATCATGTTGCTTCAAAATATGGGAGCGATTATCCAGATTAACTCCGGACGATGGATTGAAATTTACGGGGTAGAAAAACTTCGCGGAACGGTCGCAACGGTGATGAACGATAGAATTGAGGCTGCATCTTATGCGGCGATGGCGATCGGAACACGCGGAGAAATTTTTGTCCGCGGGGCCGAACACGAGCACATGATGACTTTTTTAAATGCGGTACGCAGAATCGGTGGAGAATATGTTGTGAAGCAAGACGGAATTTTATTTCGAGGGACACGTCCTTTGAAAGGTCTTGAACTTGAAACAGATACTCATCCCGGATTCATGACCGATTGGCAACAACCGTTTGTGACGGTTTTGACACAAGCCGAAGGAACGAGTGTTGTGCATGAGACCGTGTATGAAGAACGATTTGGATATACGGAGGCGTTAAAAAAGATGGGGGCAGACATCACATTATTTTCCAACTGTCTTGGAGAAACGGAATGTCGGTTTAAAGGTCAAAATTACAAACATTCTGCCGTGATAAACGGTCCGAAAAAACTCATTGCATGTGATGTTGAAGTTCCGGATATTCGCGCAGGTCTTGCATTCGTCGTTGCGGCTTTGGTGGCAGAAGGAACGTCCACATTAAGTGGAATAGAACACTTAGATCGCGGGTATGAAAATCTAGAAGAGAAACTCCGTGGTGTTGGAGCAGATATTCAAAGAATCGAATAAAATATTTATCGATATGTTTCTTACGTTGCTTTTTCAATCACTTCCACTTGCAATCGCTTGGGTTATTGCCATCCTTTTTTCTCTCACCATTCATGAGTTTTCTCACGGACTTATGGCGAAATTCCGTGGAGATCCAACGGCAGAACGTGAAGGGCGTCTTTCCCTTAATCCGCTTGCCCATTTAGATTTATTTGGATTTATTCCGTTATTGCTTTTTGGATTCGGATGGGCAAAACCAGTTCCGTTTAATCCGTATAATTTAAAAAATCCAAAATGGGATTCCGTACTCATCGCGCTTGCTGGACCGTTTTCGAATTTGGTCATTGCGAGTGTGTCTGCAATCGCATTTCGATTTCTGGCGGTTGGCGGAACCCTCGCTCCGGATAATCTCTTGACGGCATTTTTATTTTTTCTCATTCTCCTCAATTTGTTTTTGGCATTATTTAACATGATTCCTATTGCACCACTTGATGGTTCCAAACTGTTTTTCGCTCTTTTTGATGCACCACGTCATGAGAACTTGCGACAATTTGTTGCCATTCGAGGTCCTCAAATTTTAATGGTAGCCGTCCTTTTTTCTCTCTTTACGAATTTCGATATTTTCTTTTTTATTTCTCGCCCTGCCTACATGATTTGTCACACACTCACAGGAATCAGTTGCGCGGGCTATCAAAATATGATTTTTTCCGGTTTGTAATTTATGAATGATTCACGTATGAGTTTTAAACAGGATCAATTTGCGCATCATGAAATGCCGCTGAGCGAACGTGAAAAAAAAGAAATTATTTTTGAAAGTATTTTGCAAAATACTCTTTTGACACACATGATGGAAGTGATGGAAGAAGTGGATTTTTCTGAAAAAGAAATTGCGGATTTTAAAGATGAAATTTCATTCCTTTCACCTCATGAACTGAAAACTTTTTTAGCGATTCCTGCTGAAATTTTAAAAGCTCGCTTACAGGTCTTAAAAAACACGATACAGAAAAGCTCTATGAAAGACGCTGTGAGGCAGTTTGTAATACAAGCGCTTCAATCAGGGTTCACACTCGGCTATCATGTTTCTGCTCATCAGATTTCTCAAAAGGAAATGCAGAATGGTTCCCTGAGTTGGAATATACAGGGAACAGAAATGGACGATCGTGATCAGTTGATGCGTGCCTATTACAGTTTGGATTATGAAAATATTTTTCGAGAAAAATCTGCTCACTATCTTTACGTGATACGTGCCATGCGAAATAACTCATCTTATCGTGTTGATGAAACGACCCATTGGGGTCGAGCGTCTTCTCTTTCGGTGATCGGTCAATTTGATTTATTAAAACTTGATACGTAAATTCAGACAGAACTCGCAAAGGAACAGAAAAAACCAACTTTTACAAACACGGTTTCATAAAAAAACTCTTACGAAATTTCGTAAGAGCGAGATCGGGCTATTTTAGGATGACATATGAGAATAATTTTGAGTCGTTCGCGAAGAACGTCTGATTGCGTTTCTTCAATGAGCCAAAGCAGCATTGCGTTATTTTTTTCAAACGCTTCAAGAACAAGTTCTTTTAGGGTTGCTGAATGATCAAGCCAGCGATTAGACAGCAAGGTTCGTGAAAGGAGAATGTCTGCAAAAATTGTTTCCTTCACATTTGGAAGGCGAATCTCTCCGTTTATGCGGACTGTTTTTTGTTTCGGATAAAGAGTCAATCGACTTAGTTGTCGTTTGATCTCATCAAGCAACAAATTTATTTCTTGATGAATCATGTGTCACCTCTTTCATTTTGAAGAATGTTTCACAACAGAAAAGTAGACTCAGAATTCTAGAAGAAAAAGGCAATTTTGTCAATAGGAATGAGTTGTATGGGATATCAAAATTGATTGGTTTCCGCGATCTAACAAAAAATCTCATGTGGATATGAGACAGAGTTACGGTGCTAATTCCGGATGCCGTGTTTGCCACCATGTTTTTGCAAAGGTTGGCGCGGTCCAGATTTGAAGTTCTCCAAGGAGCAAATTAAGGCCAAAAGTCATTCCTGCCGAGAGGGGTTGATCTTCTTTTTTCCAAAGATACATCCCTGATCCAGCCGCAATGGCGAAGCATAAGATGTGTTCAAAGATTCCTTTTGCATCAGACTCATTACGCGCACGTTTTCGAAGAATTTTTTCTAAGTGCTCATTGGAAAATGATTCGTCCCAATCGTCTTCTTGAAAAGGGGCAAGGGGAGAAATAAATGTTCCACCCATACCAATGATTGAAGCGATTGCCGCAACACCATTTTCTACCCGTGTTTCATCATGATTTGCACTAAACACGACACTCGTATGTCCGATGGTTAAAGCGCCGAGTCCAACCGTCCATCCATAAAACCATCGATGTCGTAATTTTTGATCTTGTTTGAGGGTAAAAATGAGCGAGCGTCGTTTGTTTTCTTTTTGTTCTGTGAGTTGATTTTGTTTGTCTTCGATCATGCGATCGTTTGCAAAGACAAATGTTGATGTGAAAAAAAAGAGGAAGCAAACAGAGAGAACATGTTTCATGGTTTCTCCAAAAAAATGAGCAAAACAAAAATAACATATTTTATGAAAAATGCAAGTCCTTGCAAAACACATTTTTATCTTTTTCCATTCAGGAAATTGTTTTTTCAAAATTCTCGCATATTCTTGACGCTATTTTTCTCTCATGCTATCTTTCCGACACATAAAACGCTGCTCTGACAATAGAAAATGAGGAACCACATCAACGTTTATTTTTTGTATTCTCTCTAAATTCTAACCCCTGCCTGCCGGCAGGCAGGCCTTGTCCCTAATCCTCCCTCCATTATGCCAACCATCAATCAACTCATTCGCAAACCGCGAACGACAAAAAAAGCAAAATCAAAATCTCCAGCCATGCAATTCACTCTTGATTCGCTTCATCGCAAGAAAACGATTTTCCGAAAGGGAAGTCCGTTTAAACGTGGAGTCTGTGTGAAAGTTGCAACCATGACTCCAAAAAAACCAAACTCCGCTATTCGTAAAATTGCTCGTGTGCGTCTTTCAAACGGCATGGAAGTGAACGCGTATATCATGGGAGAGGGTCACAATTTGCAAGAACACTCCATCGTGATGATTCGTGGAGGTCGTGTGAAAGATCTTCCTGGTGTGCGTTATCACATTGTACGTGGTGTGTATGACACGCAAGGGGTCGCAGGTCGCATGCAGAGTCGTTCAAAATACGGAGCAAAAAAACCAAAAGCAAAAAAGAAGTAAAAACTTATTTCACTCATGAACGGAGTACTCGATTTTAAGAGTCGAGGAAGCATGTCTCTCAGACATTCCGTTTGATAACGTCAAAATGTATGCGCGGAAAGAAAAGTATTAAACGTGAAATCATCCCAGATCCAAAGTTCGCAAATGCAACCGTTGCAAAACTCATCAATCACATCATGTTAAATGGCAAGAAAACGGTTGCACAAGGAATTGTGTATGATGCGTTTGAGCTCATGAATAAAAAAACAAAAGAAGATCCGATCGAGACATTTGAAAAAGCATTAAAAAACGTTATGCCTTCTTTGGAAGTGAAGAGTAAACGTGTTGGGGGAGCGAATTATCAAGTCCCGATGCCTGTGCGCGGTGATCGTCGCTATGTTTTGACGTTCCGTTGGATTATTACCGCTGCACGTTCTAAGAAAGGACGTCGTATGGCAGAGAAATTGTCGGATGAATTGTGTGCAGCTGCGATTGGAGAAGGGGATGCTGTGAAAAAGAAATTGGACGTGCAACGCATGGCAGAAGCGAACCGAGCATTTGCTCACTTCGCAAAATAGATCGTCCAAAATTGGCGATCTGTTCGTGCTTCGGGAAGAAAAACGTTTCGTCGTATGTGAATACGTCTCAACATTTTTCTTCCCTCCAGCACTTCACATACCTGCCTGCCGGCAGGCAGGTCATCCAATTTTGAGCAATCTATATTTCTCTAAACTTTTCAATTTTTTTTAAAATATGTCTCGAGAATACCCAATAGAGAAAATTCGTAACTTCGGCATTTTTGCCCATATCGATGCTGGTAAGACAACCGTGTCTGAACGCGTCCTTTTTTACACAGGGAAAAAACACAAAATTGGTGAAGTGCACGAGGGTGCTGCAACGATGGATTGGATGGAACAAGAGAAAGAACGTGGAATTACGATCACGGCTGCAGCGACAACCTGTTTTTGGAAAGATCATCAAATGAATTTGATCGACACTCCGGGCCACATCGATTTTACGGTTGAAGTGAAACGCTCAATGCGTGTGCTTGATGGAGGGGTCGCTGTGTTTGATGGGGTTGCTGGTGTGGAACCACAATCAGAAACCAACTGGCGCTATGCGGACGATTTTAAAGTGCCACGTATTGTTTTTATTAACAAACTCGATCGAACCGGCGCGGATTTTTTTAAGGATGTTTTATCCATTCACACACGTCTCACCAAAAAGGCGTATCCAATTCAGTTGCCGATCGGGACAGAAAGCGGATTTAACGGCATTATCGATTTGTTACGCATGAGAGCATTTATGTACCGAGACGATCTCGGTCGCGACATTGAGGAAATCGATATTCCGGAAGAGTACAAAACAAAAGCAAATGAGTATCACATCAAACTTGTGGAGGCGATTTGTGAAAACGATGAGAAGCTCATGGAGAAATATCTCAGTGGAGAAGAACCAACCATTGAAGAGATGAAGCCCGTGATTCGTCGCGCGACCATTGCGAACGATTTCATTCCGATCATGTGCGGATCAGCTCTTAAAAATAAAGGTGTGCAATTATTACTTGACGCGATTGTTGAATTTTTGCCAAGTCCCGTTGAAATGCCGCCCATCACCGGAATGGATCCAGATGATCACGAAAAAATTCTTGAGCGTGAAGCTTCTGACACAGCTCCATTTGCCGCCCTTGCATTTAAAATTGCTGCCGATCCATTTGTTGGTAAGCTCGCATTTTTTCGTGTTTATTCAGGAACGGTGAAAGCAGGATCGTATATTTTGAATTCTTCAACCGGTGGAAAAGAACGCGTGAGTCGCATTGTGCGCCTGCACGCAAACATACGTGAAGAAATTCAAGAAGTTCATGCAGGAGAAATCGCCGCCATGGTTGGACTCAAAGAAACATTTACCGGTCACACACTCTGTGACACAGAAGCACCAATTATTCTTGAATCCATTGTGTTTCCTGAACCCGTTATCTCGATTGCGATTGAACCGAAAACAAAAGTGGATCAAGAAAAAATGGGCGTGGCGCTTCAGAAACTTGCAGAAGAAGATCCAACATTTCGTGTCAGAACAGATGAGGAGACCAATCAAATTATTATTTCTGGAATGGGGGAATTGCACCTTGACATTATCGTCGATCGCATGAAGCGTGAGTTTAATGTGGAGTGTAACGTCGGAACTCCTCAAGTTTCGTATCGTGAAACTATTAAGAATGAAACAGCAGATGGAGAAGGAAAATATATTCGTCAAACAGGTGGAAAAGGACAATACGGACACTGTTTGCTCACGATTGTAAAATTGCCTCCTGGAACCGGTGTTGAATTTGAAGAAAAGGTGAAGGGTGGAACGGTTCCAAAAGAATATTTCAACCCTATCGAAAAAGGCTGTCGCGAAGCCGCAGAACGCGGAGTGCTCGCAGGATATCCTTTGCTCGATGTTCGTATCACACTAACAGATGGAAGTTATCATGAAGTGGATTCGTCTGAGGCGGCCTTTAAGATCGCGGGATCTATGGCGTTTCAGGATGCGGCAAAGAAAGCAGGTCTCGAGCTTCTTGAGCCTGTCATGAAAGTGGAATCTGTCACTCCAGAAGAATTCATGGGTTCTGTCGTCGGAGATTTAAACGCAAAACGTGGACAAATCCAAAGCATGGAAGACCGCTCTGGTGCGAAGGTAATCACAGCCTATGTTCCTCTTGCAGAAATGTTTGGTTACGCAACAACGCTTCGTAGTATGACCCAAGGTCGCGCAAGCTACTCGATGGAATTTATTCATTACGATACCGTTCCAGGGAACGTTGCAAAAGAAATCATCGAAAAACGTGGAGGTCAAACACGACGTGTTGGGGCTTAAACGATTGAAAAAGAAAAATCATCTCGAGATTATCGGGATGATTTTTTGATTCCCGTTCGATTTTATGATATTATGATCGCATAAATTGACGTATGATCTTCCGGCAATCTCTCTTTTGGGACGTGGATCCAAAATCAATCAATCCAAAAAAACATGCGCAATATATCATTGAGCGTATTTTGGATTTGGGAAATGATCGTGAGATTCGTTGGATGAATCGTCAATATTCAAAAACGATGATCGGGAAGGTGGTGAAGAAATCACGGGTCTTACATAAAAAATCAAAGAACTTATGGTCGCTCGTGTACAGATAAATAAATCCGACCTGCGTCTCGAAGCATTGCCAAGTGCAACACGTAAGGCGTTTTTGTATTGTTCCAATTTGGATTTGTTTCAGAAGAACGATTGGTACCTCGCAGGAGGAACAGCCCTTACATTGCAGATGGGGCATCGTAAATCAGTTGATTTGGATTTTTTCACGACAAAGAAAAAGGTTAATGAATTGGAAGTTGAAACCACACTTCAACAAACGGGTCGTTGGCAAACAACATATCGCGAAGCGGGAACTATTTATGGTTTGATAGATGGTGCAAAAATCAGTTTGATTACGTATCCATTTTTTGTTCCAAAGCAAAAAAAGCTTTCATTTGGCACACTCGACATTCTTCAATCAGCCGATGTTGCTGTCATGAAAGTGATTGCGATCAGTCAACGAGGTCGCAAACGGGATTTTTTTGATCTGTATTGGTACTGTAAAAATACAGAACCTTTGATCGATGTGATTCATCGTGTCGGTAAACAATATGCTGGACAAGCGGAAAACATGAATCATATTCTGAAAAGTTTCGTGTATTTTGATGATGCAGAAGAAGATCCGGATCCAAAAATATATTTTCAAGCAACATGGAGACAGGTGAAAACTTTTTTTCGAACAGAGGCTGTGAGGCTGGCAAAGATTTATTAAAAGCCGCGAAACCGAGTCTTGTGAAGGCTCGGTTTTTGTTTAAGTGGATAATATTTTTTGCATTAACCTATCGTGGGCGGGATCTTATTTGTAGGATAAATTATTGTAAAAATCAATTTGATATTTTGATAGAGAGTCGTGTGTTTTCGATTGTTTTTACTGGTTTCCAATTTGGAAATTTGAATCCGTGTGCGACGACACGTGCGCCTAGGGGGAGTTCTGTGAGAAGTTTTTTTTCGAGATGTTTCATGGCGTACGAAATTTGATAAATGGTCACAACGTTTGCGTGTGAAACATCTTGATTCCAAAAAGATTTTTGATGGACAGTGATTTGATTTTCGAGATGTACATTTTTGATAAGCTGACGTGATAATCGCACAAGTCCAGGATGAATTTCATACCCGATCGCTTTGTGTGCACCCGCTTGTATTGCTGCAATGAGCAATCGACCATCACCGGAACCGAGATCGACGACCACATCCTCCGGTTTGATGAGAGCAAGCTCCATGACGGTTTTTATGTGATGTTTAGGAATGGGAACATAGGGCCCACCCCCATGAAAAAACGGAAGAAGAAAATAGGATGACCACCAAAGGAGCCAAATGTTAAAAAGAAAAAGTCCAATTGCAATGATTGCTAAAAAGAAAATGAGGTAATACATAATCGTTGATGTCATCATAACATTTTTTTATTCTTGACACTCGCTTAAATTCCGTTAAAATGCCAGCACTATGATTGATCAGATGAAACGTATTTTGAAACTGGTTCGCAAAACAGGCGATACCATGGTTGTGACGGATCCAAACGGTGAGGATGTTTATGTTGTCATGAATTTAGATCAGTATGAAAATTTGCTTGAAATGACAGATTTTAATGAGGATGAGCATCAAATCGATGATCAAGAAACAGATTTTTCTTGGAGAGAACCCGAAATGTCGAATATTCAACAGATATCCACAGATCCCGCACCGGATATTTGGGATACGATGAAGCCAGCAGGTTCAGAAGGTGAGACTTGGGATATGGCAGCCATGTCTGAATCTGAATTAGCAAATTTAGAGCAACAATACAAGGATTTTGCAGCAAAATCTGTTTCTGAGGCAATTTCCGAGTCCGTACAGGCTTCAAGTGATCCAAAACCAGATGAGTCAAAAAACCCCGGAATAAAGGAAAAAGAGGAAGATTTTGGGGAAGAACAGTTTTATCTAGAGCCGATTGACTAAGACTTGCACAATTTCAAGGGGTTTGCTATACTTTCGCACGTCTCGAAAGATTAAATCTATCGAAAAAAATAAATTAATTTTGGGCAATTACGCCCGCGATCATTTTCATATGGCTGAAGCATTTATTCGCAACAAACCGCACGTGAACGTCGGAACAATCGGTCACGTTGACCACGGTAAGACAACAACTACTGCAGCTATTCTTGCTGTATTAAACGCACGAGGAATGACAGCCCAGAAAAAGGGTGTGGATGATTTGGATAATGCTCCAGAGTCAAAAGCTCGTGGAATTACGATTGCAACAGCTCACTGTGAGTATGAATCTGAGAAGCGTCATTACGCTCACGTAGATTGTCCAGGACACGCAGACTACATCAAAAACATGATTACCGGAGCTGCTCAAATGGACGGTGCGATTTTGGTTGTATCTGCAACAGACGGTCCAATGCCACAAACACGTGAACATATTTTGCTTGCACATCAAGTTGGTGTAAACGCAATTGTTGTCTTTTTGAACAAAGTGGACATGGTGGATGATCCAGAACTTATTGATCTTGTGGAAGAAGAAGTTCGTGATCTTTTGAAAAAATATAAATTCCCAGGAGATACTGTACCTGTGATTCGCGGATCTGCTTTGAAAGCACTCCAAAACCCAACAGATCCAGTTGCATCAAAATGCATCATGGATATTGTGGAGGCACTTGATACTTATATTCCAGAACCTATTCGCGACACAGACAAGCCACTTCTCATGCCAATTGAAGATGTCTTTTCCATCGAAGGTCGTGGAACCGTTGTGACTGGTCGTATTGAACGCGGAATTGTTCGTGTGAACGATGAAGTTTTGCTTGTCGGTATCCATGAGGAACCAACAAAAACAGTCGTGACAGGGATCGAAATGTTCAATAAATCTTTGGATGAAGGTCGTGCAGGAGACAACGCAGGTGTCTTGCTCCGCGGTGTGAAAAAGGAAGATGTTGAACGTGGAATGGTGGTTGCAAAACCAGGATCCATCACCCCTCACACAGAATTTGAAGCAGAAGTTTACGCTCTCACAAAAGAAGAGGGCGGACGCCACAAGCCTTTCTTTAAAGGGTATAAACCACAATTTTACATTCGTACAACAGACGTGACAGGTGAAGTCATTTTGCCAGAAGGCGTAGAAATGGTGATGCCAGGAGACACACTTACCGTTACGATCAAACTCATCCAACCTGTCGCTCTTGAAGAAAAGATGAACTTCGCGATTCGTGAGGGTGGTAAAACGGTTGGTGCTGGAATCGCAACAAAAATTATTAAATAATTATTGATTCATCGCTCTTTCTTTACCTTTGTGACTGATTCAACTCAAAAAAAAGAACACGAAGAAAAGCCTCATATTCGCATTAAGATTCGCGCGTATGATAGCAAGATCATTGATCAAGCGACAGAAACGATTTTGAAAACAGTAGAGCGTTCTGGGGCAAAGGTGATCGGTCCAATTCCTCTCCCAACAGAGAAGAAAAAATATACCGTCAATCGCTCCACGTTTGTTCATAAGGATTCTCGTGATCAATTTGAAATGCGCGTTCATAAACGCATTATCGACATCACAGAGACAACGGACAAAACGATTGACGCTCTCATGAGCCTCAATTTGCCGGCGGGAGTTGATGTAGAAATAAAAACATAAGAGACCTCAGCAAAAGCGCATCTTTTCGTTTAACGGGCGCCCGTCGACCACACTCAACGTAGATGATCTACGCTTCGTGTAGTCGACAGCCCGTTCAACAAAAATCTGCTACTTTTTCAGAGGTCTCATAATTAAAAAAGGTGTGGGGCGGATCACAGGCGAAGGAAAATGTTTCTATCGCGTGTGATCCGTCCCACAAAACACAATTCAAAAAACAGAGAAGAAAGATCTGTGCATCCTCAAAATCTTTCGAAGAAAACCTTCTCGTGCTTTTAAGAATTGTTGGGAGATTGCTTACATAAAAAATACATTCCCTTTGTCACAATCTTATTCTCCATTTGGAGGAAATTTGTAACATAGGCTAGAAGTTGGGTGCGATGTATGAATCATCGCGATCGACTTCTAGCTTTTGTGCTAGTTGATACTGAAATATGCCATTTATCATCGGACGAAAAATTGAAATGACACAACAGTTCAAAGATGACGGAACCGTTGTTCCGGTTACGCTTATCAAGGCGGAACCAAACGTTGTGACACAAATTCGCAGTGAAGACCTTGATGGGTATACAGCTGTCCAAGTTGGAGCTGAGACTCCAAAACACCTCAACAAGAGTGAGGCTGGACATCTCTTAGATTTGCCACAAGTAAAAACGCTGCGTGAATTTCGTGTTGGGGCAGTTCCGACAGATTTAACACGCGGATCCATGATTTCTGTTTCTGCTTTTGTTCCTGGAACAAAAGTTGATGTTGTGGGTGATTCAAAAGGACGTGGGTTTGCCGGAGTCATGAAACGTCATGATTTTAGCGGAAGCAAAGCAACACACGGAAATAAAGATCAACAACGCATGGGTGGTTCTATTGGATCGCAACGTCAAGGAAAAGTTATTAAGGGTCAACGCATGGGAGGTCATTATGGAGATGAGCGTGTGACCGTAAAAAATCTTGAAGTTGTTTCTGTTGATTTGGAAAAAAATATCATTGCCGTTAAAGGAGCCGTTCCTGGTGCACGCGGCGGTTTGATTTTGATTCGTTCTCACGAGAGAAAACAATTATGGCATTAATTTCCCTCTACAACATAAAAGGTGAAACCGTCGGATCTCTGGAACTTGAAAAGAGCTTATTTGATGTAGCTCTTAATCCCATACTCGTTCATGAAGCGGTTGTTGCGCAAGAAGCAAACTCTCGTGAAGCTATTGCTCATACAAAAACACGTGGAGAAGTAGCGGGTTCAAGTAAAAAACCTTGGAAGCAAAAAGGAACAGGTCGTGCACGTCACGGTTCCACAAAGTCTCCCATTTGGATTGGAGGTGGAATCACATTTGGACCAAGAAACGACCGAAACTTTTCTTTAAAAATAAACAAAAAAGCAAAACGAACGGCACTTGCAATGGTTTTATCAGAAAAAGTTGCGAGTAACTGTTTCATTGTTGTCGATGAATTTTCTCTTCCAGAAGGAAAAACAAAAGAGCTTTCCTCCATTTTAAAAAATCTTCCTCTTGAGAAAAAAGCCGGAAGTCTTGCAAAAATTTTGATCGTACTGCCTCCGGAGGAAAAGACGATTGCAAAAGCGGCAAAAAACTTGAAGGGAATTTCAACCATGCCAACAAACACGTTGAACGTCGTTGATCTTTTAAAAACAGAAAAAGTCCTTGTTTCAAAAGCAGCGATCGATCTCATCACACAAACTTACAAGCGAGCTTAGTTATATGGGTATTTTTAAAAAAGCCACTCCTACGACAAAAACAAACAGCAAGGAAGAAATAAAGCCTGTGAGCAATTTGCAAGCTTCAAAAGATTCCATGCATTTGTCTTCTGTCATCGTCAAACCGCTCGTATCAGAAAAGAGCGCCATTCTTGCATCTAAAAATATGTATGTCTTTGTAGTAAAAAATGATGCGAATGCGATTCAGATTGCAGCAGCGATAAAAGCGATGTATGAGATCAAACCACTTTCTGTGAATACGATAAACGTTCGTGGAAAAATTGTGCGACGAGGTCGTGTTTCCGGAAAGCGTAAGGCTTGGAAAAAAGCGATTGTCACATTACCAAAAGGTAAATCTTTGAATATCTACGAAGGGGTTTAATATGCCAGTGAAACACTATAAACCAACGACTAACGGACGCCGCATTTCTAGTGTGGATACTTTTGAAGATGTTACATCTTCAACGCCTTTGAAATCTCTGACCATGCATAAAAAGAAATTTGCCGGTCGAAATAATCAAGGAAAGATAACAGTTCGTCATCAAGGAGGTGGAGCAAAGCAGCGTATTCGTTTGATCGATGCAAAGCGTGATAAATTCGATGTCCCAGCAAAAGTTGCAACGCTTGAATATGATCCAAATCGTGGAGCACGCATCGCCCTTCTTTATTACCGCGATGGTGAAAAACGATACATGATCGCTCCGATTGGACTCAAGGTTGGTGATTCTGTTGTCTCTTCAAAACAAAAAGGAGAAATTCAATTAGGAAATCGTTTCTGTCTTGAGCATATTCCGGTTGGAATGCAAATTTACGATCTCGAACTGCAACCAGGAAAAGGTGCGCAAATGGTGCGTGGCGCTGGTGCAACAGCACAACTCATGGCTGTGGAAGGATCTTATGCAACCGTGAAACTTCCGTCCGGTGAAATTCGTCTTCTCTTTAAACAGTGCATGGCAACGATCGGTCAATCATCTAATCCAGATCGTCGATTGATTCGTTGGGGAAAAGCTGGTCGTTCACGACATCGTGGAATTCGACCAACCGTTCGTGGAAAAGTCATGAACCCAGTTGATCACCCTCACGGTGGAGGAGAAGGTCGTAACTCGATTGGTCTTAAACATCCAAAAACTCCAACAGGAAAACCAGCGCTCGGTGTGAAAACACGTCGTAAACAAGCATCCGATCGCATGATTATTCAACGTCGCAAGAAGGGACGATTTGTCGGAGGAAAATAATTATGTCACGAAGTCTTAAAAAAGGTCACTACGTACATCCGAAACTCTTGAAAAAGATTGGAAAGATGAAAGTAGGAGATCTCACCCCAATAAAAACATGGGCACGAGCCTCAACAATTACCCCAGAAATGGTCGGCTTTAATTTCGCCGTACACAATGGAAAGGATTTTTTGAAGGTACGTGTTGTCGAAAACATGGTTGGACACAAACTCGGTGAATTTTCTCCAACACGACGTTTTGTTCGTCACGGAGGTAAACTTCAAAAAGAAGCCGAGGCCGGCGCAGGATCATCTGCTCCATCTGGAGGAGCAAAACCTGCAGCAAAACCAGATCCAAAGAAAAAATAGTCGATTGAAATAATATGCAAGTAAAAGCTCACGCTCGCTTTATTCGTATGTCTGCTAGAAAAGTTCGACTTGTTGTCGATCTTATTCGCGGAGCACACGTTTCAAAAGCGCAAACACAATTACGTTTTGCCAATAAAGCGGCTGCAGAGCCTGTGCTCAAGCTTTTAAATTCCGCCATCGCAAACGCAACAAATAATTTTCACTTGAATAAAGACGATCTCGTCATCTCTTCCATTTCCGTAGATGAAGGACCTACGCTTGATCGATTCCAGCCACGTGCGCACGGACGAGCTATGCCGATTCGAAAACGTTCTTCACACATTCATGTGGTCCTTGAAAACGTAGAGGTTGTGAAGGAACCAAAAGAAGCAAAAACAAAAAAGGCAAAAATAAACTCCAAAGATAAAATCGTAACACCTAAGACCAATTAATTCTCATCTATGGGACGAAAGGTACATCCAATTGGATTTCGAATCGCAGTCACCCGCGGATGGGACAGTCTTTGGTTTGCAGATCCAAAACGTTTTACGGCGTTACTTGAAGAAGACGTCAAAATAAGAGATTTTCTCAAAAATCTTTTGAAAGAAGCGCTTGTTGACCGCGTCGAGATTGATCGAACACGCCAAGAACTCAAACTCTTGATTCATTCCGCAAAACCAGGTATTATCATCGGCCGCGGTGGTACAGGGATTGAAGACCTTTCAAAAAAGGTCAAAAATAAGTTTTTTGCAGGAAAACGTGTCAAACTTTCAATCAACGTGAAAGAAGTGCAAAATGCTTCCTTGTGTGCACAAGTGGTAGGTTTACAAGTTGCAGCAGATATCGAGAAGCGCATGCCGTTTCGTCGAGTC
Source organism: uncultured Gammaproteobacteria bacterium (assembly GCA_964360375.1). Lineage (GTDB taxonomy): Bacteria > Patescibacteriota > Patescibacteriia > UBA9934 > GWF2-40-263 > XYB2-FULL-45-11. Next base: position 3,331 of record CAYHWG010000008.1, on the reverse strand, counting down.
ATGAAAGGGACGATTGAGCGTGTCTTAAAAGCGGGAGCTCTCGGGGTGAAAATTTCGATCAGTGGAAGATTAAACGGATCAGAGATCGCGCGTCGTGAAATGATTGCACAAGGAAAAATTCCATTACACACACTTCGAGCGGATATTGATTTCGCTTCTGTGACAGCTCGTACGATTTGGGGAGCGATTGGGATCAAAATATGGATTAATCGTGGGGAGGTTTTTGAAAAAGGTAAAAAGGAGTAGTTATGTTGATGCCTAAAAAAGTGAAACATCGCAAGTCACACAAGGGTCGCGCACGTGGAAAACGTGTTGCAACACGTATGACAACGGTCGCTTTTGGAGACTATGCGATTAAAGCAACAACGGAGGCGTGGGTGACATCACGTCAGATTGAGGCTGCAAGACGTGCTATGACTCGCGCGATTAAGCGAGGAGGAAAAGTATGGATACGCATCTTTCCAGACAAACCTGTCACATCAAAAGGTTCTGAAATGCCGATGGGAAAAGGAAAGGGCGCGGTAGATCATTATGTCGCCGTGATTCGTCCAGGTACCGTCATGTTTGAGATGGGAGGTATTTCAAAAGAACTCGCACATCTTGCTCTGACACTTGCTGCACACAAACTTCCCGTAAAGACAAAAATTATTTCTCGTGAAATTGAATAATTCTATGGATGTGAAAACACTTCATGAACGCACACCAGACGGATTGAAGCAAGATCTTCGAGAATCTCTGGATCATCTGAAAGCTCTCGAATTTAAACTTTCAAACAATCAAATAAAAAACGTAAGAGAAGTCCGCGCACTTAAAAAAAACATTGCACGTATTCAGACTTATCTACGCAAACAAGCAATTTCTTAATATGAACACGAACGATCGAAAAATTCGACGCGCATTCACGGGAACGATTATTTCCAATAAAATGGAAAAGACAATCGTTGTTCAGGTTGATCGAACACTTGTTCATCCGAAATACGGAAAGCGTTATGTGCGAAGTCAAAAATTTCATGTTCATACAGAAGGAACACACACCGTCGGAGATCAAGTGATGTTTCGTGAATGTAAACCGTTTTCAAAAACGAAATGTTGGATTGTCGCGAAGTAAACAATCAACATATAAATAACTTTATGGTTCAAGAACAATCCGTACTCAAAGTTGCAGATAACTCAGGAGCAAAAAAGCTCATGGTTATTCGTGTTCTCGGAGGGTATCAAAAGCGATACGCCTTTTTGGGAGAGCTTGTTGTCTGTGCGGTCAAAGAGGCCGTCCCGCATGCCGTCGTGAAAAAAAGCGATGTTGTGACAGCTGTGCTTGTTCGCACACATAAAGAAACACGTAGAAAAGACGGGACGTACATTCGTTTTGATGAAAATGCGGCAGTCATTGTAGATAAAAAATCAAAAGAACCAAAAGGAACGCGTATTTTTGGACCTGTTGCTCGAGAATTACGTGCAGCTGGTTACACAAAAATTATTTCACTCGCTCCGGAAGTTTTATAAGATTTGTATGAAAATTAAATCTGGGGACAAAGTCCGCGTGCTCGCGGGAAAAGATAAGGGAAAAGAAGGTAAAGTCCTTCAGGTTTTTCCAATCCTTGAACGTGTGGTTGTGGAAGGAACAAATCTCATGACCAAACATTTGAAGAAACGAGGGGCTCAGAGTGGACAAAAAATTCAATTTCCTTCTCCACTTCATATCTCAAACGTTCAGTTGGTTTCTGCAAAAACAGGTTCCATAGGACGAATCGGATACAAGCAAATTGAGAAAGATGGTGTCAAAACCAAAATTCGTATTTTGAGAAAAAAAGGTGCCGTTGAAGATATTGAATAAACTTTATGTCATTTAAGGAAACATACAAAAAAACGGTCATTCCGGAACTCATGAAGGAGTTCGGATATAAAAACGTGAATGCGGTTCCTGTTGTGAACACGATCACGCTTAATATTGGTATTGGTCCTGGAATGAAGGATGCAAAATTTTTAGAAACAGCACAAAACACATTGAAGCGTATAACTGGTCAAAAACCCGTAACCACAAAGGCGCGTAAAGCCATAGCAGGATTCAAAATTCGACAAGGAAACGTGGTTGGCGTTATGGTGACCTTGCGCGGAAAACGAATGTGGGACTTTCTTGAAAAATTGATTTACGTTTCTTTGCCACGTGTCCGTGATTTTCGTGGATTATCAAAAAAATCATTTGATGGAAATGGAAATTATTCTATCGGGTTTAAGGAACACATGTCTTTTCCTGAAATTTCAAGTGAAGAAATGGAGTTGACCCACGGTGTTCAAGTCACGATTTCAACGTCCGCTAAATCAGATGATGAAGCAAAGGCTCTTCTTACACATTTGAGACTTCCACTCAAAAAAGACGCATAAATATGGCAACAGAAAATCAAATTGCAAAATCAAAAAAGCGAGCGAAGTTTACGACGCGTGTCGTTCGCCGTTGCTGGAGATGCGGAAGAACCCGCGGCTTCATGCGCGCGTTTAACATGTGCCGTATTTGTTTTCGTGAGCTCGCAAACAGAGGGGAAATTCCAGGTGTAAGAAAATCAAGTTGGTAATATGATGACTGATCCAATCTCAGACATGCTCACACGTATCCGCAACGCACAAGCCGTTAAAAAGGCTGAGCTTGCTTTGCCGTACTCGCGCATGAAATATGCTCTCGCAAAAATTCTTGAAAAAGAAGGTTTTGTTGAACGCGTAACGCAAACAACAGAATCAAAGTTTCCCATGATTCAGATCGTTTTGAAATATACAAACGGACTTGCTGGAATTCAGTCAATTCAACGCATCAGCAGCCCTGGACGTCGTGTCTATACAAAATCAGAGGATTTGCGTTCTGTTTTGTCTGGACTTGGTGTTTCGATTCTATCAACGTCAAATGGACTCATGACCAATAAAGAAGCACATGCTCGTCATTTGGGCGGAGAAGTGCTTTGTGAAGTTTACTAAAAAAAAGATATGTCACGTGTTGGAAAAAAACTTATTACGATTCCTTCGGGCGTAGAGGTCAGTGTTACTGGCCAAATTATTGAGGTTCGAGGACCGAAAGGAACGCTTTCCACAACGGTTCATCCTCTTGTGCGTGTTTCTATGTCTGAAGATACAGAAGGCAAACATCTTTCTGTAGCTGTTCAAGATGAAGAAGAAAAAGTGAATCGTTCTCAATGGGGAACAGCTCGAACGCTTATTGCAAATATGATTACGGGTGTGACTGTTGGTTTTTCAAAGAAATTGGAAGTGAATGGAGTTGGTTATCGTGTGAACATGTCCGGACGCAACATCAATTTGATCGTCGGATATTCTCATGATGTCGTGT
>CAYHWG010000007.1:4269-30052 GCA_964360375.1 uncultured Gammaproteobacteria bacterium | reverse complement strand
GATCTCTGTCCAATACACCGGTAATCGTATATATTTAACCCCCAATTGACCGATAATGTCTTCATACGTCTTTAGAACGTCCAACCCTAAATAGTTGGCATACGTCGTTGAATAGGTAGCCCCAAATCGAACAGGTGTTCGTGTGTTCGGTGTATACAATCTCCAAACAAAAAAAAGCAGGAAAAGAAGGATAAACAAAATTCCTATCCAGAACAAACATCGAAAGAACCGATTCGATTTTTTTAGAAAAAAAATCATACGTCCATTTCTTTTCTAAATTTCTTCGCGCTTTTCACGCAAAAAAGCGAGCCAATTTTCAATGATCTCAACGGTCGCCTTAAACGGCGCTTCAATAATAAAATCAAAAAAGAACAAAAAGATGTTCACGCGTGGTGCGCGCAATGCCACCCATCTTCCCGCGCGAACAATCGGCAAAAATAAGATATCACCCACAATAGGAAAAACTCCGTGAGAGGATTCCACAATGAGCAGTTCACGTCGTGTGTTTCGAATACGAATACCGAAATACGCAACGAGAGAGAGAAAGAGAAGAAAAAAGACGATCGAGATGGTATGAAATGCGAGTGTTTTCAAAAACAAAGTGATCAAATACAACACACCGACAAATGCCGTCAGATATAATAGATTAAACGTTGCTAAAAGCACTCCGCGTGACCAAGGTGGTTTTTGTTTATAGACCAACGAAAAATCTTCTCCCGTTCCAAGAAGTCCATGAATTTCCTCAAGAATTTTTTCTGTATTTTTCTTTCTTGGAATATTGACAGAGAGCCCGATCACGGCAAGCAGAAGAGGAGGAAATAAAATGTTCACGCTGAGTGGAAAATAATCTGTGCTCTGGAGCACGAATAATTCGTACGGATATTCCACCAAAACAGCTAAGATGCCTTTTGTGAGAAGAAGAAAAAATGCCGCACGAAATACCGTCCGTGTGAGACGTGCCCGAAATGAGTCATAGCGTGCGCGTGCCGCAGCCGTGATCGCTTTATCTATGGATTTTTCATCTTTTGACTGAACGGCTTTAAGAAACGCATCTGGATTATCTTGCGCAACATCCGATAAAAGACGAAATGCAACAGCATGTCGTCTCACGAAACGAAAAATCGCTTCGGAACTCGGATGATCGATTTCTGTTTCCACGGAGGTGTGAACTTTCCGAAAATGCATGACGATTTCCTTCACGACATCATCGCCTGATTTTGCCGTTCTCCATTTCGGATAATACAGAGTCAAAATACGATAACGCAGTGTTGCAACGTTTGATCTGAGCACGGTTCGGTGTACAGCAATATAGAGTTGCAAATCTTGATCTGCAACCGCGACCATTTTTGTCGACCATTTTAGACGTTCTTTTAATGCTTGATAGGCGTAACTTGCAAGGGCTTCGTCTATACAGGGCGGTCCGATCAAATATTCAATTTCCGTAGACAGAACGTCCAAAAGCCATTCGTACTGTTCTTGCTCGTGCTTTTCTCCTCCATCCAAAGAGGCAAAAAGCATCTTATACTTTTCGAGCACATCCGAAAGAGTTGTAATCATGCTCGTCGGAATTTTGTTATTTGGAAGATAGCGTGCCCAAATAAGTTCTCTCATGAGTTTGGTTGCGACATCCTTTGAATTGGATTCTCCGAGTCGGCGTTTAAGAATCCGGCGCGTAGCATTTCGACGCAATAAATGTTCCTCATCATATTCAAGCGTATTGCGGACGGTTTCATAAATAGAAACAGCGACCGAAACCGTTTCGGAGACAGAAATCACATCAACATCTTTTTGTTCATCCGCCTCACGATGCATTTCCTTTACCGTCGCAATAAGATGTTGCAGCGCTTTTTCTTGCATATGGAATATTTGAGGATTTGCTGTCTCTCAAGGATTTATTAAACGATAAGTGGTAATTTTCGAATTTCGCTTGGTCGACCAAGAACAATATCTTCAATACGATACGTGCCGTGTGTCGGCGCCTCTAGAAATCCGTTCCATGCCATACGTGCCACTCCACCTGACGCAATCCAATCAAATAACCATTCGTCTGTGTACGAAGGATTGTTTTGAGGGACACCGGCGCCGACATACTGAATCCATAAACGATTAAATTCTTCTTGCGAACCGATCGGAGGAGCCATAACGATCGCAATTCCAAGCCCTGCGTAAAACGACAATTCACTTGGTTTCGTCCAAAGAATGTCGGTTGTTTTGAGCAGTGTGTTAAATCCGGAAAAATACTCTGCGCGCGAATCGAATTCAGGAACACATACACCCGTTCCTAAAAATTTTTTCAATCCAGCTTCCGCCACAGCGTTTTTATAGTATGCCACATCCACTTTTCGCACCCCAGGAACTAAATTCAAACGAATATGTCCTTGGGCAATTTTTGATTTTAAACTGTTCAATATTTTCACACCGAGTTGCCGTTGTGCTCCCGCGCCTCCCACACTGTAGGTTAATGTGAGCGGGTGAGCACAATCTCGTTTTACACAACGTTTCGCCCCGAGTTCTGCATGCAACGTACGACGATATCCTTCCGTAAAAATACCGCGCGGATCTAAATTACAAATGCGTTCAGATAACAGATCTTTCAAAACCGTTGCTGTTGGCCCACCGATCAGTTCCTTTGGTAACGGAAAACCCGTAAGAAAAATATTTTCATCTCGAACACCGTACAATTTTAATCGTTCAACCACGCGTCCGTTGCTTGCAAAATATTTGATACGACTTCTTTTCGGATCAAGAGGTGCCCACGCACGTGAGATATCCGCATCTGTTGTAACACACCAAATATCTCCAGGATAATCAAAGTAGTCCGCAAAAAAAGCCGGGATAAAAAATGTGGTGACAAATGGAATAGGATGTTCAGCTAATTTTGTGATCAAATGTTTCCCCCATCCTTTTTTGATCCTGCGATAGATTTCTGTCAATTGTAAATTCGGTTCAGACAAATCCCGACGAGGATAAAACGACTCGATCTGCTGCCAACGATCAAACGCATCAAACAAAATATCCCCAACAAACGGAATGGGTTTTAATCGGGAAACCGTTTCATAAATTTTACGACTGTCTTGCCAAAGTTTCCGGTCAGACGCAGGAATCCCATCGTAATCATTCGCGGATAAAACATTTCCACCTGACAAATCACGCAATGTATGCGCTGCACGACTGTGACCATATCCCATATTCACATCCACAACGTAGGCATCGTTTGTTTTTGGATTTTTGTGCGAATGATTCAACATATTCTTTAAAAAAATGTACGATCCTCTGATTTGGAAACAAGCTTATAGGCTTCCTCTACGGTATCCACAAGCTGAAACAAAGATAGATCGGCTGAATGAATGGTGTGAAATTTATCTTTTTGTACGGATCTCATCCAATCAAACAACCCGTTCCAAAATTCTTTGCCCACACAAATGACAGGTGTTTTTTTCATCTTTCCTGTTTCAATCAAGGTAACAATTTCAAAAAATTCATCCATGGTACCAAACCCACCCGGAAAAAAGATGTACGCTTGCGAGGACGCAGCCATGATCACCTTTCTCGAAAAAAAATAATGAAACAAATGTCCTTTTGTGACATAAGCATTCAACCCTTGTTCTTGTGGAAGCTGAATGTTAAAGCCTACAGAGACACCACCCCCTTCTTTTGCTCCTTTGTTCGCCGCCTCCATAATACCTGGTCCACCTCCGGTCACAATCGTAAAACCGTCTTTTGCTAATTTTTTTGCCAATTTTTCTGCAACGCTATACCAAACACTTTCTGGCTTAATTTGTGTTCCGCCCCAAAATGTGATCTCTTTTGACGTCTCAGACAAGATTTGAAATCCATCAACGAATTCCGCCATGATACGAAAAATGCGCCAAGAGAGTTCATGAATGCTGGTTGGACTTTTTTGTCGATGCTCTTCTTCAATGGTAAGTGGAATACGGCATTGAGCCGAAGACGGTGGGGATAACTTTCTTTTTGTTTTGTTTTCAGGCATACGCAAATTATTCTAGCACATTTTATGTTTCCTAAACACAAAAAACGCGGTTTTCAAACAAACCCAAACTAACTCTGGACAAAAATGCGCCATCAGACTATACTTTTCCCGGAAACTAAATTCAATTGTATGGCCAAATCTTGTGTCCTCACCGGAAAGAAAACCACAACTGGCTTTCATGTTTCCCATTCAAACGTACACGTCAAGCGCAAACTTAAGCCAAACTTGCAAAAACGACGTCTCTTGAATCCAAGAAGTGGCCGCACAGTCACGGTCGTCATCTCCACATCTGGATTGCGTACGCTCAAAAAATGGGACCGCGAAGGAAAAAAATACGATCTTGCGGAAATAAAAAAAGTTGCTGCTATGTAACATAAAAAAATCTCGAGATTACGTCGAGATTTTTTTAATCTTTCTTTCTCCTTGACTACACCAAGAATCTATTGCTCTCCAATGTCTGAAACGCAACCAACGTCCAAATGGATCCTTCCAAAAAAACAACGGGGGTAAATTCAAATAAGTGTCAAACGAGTAGGGTAATTCTTCCTCACCATAATCAAGCGAAGCAGATACATAATACTTGTAAGCATCAGAATCTTTATCTTCATAATCCTGCTTCGTCCATACAGGCTCAAATAATTCGTATCGCTCGTTATTAGAATTTATTATATACCCAGACGCTTTCATCATTGGAATATTTGTCACAACATCAAGATTTTCAAATCCACAATCGCGCTCAACTACACTTTGAAAACTTTCTAATACGTCGCCAGCAGTTCCATCATTCCAATATATCTTTGCATTTTCATCCATTTTCCAAGGAATTTTATATTCATAACGAGCGATATTCGTATCTGGGGGTATAAAGACATGCTGTTTTCCATCGACAAAAAGATGATAAACTTTCCCTGTTTTAGGATCTGTTGTCTTTATAACTTTTGAAGAATCTGTGCCTGATTGCATTTTTGTATAAAGTCCTGATGTGTTATAAAATTCAAAAACATTTTGTTGCTCATCTTTCAACACCTTTGGAATTTCAATTTCCGGTATCTTAAATTCATCATCGATTCTAAATAGTTTTGCAAATTCTCCAAACTCTTCACTCTTCAAGACCTCATCGAAGAAGTCCTCATCCATGTAAGCCAGCTCTCCTTCATTTTTAATCAAAATTACATTGTTTTCTGTGTCTAATAAATAAAAGATCTCATGAGCAATTATTTCTGTTTCATAAAATTCGCTTTCAAGTATATGAAGCCAACGAACGATATTCAATATATATCCATCATATTTAGCACCTTCAACGGTTCCTAACTTGGCACCGAAGATTTCCATGATTTCCATCCTTTTTTTCATCTCTTCTTCTGTATACGATTTTCTTATCGGGTCATTCTCTGCGGGAAGCAACTCACGCGATAAATACTTCGCCAATGTAAAAAGTGCATCTGGCACATGTTCTTTCTGAAATTCCCCATTGATCAGGGGAGCAAAACGAACAGATGGCGCTTCGACTCCTTGTTGAATACTCGCGACAGGCGCAGCTTTTTGTAGAACGATCGGTTGGGGCAGCTGTTTCAGCCATATTCTCGTCACAAAAACACCAACAAAAAACGATCCGATAAAAACCAAAATGAACAAAAAAATAATCTTCTTTCGCGAATGGGAAGAAACAGACAGTTTTTCAGATAGAGGTGATAATGGTATTTCCATAAAATTTAACGTGAAAAAAGACAATAAAAATCAATCAAGCACAATGTAACCCATCCGATGAATAGTGGCAAACAATTCATTGGCGAATTTTTCTTTTGGAAAGATGTCTAAAAATGCGTAATGAACTCATAAAAAAAAATGTTGTTCAATCGAACAACATTTTTTGTTTCTGTTAAAGAATGGAATCTTTACATTGCTTTGCCACACGGAACTTCACGACGGTCTTTGCAGGAATCTTAATTTCTGCTCCTGTAAGAGGATTGCGTCCTGTGCGAGCGGCACGCGCTTTTTTGACGAGTTTTCCAAGTCCTGGAATATTGAATTCACCAGCTGTTTTGACTTCTTTGTAAGCCATGGCAACAAATGCATCCCATTTTTCTCCTGCTTCCTTTTTTGAAACTCCCAACATTTCTGCCATGGATTGTACGAATTGACTCTTGGTCATCTTTGCCATATGGTAAAAAACTTAGTTATTACAACATGAGTGTAACATGCCATCATAAAATTGTGAATATTGCAGGGGTTTTGCAACGTCAAAGTTATCAACAGGACTTAATTCACTTTTGTGAAAATATTTCTGGATGATTCTTAAACCATGTTCGACTTTTTTCCATATCATCTCTTATCATCTGTGTCATATGTTCTGAACCTGGAAACGGAATAAGATCACGAATTTTTTCAAGTAAAACAACCGTCAATTTCTTTCCTGTAAGATCTGCCTCTTGATCTAACAAATGCACTTCCATTTTTAAATTCACTCCCGTACGCCCGTCGTTAATACACACAAGTGATGGATAATGTTGCTGTTCAAGCTCTGCATCTCCAACATAAACACCGAGGGCGGGAATCACGCCCCCTTGTTCCACCGCAATATTTGCCGTTGGACATCCAAGTTCACGAGCGATTCCCTCTCCTTTTTCCACTCGACCTGAAAGAGTTAATGGTTGCATAGGTTAGAGCTTTTTTAAATGTTCAATGGCTCGGCGTATGATGGGGAGCAAATCATTATAGCTAGATGTCTCCAATGTTTTTTTGAGAGGAACCCATTTTGCTCCATACGCATTTTCTTTTGGATCTGGAGCTAATTCTGCATGTGAGGGTGTCTCAAAAAGAAAATAATGAATATCTTTGTGAATCAATCTACCCTTTTTTTCATACCGATCTCGAAACCATATACTGATTTTTCCAAGATCCTCAAGAAATCGAATTTCTTGTAAGCCTATTTCTTCTAGTGTTTCACGCGCAGCCGCTTCTTCTATTGCTTCTCCTTTTTCTACATGTCCCTTTGGAAACGTCCACTTCTCATAGGAATCCTTCATGAAAGCGATCTGAATACCGCCTTGTGTGCGCCGAAACACAACACCGCCTGCAGAAACTTCTTTCTCAGCTGGTTCGTTTTTTAAACGCGGAACAACGTTATTTTTTATCCGTGACGGGACGTTCGACGGGCGGTTTGTACGTTCCGTTAAGGACGTCACGAGCGGTTTGTTTTTGATTGTCATGACTGTTTTTCTTAAATGCTTCGACATCAAAATCGACTTTGATGTCTGGTTCAAGACCGGTTTTATGAATACTGCGGCCTTTTGGAGTAAACCATTCAGCAGTTGTTATTTTAAGGGCGGATCCGTCAGGAAGGTCTTGATAATCTTGTACGACTCCTTTTCCAAACGTTTTTGTCCCGATCAATGTTGCATACCCACCGTCTTGAAGCGCACCGGATACAATTTCAGACGCAGAGGCACTTCCCCCATCGACAAGAACAACCGTCTTAATTCCATTCAATCTCGGAGCTGTGACTCCTTTAAAAACATTTGTTTTTTCACGACTTTTTTCTACAACAATAGGATCATATCCAACCCATGCAGATGCAATATTAACGGCAGTGACGAGAAGCCCTCCAGGATTTCCTCGCAAATCAAGAACGATTCCTTTGACGTTTTTTGTCAGCGCCTCTTGAACCGCTTTATTAAACAGATCAGACGTGTCTCCGTTAAAGGATGAAATGGAGATGTGCATGATATTCCCTTCCTCTATTTTCCATTTCACGGAATCAATGGTGATTTTTTCACGTTTGATTTTTATCTCTTTCAAATCGCTTGATCCAATACGACTGATTTGTAAAATCACTTCTGTTCCCTCCTCTCCATGGATCAATGAAACAGCTTCTTCAACAGACATGCCGTTTGTCTCTTTTTGATCGATCAAAACAATCCAATCTCCGGATAAAACACCAGCTTTCATTGCAGGCGAATTTTCAAGGGGGGCAACCACTTTTAATTTTTCATCTTTGATGCCAATCTGTGCTCCGATTCCAACAAACGACTCATTAAGGTCTGAAATGAATTTTTTTGCCTCATCTGGATCAAAATAAACAGAATACGGATCATGAAGACCACTCAAAAGGCCTTTCAGTGAGCCGTAATAAAGCTCTCTGTCTGAAATAGGTGTTTGATAGTATCTTTCTTTGATCTCTTTCCAAACATTCCAAAAAATTTTAAAATCCACATCCTGTTCCAAAACGGGCGCGCCAGATTTTTGTCCAACAAGACGTCCTTCCTGAGGTGAAACAGAAGAGAGCGAAGATTGCCGAAGACCAACGCGATATCCGATCCCAAACGCACAAACCAAAAAAAGAGTTAAAAAAAATAAAACAAGAAATCGAGAAAATTTCAATTTTCGAGATGAATTCTCTATCATGTTCACTTACAGTACCGCGCTAAGCGTTGTCTGGTCAAGAAACAGTAGTAAAGGCCATGCAATTCCGCTACACTATCAGTCGTATGAAACGATGGATTAGAATCTCTCTTTTTGGGCTATTTTCGATCGGCTTTTTAATTTCTGCACCGCTTGTTGTCCTTTATACGGCTGGTTATCGCTATCAGTTCGGAACAAAACATATTGTCAAAGCGGGTGTTCTGACAGTAAGCAGCACACCACGTGGGGCGTCCATCACATTAGATGACGTGCCACAAACAAAAAAAACACCCACGGTTATCGATAATTTATATCCCAAAGAGCTTAAAATAGAAATATCAAAAAACGGATACAGTACATGGAAAAAAACCCTTCCGATCAACAGCAATGAAAGCACCTTTGTTCCAGACGCTCTTTTATTTTTAAACGGATCACCAAAACCACTCACAACATCTGTTCTTTTATCCGCAAAAGCTTCTTCTGATCCTTCACGATTTGCCTATATCACACACGAACAAGAAACACTGAATGTTCATGTGCAAGACGACACACTCCTAAAAGACCGCAAAGTATTTTCACAACCTTTTCAGTCAAAAAACACCTACCATCTTTCCTGGTCATCTGATGATCAGTATCTTCTTTTAGAAGAACGATCTATAAAATCCACGTACACTCTCCTCGATGTACGTTTAAATGCACAGATCAAGCTCCCCTTCAAAGAGGTGACGGGCGTTCATTTTGATATCGGATCTCCGCATCATCTTTTTTATCAACAAAACAAAATGTGGAATATTTTTGACCCCGAAACAAACGCGGTTATTCCAAAAAAAATATCCGCAGATGATCTACGGTCCGCGGACGGAAAATTCATCACGATTCAATCGACAAACCAATCCGTCGTATCTTACTTAGACGAATCAGGTATAGCGTCCATTATTGCCTATCTTCCGCTCGGAAATTATCGATTTTCACGTTCACAACATCCATTCATAACCCTCACAGAAACAACACATAAACGTGTCGTTGTCTTAGACCCCTCTCAAAAAGAACCGCTTCGTCTCAATGAACCCGCTCTCTTTTATGCATGGTCGGAAAAAGAAGCCCTTGTCTTGTTGAGCGATGGATTTGATACAAAAATTTTTCATGCAATGACGGGTGATGTACAAACGATCACACGATTCAGTGAATCGATCCGTGCACTTGGATGGTATCCGCTTCACGATGAAATTCTCTTTGCTCAAAAAGACAACATTTATGGGCTTGAACTTGATGATCGCGATACACGCAATCAAACAAAACTTGTGGAAGGATATTCTGTCGAGACATTTTGGATCTCAAAAGACGGAAGTTCTCTTTTCTTTTTTGGAAAAGATATGCACGGAACCTACGGGGTGTACGAACGGAAACTACAAAAATGAAGCTCCCCACCGCAAAACGGATGGGGTATCGGCCACATTATTTCTCGAGCTTGTCGAGAGACTACTTTAAAACCGTTGAAAAACTCCAAATTGTGTCATTGCGAGGAGGAGTCATCGACGACGAAGCAATCTTTTCTCCGGAAATACAAGGATTGCTTCGTCGTCGAACTCCTCGCAATGACACAAAGATGAGTTTTAGAACGGTCTCTACTTTGAAATACGCTTTCGACCTGTCTGCCGACAGACAGGCAAGCTCAAGCAATATTAAGGAACCGACTGACGCGGCGGAGCGGCGAGGTATTAAACCTACGATAGAATAAAAAACATCAACAAACGTTGATGTTTTTATAATTCGACAAAACTATTATCTCCAATCACAAGTCGATGTCCTGTTTTTGGATGTGTGCGTGTGACATCGACAAGGGTTGCGTGTGTCCCAATCAAACTATTCACGATCCTTCGCGTAGTGTCAATGGTCGCGCCATCAAAAACGATAGAATGTTCAACTTCTGTTGAATGAATTTTCACGTCGTTCCCAATCGCGCTGTACGGACCAATATAGGATGAAACAATGTCACAATTTTCTCCGATGACAACCGGTCCGCGAATGAGAGAATCAGCGCTTACACGTGTCCCTTTTCCGATCCGAACCAATCCTTGTATTTGGGCGTCTTCATGAATCTCTCCATCCATGGAAAAAGATTCGCGACCAAGATCATCCATAATCAGTGCGTTGCCTTCCACAAGAGCATCAGGCGTTCCGGTATCTTTCCACCAACCAGTAATTTCTTCGTGTCCGGTCTTTCCGTTTTGGATGTACCAAGAAATAACGTCCGCAATTTCATACTCACCACGTGCGGAAGGTTGAATCGTTTTAAAAACCTCAAAATAAGATTGATCAAAAAAATAGATTCCCGTCACAGCAAATGGTGACGGAGGATTTTTTGGTTTCTCTACCATCCCCTTTAATCTTCCGTCCACATGGAATTCCGGAACGCCGAATCGATGTGGATCTTTTACGCGAGAAAGAGCGATTAAACAATCTAATTGTTCTTTTTCAAACCGATCGACAAGATATTGAATGCTCCCCAAGATAATGTTGTCTCCGAGAAAAAAAAGGAATCGTTCGCCGCGCAAATGTTCTTCCGCGTTTTGAACGACGTGAGCAATCCCCATCGCTCCGCCGCGCTGTTCAAGATATTGAATCTTTGCACCAAACTCTGACCCATCACCAAGCGCATCTGACATCATTTGAATTTCGCCTGGATTGACATTGATCAAAATATCTTTGATCCCCGCATCGGTAATTTTTTTAAGAACATACCAAAGCATGGGGTGATTCGCAAGCGGAATCAGATGTTTATTGCGTGTCCATGTGATCGGACGCAAGCGCGTGGCATGCCCACCAGCGGCGATAAGTGCTTTCATACGTGCGGATTTAACCTAATTTTTCCGAAACCGTCAAATGTTGATACACTGATTTGTACATGAAACACTCAAACGTCGTAAAACTCGCTATTTTTTTTCTCCTATCGTTTGGATTGTATGAACTACGCATTTGGTACAATCTCACCTTTTTTCATGGATATGTACAAAACACGAGTCTCTATCCCATCATTTTGATTTATCCGTTGATCTTACTCGTTGCATTTACTGCAAAAAATCGTGGGCAAAAAATACAAAAAATGGTTGTTTCCTTCTCTTCCATGCTCTTTTTTAGTTTTTTAGCTCTTTCGGTCGGGGCGATTCCGATCGGCTATCTGGTTTCACACAATATTCCGGTTACGTTCGCAAATTTTTTTCTCCTCTATCTTGCAGATCTCTTTTTGTTTCTTGCAATCTTTGGCGTCCGTTTTGCAAAATCTATTTTGCAAGAATTCGTACTCGTCGTGAATATTCTCATGGGATTTCTCTTGTCCGCTTATTTCATCGAAACACAATGGAAATTCTTTTCTTACGGAATTTTATACGCGCTTCAATTTCTTTTACCTTTTGTCTCAAAAGGCGCCACTGTTAACTTTTCGAATTTCCATGTTCGTGTTGATGGATTTACAGCCGTTGTGGGTGCGCCCTGTGCTGGATTTTATTCTATTGTCCTGTTTGTCATCTTCTTTCTTTTTTCGCTTTATCTCCTTAAGCAAAAACATGCGATCAATCGAGGTCGAGCGATGCTTGTTTTTTGTCTCGGTTTAGTGGTTCTTTTTTTCGTGAACGTTGTCCGTATCGGTATCATTATCCTGATCGGTGGTTTCATCTCACCAACTCTTGCCGTCTCTTTTTTCCACACATACCTTGCCTCATTCTTTTTTCTCGCATTTCTTTTTGTTTATCTCTGGTACGTCATGCCTAAACTCATTAAAAATAAAAAATCACCCTAAGATTTTCTGGAGGGTGATTAGAACAGTCTTGAAACATCCTGAATCGCGACAAGAATCATGAGAAAAAAAAGTGAAATTGTTCCTATGGAGGCCACGGCATGTTCAAGGCGTTTTCCTTGCAAAGGTGCAAACGCACGAATCCAAATGAACAAGAGACGACCACCATCAAGCGGTGGAATGATGAGTGCGTTCATGAGGCCGAGAGCACAAGACAAGGAAGCTACGAAAATACCGATATGATTCCATCCAGACGAGAGGTATTCTTTTCCGATAGAAAAGATTCCAATCGGACCCATGAGTTGGTTCGTTTGACTCTTATCAAACGGATGCAGAATAAATTGAAACGTCTGTACGGCCATATCCCAGATACTTTCACCTGAGGAGACAAAGGCATTCACAAAATCGAGATCTCGATTTTGCATACGACAGATTGTGAGCAGACCGAGCGCAAACAAGAAATTCGCCATGGGTCCACCAATGATCACGAGACTGTCGCGAAACAATCGTGGTTTATCTCGAGAGAGATCCGGATCCACAAACCCTCCCAAAGGTAGCAGTCGGATTTCCCAAGAAATCGATCCCATAGAAAAGAACAATCCTTTCAAAAAAGATCGTTTCAAAAATCCGCCTGCAAACACGATTCGAGAAAATTCTTTTTTGTTCCATCCTCTAAAACACAGGAGATACGATGGCTCCGTTGTCAGGTGAGCGGGAGTCTTTTGCAATGAACAAGAACAAAGGAGTTTTCCAAACCCGAGACTAAATTTCATCATGGGTGTTTGCGTGAGACGCGCACACACATAATGCCCAAGCTCGTGGATGAAAATCAGCGTCGCAATCATCAAACATGTCCAAACAATGGTCATGGGCAATTTCCCCGTATTCGATCATCTTGATCGAACGCAAATAGTAAGCAAAAAAATCGATTTTGTCAAGCGAATCCGCAAAAAAACAGGTCAAATGACCTGTTTTACCATTGCATCTCCACCAAACCGCCGTTCACGTGCCGCATAATTGACAAGAGCCTTGTCAAGTTCATCTGCGTTAAAATCCGGCCAATAGGTATCCGTAAAATATAGCTCACTGTAACTGAGTTGCCAAATAAGAAAATTACTCACGCGCATTTCACCACCGGTTCGAATCATGAGATCCGGATCTGCCTGCCCTTTTGTATAGAGATGATTCGAAATCAACTCTTCGTTGATCTCATCGGCTGTTTTCCCTTCCCGCACAATTTCTTGCATCGCACGAATAATTTCCGGACGACCTCCATAATTCAAAAGTATGTTGCATTTAATGCGCTCATTGTGCTTGAGTACATCAACAGCATGTTGAATTTTATGTTGTAATCGATCAGGTAATTTTGTAAGATCGCCTAAAAAGGCAAGTCGAACACCTTGTTCTTTCATGAGTTTTGATTTGCGTGAAATCCACGCTGCAAGCAAACCAAACAAAATGGAAATTTCTTTCTGACTTCTATTTTTAAAATTCTCGGTGCTAAACGCATAAATCGTCACGGTCTCGACTCCACGTTTTGCGCACGCTTCCACAATCGTAGAAATATTTTCCGCCCCCGCCGCATGCCCTTCTCCTGTTGTAAGAAAGCGCTCTTTTGCCCAGCGTCTATTACCGTCCATGATAAAACCAATATGTTTTGGAATGTGAGACATAGTTTGTAAAAAAAATTATTCTTCTTCCCGCACGGAAATATTTTTTGCCTCAGCGTATTTTATCATCGTATCTTGAAGAGCTTCTTTGATCGGACGCATGTGAATACCAAATTCAGAAAGACGCTCATTCGACAAAAAATTATTCGAACGTCCTTTCTTTGCAAGACCCTGTTCAACCAGTCGATCATTTTCAATCCATTCGCACGTATGCGATGGATCCACGAGCGCATGATAGACATCGAGCAATTCACGATGTGTCATCGTTCCTGGATTCGTGACATGAAAAATACCGGTCGCTTTTTTCTCAAGTAACTGATGAAAAACATGGATCATATCTTCGATGATCGTCACCGAATTTTCCACATCCACCACAATCGGATACGTTGAAAGCTTATCGATCATGTTGTTTGATGACGGAATCCAATCGATCGGCATGCGAATACGTGCTATCCCAACGTTTGGCAACGTAGACAACACTAAATCTGCTGCCCATTTTGCCCGAGAATAAACTGGTTCCGGATTTCCGTGATCCGATTCTTTCCACGCACGATCCTGGTGAGGTGAATCTCCGTAAAAAATACAACCAGAACCCATATGCAACAAATACGTACCTGTTTGTTGACAGGCGTCCGCAATCAAAATAGGTAAAAGCGTATTTCCACGCATCGTCTCCAGTTGATGATTTTCACACCAATCCACGTTTGGTTTTCCGCGCACGCCTGCCGCATTTAAAACCACATCCGGCTGATGCTTCTCGATTTCATCGAGCACATCTTGTTTTGAATTCACACGAACATCCGAAAGAACCGATTCATCTTTCCATGCATCAAAAAGTCGATTCCCAATGTAGCCACGACCAAAAATGAGAATTTTCATACATTATCGTTTTAAATATTGCTCCGTATAATACGTTTGATACTCGCCCGATCGACACTTATTGATCCACTCCTCATGCGTTTTATACCAATCGACTGTTTGTTTCAACCCCTCATCAAAATCCATCAGGGGAGTCCAACCAAGTTCTGTGCGCAATTTTTGACTATTGAGTGCGTAGCGTCGATCGTGTCCTGCACGATCTTTGACATAGTCAATCTGCGAATCATCACACGAAAGCAGATGCAATAATTTTTTTGTCATCTCCATATTCGTCACACGAAATCCCGTTCCAATATTGTACACCTCACCAACAGTTCCTTCTCGTGCAATCAGATCGATCGCACGACAATGATCTTCCGTAAAAATCCATTCACGCACTTGCATACCATCCCCGTACACAGGAATTTTTTTTCCCTCCATGAGATTGCAGGTAAAAAGCGGAATAAGTTTTTCTGGAAATTGAAACGCTCCATAAAAATTCACGGAATGGGTAACAATCACCGGAACACCGAATGTAACATGATACGCATGACACATCAGATCTGCACTCGCTTTTGAAGCCGCGTAGGGGCTCCGTGGTTCAAAAGGTGATGTCTCAAGCGATTCACCTTCAAGGACCGCACCAAATACTTCGTCTGTTGAAATTTGCACCATGCGAGGAATCGCAAATTTTTTCATCGCTTCAAGGAGATGAAAAACACCAATAATGTTTGTGTCGACAAATGCACGTGGATTTAAAATGGAACGATCGACATGCGTCTCCGCCGCATAATTGATCACAAGATCGATTCCTCGATTCATGACATCTTCGACAGCCGTTTTATCTGCTAAATTCCCTTTTACAAATGTGTAGCGTGGATCCATTTCTACATCAGCAAGGTTCGACAAATTTCCCGCATAGGTCAAATCATCAAAATTGACGATTTCAACATCCGGATACTTCTTCAATAAAAAATGAATCATGTTGGAGCCCATGAACCCTGCTCCCCCCGTCAAAAGAATTTTCATAATAGGCCTATCTTATGGATTTTGCTTGATTTCGTCAATAATTTTATGACACAACGTACGTAATTCTTCCGGTGTCACTTCACGATGACCCCAAAATTTTAATCCGTCGTTCTCAAAACGTGGAATCAAATGAAAGTGCGTATGCATCACCACCTGTCCGGCCGTAGACCCATTGTTGGTATTCAGATTAAACCCGGTTGCGGAAACGGCTGTTAAAATCGCCGGTGCAATTTTTTTTACCACAGACAGTGTATGAGCAAGCGATGTATCTGACGTGGACATCAGATTTTCACAATCTTCTTTAGGAACAAAAAGCGTGTGTCCAGGATTGGACGGATGCACATCCAGAAAAACGATGACTTGATCATCTTCATACAAAATATCTGCCGGAATTTCTTTGCGGATGATTTTATCAAAAACAGTATCAGACATAAAAAAATTATTTATAACGAATAAGTCGAAGGATTAAAAAAGGAACACAAAAAAACAACAACGTTCCGATCGTTCTGCTCAAACCGAAATCTTTTAACACATTCCAAGCGAAGATACTTCCAAAAAAACTCGCAACGAGGGCAACAAAGATTTGCCATTTTTGCCGGTCCACAAATGCCTGCATGACGGATGCCCACCAGACTCCAAAAAAAAGAATGCCGAGCAAAAAAATATGTACAGAAAAAAAACGAGAGACAAATCCAGGAGACAAAAGATCGAGAGTCCAAAAAAAGAAATAAGAAATGAGACTGACCAAAAATCCTGTTTTGGAAACGGTTTCTTTGAACATAGTTATTTTTTTAACATAAAATCTATTTCTCGCACAAAAAATGCGGAAGGATATTCAGTGATTTCCGGCATGGAAAACGTAAACTTCCAACTGTTGCGATCCAAAAGAATGTCGCGTGCATTCACCTGTATTTTAGCCTTCACCCAACCGTTCTCAATCTCAGGCGTTGTGTATTTTGCAAGCACATAATGAATGCCGAGACGCTCTAAATCTGTATGAGGAAATAAACGAACTGCGTCCGGCCTAAAATACTGTGATGCACTAAACGCAAGCGGACCGTCCGACGTGAGTTCCACATCCCCTTTTTGAATGGTGACGGAAACGAGACCTGGATCCAAAACCTTTGTGGTCATAAATTGAAACGGGGTTGTCATCGACCATATTTCGGAACCGACCTTAATCTGTTGTGCGCTATTTCCGTGTCGGATCTTTGCCGAAAGACGTTTTGCTTCCGTGAAAAATGTCACCGGTGAAAATGATTCTTGATATCCGTTTTCATCACCAAAATACACTCCATTCAAAAAAATCATCTTTTGTTGCGTCGTGGTGATCGAACGCGTAAATAAATCTCGAGGGGCGCGGACGTCTATTTTATAGACACCTTCCGAAAGATTCGGAACAGAAACAACAAGTGTTTTCATGGGAGAGACCTGCGCATTTCCGGACGTATTTTTATCATCCATCGCGCGTACGTGTGTCACAAAATTTTGTCGTTCATCGTACACGTCAATCATCATGACGTCCGCGCCTTCATCACGATTCATGTCCATGTACGAAAACGTAAAAAAGAGTGGCTCATTTTTTACGTACGTTTTTAAGGAATAATCCCCTCGCAAGGAAACCGAAATCGTCTGAGGTGATATGATCGGAAGGTATGAAGCAAGACGAAACGGAGCTTGCATATCCGTATGATAGGTTGCTACTTGATCAAGAGGTGGAGGGTTCGCCAAAAAATCTTTGATGGAAATATAGGATGGTGTTTCCTGCAAAAGTGTCATGTTGTCTTCTATGAGTCGAGGCCAGGTTGATTGATCGATCAACAAATTTTGCAAAGGTTGAAGTTGATAGCGATCCGGATTTTTTGAAGCAAGTGCACCGAATTCGGTAATAGGCGTAGACGCATTTTTAAAAAAAATAGTCGCGTCTATCGTCTGAAACGGAAGATGAGGATGCACAAAAAAGAAGACAGGATCTCCCGTAATTTCTTGTGTCCACACACCGGTAGCATCTTTGACGGGCGGATGCACACGTTCACTTGGAAGCAGTCCGTCTACAAACGGGGAGGTTTCGGAAACGGAATGTCGAATGACAAACGTTCCGCTTGGAACGACATTCTGAATCCAAAGCCACAAAAAAAGAACCAACGGCGTTGCGATCATGAATGTTTGAATGAGACGAATGAGCATTTTCATGAACGTGTGATGCGATAGAGGGATTCAACCCCAAACGACTGAATAAATGTGATGGTCAAACCGAGATCCACAAATTTTTTTTGATTCAAATAATCGAGATCTTGTTTTGGGAACGTCACTCCATAATAAAAAAGTGGGGCATAATCGAGAATGCGCGGCATAGCTGCATAGGTTGTCTCTGAACGCAGAGGATACATCACATGACGGTAAGGAAAAAAAAGCTTGTCCGCGCGATCCACAATCAAGACAGCATCTGACGGAGTGAGATCAAAAACACGCGCACGGATTTGTTTTGAATCTTTGAGTGTTTGAGAAACAGAGAGGAGTGCATCTTCCCCACGAAAAAATACGATCTGCGTGTTCAATCCAAATACCACAAGAAGAATCGCTCCGAGAATAAATCTTTTCGAGAAACGTGTTCGACCAAACGCAGAAATTTTATAACAGGCAGAAGCGATAAAAGGCGTGGACAGGATAAACAAAGGAAGCCAATACCGCACATAGGAATTCGCAATTGTAATCTGTTTCGGATCTGGATTATCATGCAAAATCCAACTTCCATACCAAACGATGAGCCAAAGGGCAATCAAAAAAGAAACGAGAAGATAATGACGATGTGATGGTTGCTTTGATCTCCAGACAAAAAAGACCCCTATTCCTGCAAGGACCGTCATCCACGAAAAAAGTCCTACAAAATAATAAAACGTGTGCTTGATCATTTCAGGCAAATGGATTCCAAACGGAAACAACCATTGCAAATTGTTCGCTACCGCATCATCTTGCGACAAAGAAGAAGTATTTTGTTGAAAAGAAGAGATGAATTGATACCCTGTTGTAAACGGGTCACCGTATGTTTGTGCATTCAGAAACAAGAAAAAACTCATGGGAATAAAACATCCGAAAAGAAAAAAAAGGATCGGTTTGATTTGAAGACGCTTAAAAATAAACCAAGCAAGAACGCACGGCAAAATCCAATAGACCTCTGAAAAACGAACGAAAAGAGCGAAGCTCATAAAAAATCCTGCCAAAAAAATATCGATATTTTGACGTGACACAAATATTTTTTTGATCGGTTGCACGTATAAAAAACAGGCTGCAAAAATAAGCATGGAGACAAACAATACATTCGGCATCAATCCACGACTTGCGTAATACCAAAAAGCAGGATGGAATAACAAAATAAATCCGGAAATCATCGCCACAGGTTTCGGAAACCATTGCTCTAACAATTTCATCCATGCACATACGGCAAGCAGAGCGATCAGTGGTGTCAAAAATAGCAAGATCCACAACCCGAAAAAAAAGGAAAAGAATGCATAGAGCGTTGACAATCCAAGAAAACCAACCGGGAGAAAATATGAACCATCAGTGATCACAGAACGAGGATGAGATAATCCATTGATTTGTCCATTGAGTGCGTCGTGGACGCGATAGGATCCTGTTTGAGAAAACGCTTGGATGAAAAATCGATTTGCTGTTTCATCTGGAGAAATAAAAATATCTATGTGCTGTGAAATAACACGCGTTCCCAACAAAAAAACAATCGCACAAACAATAAACATCCCCCATGGAACAATGCGAGATTTAAATGCCATACGTAAAAAGACTGATCACCGCAAGCACAACAGCAAGCGCGAGCGTTCCTGTTGAGAGTGGGATAAAAAAGTCGTACCCGGCCCAAAGAGCCACAAGCAAAAGACTCACGCCAAGAACCTGAAAAAACATCTTTGTTTTTCCAAAAACATTTGCCCCCATCACCTTTCCTTTGCGCTTACGATAATATCCACCAAACAAAATCAGGACATCAATAAAAATAATCAATCCTCCCAAAATAGGATTGGAATGTTTGATAACCACAAGTAAAATGACGCTTCCGATCAACATTTTATCCGCAACAGGATCATAAAATGTTCCCCATTCCGTGATCTGATTTCGCAATCGTGCCAGTGAACCATCGAGAGCATCCGTAAACGCCGAAAAGAAAAAAAGAGGGACTCCGATGGAGTACTTCTCAAAAAACAACGCCCACAAAATAAAAGGGATGGTAATAAACCGAAAAATCGTGACCATGTTCGGTGTAATCCATTTTGGGACAAAGGGGACAATTGTGTAACGCATGAGCGTATCATGCAAAAAAAGCTTGTGTGGATCGCGTTGTATCATACTGTGGTAAACTGGATGAAATCTATGACATTGCGCATTAACTCTATCACTCTTTACGGGCTTTTCCTAGTCCTTTTTGGATTAAACACATTTGTCCTTGAATGGCCAATTCTCGGCAGTATTTTGCTTATTTTTTATCTCGCGCTCTTTGGAAATCTCCTAGGAAACGTCTTAAAAAAAGATGCACCGTTCCCTGATCGATGGTGGATCGGTTTATGGTCACTCCTTTCTCTTCTCTTGATCGTACTCACAACAACCTATTACCTCGCCTTTATTCCTAAATGGATTTTTCAAGGAATAGCTCTTGTTCCACCTCTTTTTTTCTGTCTCCATAAATACACACAATGTTTTACCTATTCCACAGATCAGATAGATTGGCGTACGGGAATAAAAAAAATACAGATGGTATCAAAACACGTCTGGATCGCTGTCGCATGCACGCTCTTATCTGTTTCCGTTTATTTTCATTACACCCTTCTTCACCCAATCACAGACGCCGTTCGATCCCCTTTTGAGCGCGTGCCTGTTTCTCTCATTGTTTTTGTCGCACTTGCCATCGCACTGATTTTCCCATTACTCTACCGAGGTCGAGAACACATTTTATCGATCGCGTTGTTTGTGATCTTATGCTTTTCTTTTTTTTCCTTTACGGCAATCGTGTTTCCGATCGGTTATGGATTTGATTCGTTCATACACAAAGCGACTGAATCACATCTTGCAGAATTTGGAACGATCACCCCAAAACCATTTTATTACATCGGACAATATGTCCTCGTTCTTTTTTTCTCTCATGCATTCTCTCTTCCCCTTGAACTTGTCGATACGTTTCTTGTTCCTGTTCTCGCCGCTTTATTGATTCCCCTTGCGTGGTATGGTGCATCGGTGTGCATGATAAAAAATCCACGTCACGCCCTCTTTCCCCTCGTTGGATTATTTTTACTTCCGCTCGATTCCTTTATCGTGACGACCCCGCAAAGTCTTGCTAACCTCTGGATTTTTCTCACGATCCTAGCAAGTGTGCATGCGCTTTCCATTCCAGAGACGACAAAATGGTTTCAGAATCTCATTCCTATTTTTCTCGGAACGATGTCTGCAATTCTCATCCATCCGATTGCTGGCATCCCCATATTTTTCTACACCAGTTTTTTAGCCATTCCACCTTTGACGACAAAACGTCTCCTGCGTCGCCTCTTGTTTTGGATTTTATTTCTGTTTGGAACGATCATGCTCCCAGCAAGTTTTCTTTTGAACGCAATAAAAACGGGACAGGGTTTCCATCTGAACATTTCAAACATCATACCCACGACGCTCATACAATCTCTTCATCTTGATATCTTTTTTCAAAATCGTTTCAACCCACTTCTCGATTTTGTCTATCTTGTTGGAGAAAATCGTATGCTTATTCTTTTTCTCCTGTGCGGATTTGCATGGATACTCTATCGCAAAGAACTTTCATCACGTTTTGTGATTCCCCTTTGCATGGTTCTCATTCTCGGAATCAATTATCTCCTTCTTGCAAACGTCATTGATTTTTCCTTCCTCATCGACTATGAACGATCTGCCTATGCGACACGATTGATTCCTCTCATCGCATTTTTTTTAAGTCCTTTTCTCCTCCTTGCTCTTGGACATATTTCACTCAACATACGAACAAGACCCATTGTCTTAAAAACAACGCTTATCCTGATCTTTGCCGCAATCGCGACGAGTTCATTTTATCTTGCGTTTCCTCGTCATGATGCGTATGTAAAAAGTCACGGCTTCAACGTCAGCCAATCAGACGTAGACGCTGTTCATCTCATCAACACATGGGCGAAAAACGCTCCCTACATCGTCCTTGCCAATCAATCCGTCTCCGCCGCAGCGATCAAACAGATCGGATTTCGTTATTATGGCAATCTTTTTTTCTATCCAATCCCAACAGGAGAACCTCTCTATCAAAAATTTTTAGCAATGAACGATACGCCTTCACGACAAACAATCACGGATGCTCTTGCCTTAATCTCAAAAGAAGAAAATGTACACAAGGTTTTTTATGTGGTCAATACCTATTGGTGGCAATCGGATCGTCTCATCGAACAAACAAAAATGATCGCCGATGATTGGAAAAGTGTTGGAGGAAACGTTTATGTGTTTCTCTTTGAGGAAAAATAAGATTCTAACGTATTCACATAAGTCTGCAACGCGTACTTCTGTGCACTTTTTTGAATAGACACTCGATCAAATGTCGCACGAGAGAAACGATGTAAAAGATCGGCGAGTTGATTTCTGTTTCCTGCTTCGAATAAAAATCCATTCTCTCCTTCGACAACAAGCTCTGGAATTCCACCAAGCCTCGAAGCAATGACCGGCACCCCTGCTGAAAAACTTTCATAAATAATGGTCGGAGAATTCTCATAACAAAGGGATGGAACAATCACCGCATCGGATACGGCGATCTGACGCGCGAGTTCATCGGTTGAAAGAAAACCGTGATAAATGATACGTGAATCACGCGAACATTTTTGTTCTATAATGGATCGCAACAAACCGTCACCGACGATATGTAATTCGCATGATCGATCAAGTTTTTCAAAAACATGCAACAAAAATAAAATTCCTTTGTGTGATTCAAGTTGACCTGCAAAAAGAAACCGAAGAGGATGTGATACGACCACGGTTTGATCCTTTAGCTCTGCAACAAAAAAAGAATCTCGCGCAGGATTTGGAAGTACACGCACATCCGAATCAAGAAACATTCCGCGTTTATGATACGCGTCGATCAGAAATTTCGACGGCGAGATAATCACGTTCGGTTTCCCAATCGCGAACATTGCGACGCACTCGTACCAACGACGAAAAAACGAACGATTCAGAAAAGATTTTTCTTCACCGTACATGAGCAACCCACTTGGACACGTGAGTTGCAAATCGTGAAGAGTGTGAATTTGAAAAACGCCACGACGTTGAATGGCGCGCGATAAATTGACACCAATTCCCTTTAGGTTGTGTGTCAAAAACAGGTCTGGTTTTTGTTCACGGATGACTCGACGAATCACCGCGTCTGAACATGGGTTCAGTAAATCGAATCCGTGCCAAAAAAGTTTTAAAAAAAACGGAAGTCTCTCGTGGCGAAAAATGTTGCACGGAAAATTTTTATACGTTCCGCGCGTTAACACAAAAATTTCATGACCACGCAAAGATAATACTTCCGCAACAGAAGACGCAACAATCTCCGCACCTCCTCGCACATGTGGCGGATAAAAATTTGAAACAATCACAATCTTCATACAGATGTTTGATAGGCGCGCGGTGACTGTTGTTCAAGCACGGATCGATACGTTGCCTCAAGATTTGTGATGAGTGGTTCCCAAGCAAACCTCGTTTCCGCATACGCACGCGCGGATCGCCCAAAATTTTCTCGCACATCAACACGTGTGAGTAATAATTCGATTGCCTTCTTAAGCGCAACGGAATCTTCTGGAGCCACAAGCAAACCCGTTTCACCATCAAGCACAACCGATCGGACACCGGGAAGATTAGAGGCAATTGAAGGAATACCGCTTGCGGCAGCTTCAAGAGCAACGAGCCCGAACGCTTCTGCACGCCGTGTGGACGGAAATACATGCACGTCCGCCATTCGATCATATCGCGGCAAATCCTCTTGTGAAACGTTTCCTACAAACATCACGCGCGTTTCAATCCCATGCATTTTTGCGAGTGCCTCATACGTCGGGCGTAAATTTCCATCCCCAACCACAACAAGTTGCCATGGTAAATGTTTCAATTCTTTGAGTGATTCAAACAAAACAGGCAGCCCTTTAAAATGATGCGCTTCATCGAGTCCACCGACGAATAACAAAACAGGAATCGATAAATCGATCGAGAGCGATTCACGCAATGCGTGGTCAGACCCAGGATAAAATTTTTCAAGGTCGATCCCGAACGGATGCACCTCAACGCGATCCATAATGCCGGGAATATCTTTGAGAGACGATGTGTCTGCATACTCTTTCGAGCTCACTAAAATACGATCAACACGATTGATAATCCACGGAAACAAAAGTCGCTTGTGTGCCTCAAAAATCGCCCCGCGAATACCTCCAGCAACAGCATCCATGTGATACGTCATCACAAGTCCTTGATTTGGTCGCAAAGCTTTTCGCACAATCACAGGCTCTGCACCGCCGTAAAACGGATAATGCAAATGAACAAGATCGAATCCAGACAACCGCTGAAACAACGACGGCATGATACTCGCGTTTCCAATCGAAAGGACGGCAGGCACGCGATGCACGTAGTCGGGATCAGAGCTCCCCTCCTTCACAAGGAGGGGTTGGCCTGTCAACCGAAGCCTTGACGAAGGCTGAGGGTGGTCATGTCGCGACGTAAACACATGTACATTGTATCCTCGCGCTCTTAATCGCTCCGTATACTCAAACGCAACACGCCCCATCCCTCCATGATACGGCGGATAGGTGCAGACGACGTGAGCAATTTTAGGAAATGCGGAAGACATATTTTTTACCACCAAATTATTCTCTTCAAAAAAAACCAGACAAATGTGAGTAATGGGTTGCCAATTTTATTTACCAAAAAGCTCGATGTCTCTTGATGTTCCACTTTCGAAGTAAACATCCTCACAATCTCACGATCGGATACTCTACGAAGATGTGCGGACTTCTTGTGTCCTTCGAAAATATGTTTCCATACAGCTGGATTCAGTGCGTCACGATACGCTGCGAACTTTTCTTTCCACCAACCACCTTTGATTGACAGCACCAACATCATAATCTCCATGCCGAGGAGCAACGGAGCGAGTAAAACGATCGTCGCGAGTTTTAAGTGGGTGAAATGAACGATGTATCGATTGCGTTCCATCCAATAAAATTTTGCGAATGCGCGTTTGAATTTGTAGTTGTGATAGGTGACCGAGTTTCTTGCGAAGACGTTCTTGAATCCTGCGAGACGAATGCGCCAACCGAGTTCAAGGTCTTCGTGATACAAAAAGAGAAACGGATCGAGGAGACCGACTTCCCTGAGCACGCTTGCACGATACAAAACGGCTGCGCCCGATGCGTATGCGATCTCGCTACCATCTGCAACTGTCACATCCGACGCGAGGCGACCATTGTCGCGAACGAATCCGAAGCCGAGGAAGTGCACCATGCCTCCGGTTGAGTTTACCCGATCAGGATCACTCCACAACCTCATGAACGATTGAACCGACCCGATCCGCTTGTCCGACTCCGCGAGTGTAACCGCCTCACGAATCGCCCCGGGCTCAAGTTTCAAATCAGGATTGTGCAAATACACATAATCCGCTCCGTGATCGAGTGCATATTGAATGCCGATATTATTTCCCGCCGAATATCCGATGTTTGTGACGTTTGAAAAATACACAATATCCGTCCGACGCAAAAACCACTCATGCGATCCGTCTGTCGAAGCATTATCAACAACGATGATCTGCAAACGATCGCGCGGATAATCGAGTGCATCCAAACACAAAAAAACATCCTCAAGATATTCTTTCGAGAAATACGCCATGTACACGATCGCCACATTCGGAAGCATACTATTTTTCCTTTTCTTCGAATGAATCAATCGCAAGGCGTCGAACGAGTTTTGTAATTTCACGTTCCACTTCTTCGATACGCACAATCAATCGAAACACGGCGTAAAAAAGTCCAAGAATCGAAACGT
>CAYHWG010000007.1:0-4169 GCA_964360375.1 uncultured Gammaproteobacteria bacterium | reverse complement strand
TCGATACGCACAATCAATCGAAACACGGCGTAAAAAAGTCCAAGAATCGAAACGTACATGATGGCGTCGACACCACGACCGACTCCGACAAATCTCGCAAGTATATCTGTCGTCTTCGGTAACAAGACAACCGTACCGACCGCGAGCCAAAACAGTAACCAAGCAAACAAAAACGCAAGGGTGAGTTTCCCTTTTTTAAACTGACGAAACGTGCGCATCATCGCAAAGAGCGAAAACACGACGATGAGTATTTGAATCAGAGTCATAGCTACATGGTGATTCGTCGCAGAACTAACTTGAACAATGTTTTTAGTCCCACAAAAAAACTTTGACCTTTGGATAAGGAATAATCTGTGTAAATAGCTTTGATCGGAACCTCGATAATCTTGAATCCGTGCATTTTTGCTTCCGCAATTAACTCTGAGGAAACTTCCATGCGATTTGTCTTGATTTCAATTTTTTCAAGAGCGGCTCGAGAAAAGGCGCGAAAACCGGATTGGCTGTCTGTGACATAAACACCAAATAAAATGAGCGTGGAAAAATTTCCAAGAAAATTTGCCGCCTGACGATACCATGGCATCCCTGTTCGAGACAGCATTCGAGAGCCGATCACCACATCCGCTCCGTTTTCAATCGCCTCCAAAAATTTTGGAATCTCAGACGGGTCATGTTGTCCGTCTGCATCAAGCGTGATCACCACATCTGCCTTGCGCATCTTCGCCACAGCAAATCCCGTTCCGATCGCCGCACCGAGTCCGCGATTAACCAAATGGGAAACAACAATCGCGTCCTGTTTCAATGCAACTTCAGCTGTCTCATCCGGCGAGCCGTCATTCACGACAATCATTTCAGAAACAAAAGGCCGCGTTCGCTCTAGAACGTCGGCAATCGTTGTCGCCTCTTTATACGCAGGGATCACTGCCAGAATTTTCATACCTTTTTTTATAAGAAACCTTTCTAAAAGAAGCAGATATCTCAAGAGGATCCTTGAAATACTCATTTTTTTGTCATTGCGAGGAGGAGTCATCGACGACGAAGCAATCTTTTTCTCGGAAATGCAAGGATTGCTTCGTCGTAAAACTCCTCGCAATGACACAATTTCGAGTATTTCAACGATCTCCTCTAGACACTTGTCAACAAAATTTTATTGGCCTTCAAATACTCAATCGTGCGGCGCAAACCGTCTTCGAGTCGCACCAAAGGAAACCATCCGAGCTCTTTTGCGCGATTAATATTAGGAAGAGCAAGTTCCGAAAGAAAGGCGAAACTCTCACCTTCCACCATGGAAGACGTTGAATGGGTCATTTCGATAACTCTTTTTGCCACATCTTCAAGAGATAAGTCAACATCGCTCCCAACATTCACCGGACCGGGATAGTCTTTTGCTTTCATAATGCGCAAAAGGGCATCTACGACATCTGTCACATAACAAAGCGAGGAACGAAACCCTTTTCCTCCGTTCATGATGAGTGGTTTTTCATCAAGCGCGCTTAAAATAAAATCCGGAATCAATTGTCCATCAAAAAGCGGCATGCGCGGACCATATGTTCGAAAAATGCGTGCGATCCGAGTATCGATTCCATGTACCTGACGATACGTTTCAAACATGGTTTCAGAAAATCGTTTTCCTTCATCATAACAAGCGCGCGGGGACATGTGATCCATCGTTCCTTGTTCTGTTTCTAGAACAGATGAGTTGTGATCTTGACGCGCTCCATAAACGACAGAACTTGAGGCAAGCAAAATCTTTGCACGAAACTTTTTTGCAAGTTCAAGCACATAATAATTTCCAATCGAATTGGAAAGGAGTGTTTGAATTTTAAACTGATCGAATTTTTTAATCGAGGTGGGACACGCAAGATGATAAATTTCCTGAATCCCTTGAAACGGCAATTTAAACTCCGCGAGTTCCGGCATCTGTTCCAAATCAAACGGTTGATTCACGTCCAATCGAATAAATCGAAAATTCGGATTTTGCAAAAGAAGATCAATGTTCTGCACGAGACTGGTCGAAAAATTATCCACACAAATCACATGATGATCGTCGCGCAACAATGATTCACACAGAAATGAACCGAGAAATCCGGCTCCTCCAGTGACGAGCACATTCTTTTTTTCAAAGGTTAAAGCTTGAGGCATAGAAATCATTGTGGGTTATTTCATTTCTTCACCTGTTTTAGAAAAAACATCATCGTTGTTTCTGTGTCATCCCGAGCGAAGGTTCGACCGGAGCCGAGGGATCTCTCGTTTATATCTTCCTTTATCTCCATGAGATTCCTCCACTCCTCGATGACCTGCCTGCCGGCAGGCAGGCTCGTCGGTCGGAATGACAGAGAAACTCACGATGGGTTCATATGAACGTAGTATAGCAGATTTCAAAAATTATCTCCGAGACCGTTTACGGATGCGATCGCTACAATCACGTTAAAATCATTGACGGATTGGATCGGTTGGCCGAATTGATAGTTGTTAAAAAAAACATCGCTGATGTCGTCCACTTTTTTATTCCAATCCGCGCCATAAAGACCAGCAGCGATTTCCTCAGAACGAATCGCACGCAACGTTCCTTTCGACTCAACGGCAAAAACGGTCGGAACGGTTTGAAACTTCACCAATTTTGTTCCAGGGTGATAGGTCACATTTTTTCCAAGGGCGAGTGATGACATAAAACTCGCAGACACTTCTTTGACTGTGGAAAAATCTTTGAACCAACTGAAATAAACACGATCGTTTGGAAAGGCATGACGCTTTCCGTCGCCCGCATAAAAATAGACGGCGCGGCACGGATCATTCACATCCACGTTTGGGGAACACGTGAGTTTTATCAAGGACCCTGAATGAACTTCCGGAGGAAACAATAGATCTGCGATGTTCAGGGCATTTGCAATATTTAATCGACCGGATCCCATTTTCCCTTGAGCGGGACCTGATTCATGCACAGGATCTGCAGAAAGTCGTAAGATATTTTTTAACTGTTCTGGTTTCAACGTCGGATGACGCGATGCCAAAAGAGCTGCTGCTCCTGACACCATGGGCGCGGCCATGGATGTCCCAGCCCATCCTTTTTGATAAAATACTTTTTTAAAAGGTGCCCATGCTTCATTTTCATAAACCGTACTCAAAATATCTACACCTGGCGCAGAAAGATCTGTACAAGTTGCACCATAATTAGAAAAGGAAGCTTTGGCGTCTTTATCGTCCGTTGCCGCGACGCCAATAATGCCGTTTGTTGCTTGTCCGTGACCGTTACAAGCTGGATAAATGGGTTTTTCATCAACATTTAATCCAACACCTTCTGTGTTCCCGACAGCAGCGATCACGAGAACACCCGCATCGTTTGCCGCTTTTATCGCACTTTCAAGACGAGGATCATTATCAAATCCGGTAAAACTCAAATTGATAATCTTCGCTCCGTTCTTTACGGCGTACTCAATCCCCTCACGTGCCGTTGTCGAATTTCCAACACCTTTATTATCCAAAATACGAATATCCATGAGTCGCACTTGCCAATTGATCCCGGCAATCCCTTTTGCATTATTTGAAACCGCTCCAATAATTCCCGCAATCACGGTTCCGTGCGAGACGGCACCTGTATCAAAAGATTCATTGACGTTCGGTTCTGGTGAACCGTCCTTATTGATAAAATCAAATCCGTTTACATCATCCACAAATCCATTTCCATCGTTATCAATGCCGTCTCCGGCAATTTCATTTTTATTGACCCAAAGTTGATCAATCAAATCCGGATGATTCAAATCAAAACCCGTATCAAGCACCGCAACAATGATTGTATTCGATCCCGTTGTGATGTCCCACGCGCTCGGTGCATGAATTTTTTGAAGATACCACTGATCAGGAAAAAGAGAATCATTCGGCGTAAGATCAAAGGCAGGAAAAGCAAAAAGAAGAGAAGAGAAGAAGAGAAGTCCGGCGAAGCCGGATCCGGCTCCGCCGGAAAGTCGAGAAGTCGAGAAGAAAAAACAAAAGATTTTTTTTTTCATAAGCAATTTTATTTAAACGTCTCATCCTCTCAACTTTGTGTCATTGCGAGGAGGAGCCTTGCCTGCCGGCAGGCAGGTCATCGACGACGAAGCAATCTTTTTTGTCCGAAATTCAAGGATTGCTTCGTCCCCACGCTTCGCTCTGGGTAAACTCTGAACTCCTCGCAA
>CAYHWG010000006.1:0-30151 GCA_964360375.1 uncultured Gammaproteobacteria bacterium | reverse complement strand
GGATGAAGTTATAAATTTTTGCAGAGAATGTCACGGGATGTCCGTGCGTCAGATGTCCACCGTGCGAGAGATCCATTCCGAGAACCGTGTCTCCAGGACTCAATAATGCCGAATAGGCGGCAAGATTTGCGGGCGCACCGGAGAGAGGTTGAACGTTCACGTGTTCTGCTCCAAACAATTGTTTTGCTCGATCAATCGCTAATTGCTCAATAACATCAATTTCTTGGCATCCACCGTAATAACGTTTTCCAGGTAATCCTTCTGCGTATTTATTTGTAGCAACAGACCCAAGTGCTTCTAAAACAGCGCGAGAAACAAAATTTTCAGACGGGATCATTTCCAGCCCATTTTCTTGTCTCAATCGCTCATTATCTAGAGCTTTGGCGATATCTGGGTCTTGTTTTGCGATAAACATAGGAATTTTATTCGATCCTATTGTACGTGAGTCGGAAAATGTTGACAATCTATTCAATTAAACGTAGGTTTAATTGAACTCTACCGTGGAGTTTTGGTACTAAGAGGCTTCATGCAAACGCATTTTACCCCTGCTGCCCCATTGCGGATTACGCATCCAAATTATCGCGGAACAACGCATCAATTGCTGCAGTTGCCGCAAGAATTGGATGTCATCACCTTGGAGGAAGCATGGCGTCAAAAGAGACTCCTTGCGAGTGTGTCAGGTGTGTCTGCATGCATGCTCGTTCAAGAAGGCGAGTATATTGATAGCGTAGAGCACAATATTCCAGGACTTTCCGAGATCTATTTTCGGCGAATGTTCTCTGGGCGATTTGTGCAAACACGTATCAAAGCTGTTTACGATGATCGTCTCCTTATTTGGGGAGTACACGAGTCATCAGACATGCTCGGATTATACGAATGTTCCTGTGAACACATTCGTCTTGTGACACAGAATCGATTCGAAGCGTTTGGATCTTTGCATCATGCAGAGGAAAAAAGTTTGTTCCCGTTTCCTCATGAAAAGGAATGGGATGGTGAGATTGAATATGTTTGGCAATCACTAAACAAACAATCTCTTGCGTGGCTTTTCAAGCCAACCGGATCAGAGAATGGACGTCAACTTTTTTTGAACGGACGTCTATTGCATCATGGACAGTTTGAAATGAGGAAAACAGATTTTGTCTGGGCACCAGACGGAATCATGGGAGGAGCCTCAATTGTTTCGATCGGTTCCTATGAAGATCCCTGTCAAAAAATCGTGACTCCCACAAAGGTTGAGCAGATTCCGACAGGATTTCACTTGCGAGAATTTCTCGTGAATACTCGAGGAGAAGTGGTTGCATCGATTTTGGATGACGCCTTTGTGTCTCATCCATTTGTCCGCAATCATCCAAACGATCAAGTGTCATTTGCATGGAATCTTCGATGGATGCCTGACGGATCTATCGGGTACAACTACATTCAATCGTTTCATCTCTCACATATGACAGATGAAACAATCCACCTGCGCTAGACATCTGCGCAGTTTTTTATTTAAATTGAGACCGTTGAAAAACTAAAAAATTGTGTCATTGCGAGGAGAAGTCATCGACGACGAAGCAATCTTTTTATCCAAAATGCAAGGATTGCTTTGTCGTATAACTCCTCGCAATGACAAAAGATGAGGTTTTCAACGGTCTCAAATTTAACACCCTAGCCCCTCACCCCTCACCCCTGCTATACTATCTTCACTATGTTGCTTGAAAAGAACCACTTTCATTTTGTCGGAATCGGCGGAATTGGTATGTCCGCGCTTGCTAAGTTTTTGTTGTCCAAAGGAAAGCACGTCACCGGATCAGATGTCCATGATTCTGAGATGGTACAAGACTTGAATAAAAAAGGTATTCAAGTCTCCATCGGACACGACATGTCGCACGTCCTCGACGGCGTCGAAGTTGTGATCTATTCCTCGGCTGTCCCGTCGACGAACCCTGAACGAACAACAGCTCGAGAACGCGGAATTTCGGAAGTCTCCTACGCCCAGTTCCTCGGGGAAGTCTCGAAAACGTTCTCAACGATCGTCGTCACTGGAACTCACGGCAAGAGTACAACGACCGCACTCGTCGGTCTCATGCTCGAGGCCGCAGGATATGATCCAACCGTTCTCGTTGGATCGTTCGTCCCCACCTTTCCAGATAAAAACCTCCGCCTCGGCAAAGGCAGATTCTTCGTGGTCGAAGGATGTGAGTATCAAGCAAACATGTTGAACTTACATCCCGAGATGATCGTTCTCACAAACATTGAAGAAGACCACCTTGACTACTACCGCGACATCAATCACATCCGCGACACCTTTCAAATCTTCGCCGACAAATTGATCGGCAAGGGAATGATGGTGATGAACGCTGATGACGCCGAGTCCATGAAGTTAAAGGTTGAGAGGTCCGTGACATACTCATTGTCATCACAAGGAGGAAGAATCGATATTCCCCCTCCTTCACAAGGAGGGGGTGAGGGGGTGGTCATGTACCGTGCGTTTGATCGCATTACTCACAAAGGCGAACAATCATTCAATGTTCAACGTGACGAACTCCTCGGTCGCATTCGACTCATCATCCCAGGTGAGCATAACGTCATGAACGCCCTCGCCGCTACCACAGCAGCTATGGAACTCGGCGTGCCTTTCGAGACTTGTGCGCGTGTCCTCGAAACGTTTCCGGGAATTTGGCGCCGCTTTGAACGCGTCGGTACCTGGCGAGAAGCAGATGTCATCTCGGACTATGGCCACCATCCAACTGCCGTCGAGAAAACAGTGAGCGCCGCCCGTGAGTTTTTTCCAGGCCGAAGAATCGTCCTGTGCTTTCAGCCGCACCAACATTCACGCACCAGATCCCTCTTCGACGGCTTCGTTCACGCCCTCCAGCTTGCAGATGAAACGGTCGTCGCAGAAATCTACGACGTTGCCGGCAGAAATGAAGAACACCAAATGTCGTCAAGGCTCATTGTCGAAGAGATTAAGAAAGTCCGGCGGAGCCGGATCAGGCTCCGCCGGAAAAACCCCAACTTCCACGTCATGTTCTCGGCAAACTTCGACGCCGTGAAGTCTGCCCTCGAACAAGTCGTTCGATCGAATGACGTGTTGATCGTTATGGGAGCGGGGGATATTGATTTGGTGGCAAGAGATCTTTGTAAATAATATTCTAAATCGGTTTTAACTTCTGATGCTATTGACGCATTCTTGTTTTCTTGTTATATAGAAGGGCACACTTTTTGTGCGTTTTGCTTTGGAACAAATAGTTTTAAAGCGTTTAAGGAGGTTGCGTGAACGTTCTTTCCAAAATGACTCTGTTTGGCGGCATGATTTATGCGGCTGGAATTTGTTCCTGCTCGAGTGATCCAATCATTCCTTTGCCAAATGACGCAACGGAGTTTCTCGATGTTCATTCAGAAGTAGCTTCTGAAGTTGAAGTTTCAGTGGTTCAAGACGTTCAGGAAATCTCTGTTGTTGATGCATCTGAGGATGTGTCGGCCACAACTCCGGATGTGTTCAAGTGCAAAGCGAATCTTGAATGTGCTGGAAACAATCCTTGCACGCAAGATTGGTGCAATGTGGGAATGGGCGAGTGCCAACACATGCCACTTCCAGACAAGGTTTGTACGGACGGAGATGCGTGTACAGCAAATGACATTTGTACGAGTTCCGGTCAATGCATCGGTGCAAAGCAGATTGTTTGTAATGACAACAGTCCTTGCACCAAAGACTCATGTGACAAGTTGTCTGGCTGCACGTTCGAATCGACAGATGCGATTTGTACGGACGGTGATGTTTGCACAAAGAATGATTCTTGTGTTGTGGGCACGTGCATCGGAACGAAGGTCGTTTGCGACGACGGTCTTGATTGCACGGAAGACAGTTGTGACAAAAACACGGGTTGCTCGACGGTGAAGTTGAATAATTTGCCGTGTGACGACAAAAGTTCTTGCACGATCAATGATTTGTGCGACAAGGGAATCTGTAAGGGTTCATCCATCAATTGTTCAGATACAAATCCGTGCACACAAGATACGTGCGACAAGATTTCTGGATGTTTTTCGACGCCCGCATCAAACGGATCAAAGTGCACAGACGGAAACGCCTGTACAATCAATGACAATTGTCAGGATTCAAAATGCATCTCCGGATCGCAAAAGAATTGCGACGACAACAGTGTTTGTACGAGTGATTCGTGCGATGCTGTGACTGGTGCATGTGTGAACCTCCCCGTTGTCGGGATTTTCTACTGTAACGACAACAACGCCTGTACAGTCGATGACACCTGCAAACTTGGTGTTTGTACGGGAAAGATTTTGCAATGCTACGACGGTCTCGATTGCACGCAAGACTCCTGCGACAAAGGAACCGGTTGTACCTTTGCAGTTCAAGATAAAGCACCATGCTCTGACGGCAGTGCGTGCACGCTCGGTGACACGTGTGCGAAAGACAAGTGTATCGGTGCTGTGAAGACATGTGAAGATAATAATGATTGCACGATCGACACCTGTGATTCTGCTATCGGTAATTGTAACTTCACAGCAAACGACGGATATTACTGTAGTGATAACAATGCTTGTACGTCAGGAGATGTCTGTAAAGGCACAAAATGTACTGGTACGACGATCATCTGCAATGACGGCAATACCTGTACGTCTGACAGCTGCAATCAAAAAACGGGATGCGTGTTCATTCCTACTCCAAATGCACCCTGTGATGACAATGACAAATGCTCGACAGACGAGATTTGTCAGCAATCTGTGTGTAAAGCGAAACCCGTCATTTGCAATGACGACAATACGTGTTCAAAAGACAGTTGTGACAAAGCAACGGGAAAGTGTGTGTTCCAAACGTACAACGATTCGTATCAGTGCGATGACAGCGATCCATGTACGACGGCAGACATTTGTCTTGCGGGTCAATGCAAAGGTTCTGTCAATGCATGCAATGACAGCAATGCATGTACAGTGGACGCCTGCAATCCAAAAGACGGGAAGTGCAGTCATACAGCAAAACCAAATTGTCCATAAGCAAAACTCATCCTCTCACGCGAGAGGATTTTTTTATGCCATGGCTCGGTTGACAAATATAAAAAAGATTGTTATAAACAAGGGCACGATTTCTTGTGCACTGTTTTCAGAACAAGGCGTTTTGAGGGCAAACACGGAGGTTTCATGAATGTTCTTTCATCTGCTTTTGCGGCACAACTTTTGTTCGTGATTACGTGTTGTTCCTGTTCGAGTCCATCAGACGAGACAGTGCAAACAAGTAGCGATGTGATCGTCATTGACGGTTCTGCGCAAATCGATGGGTCAACGATTCAGATGACTGAGTTACCAGAGACACACTTGAGTACAGATTCGGTACAGATTGCTCCGCGTTCAGGTGAATTCGGGTATCCATGCAGCAAAAATAGCGATTGTAATTTTGGATACTGTACGGAAACGGAAAACGGGAATGTCTGCTCAAAAGGATGTTCAAACGAATGTCCAAACGGCTTCACCTGTTCAGCAGTAGCAACAGCAGGCTCCGACGTTGTCTACATGTGTGTGTCTAGTTATGTTCGTTTGTGTGATCCATGTCATGAGCATAAAGATTGCAATACAGGAAACAAGGTCGGCAATTTGTGCATCACGGTTGGAAGCGGCGGAAGCTTTTGTGGAGTGCAATGCAGTCCTGCACAGCTAAACGCAGATTGTCCTAAGAATTACGTCTGTCAATTTGTGACGGATGCAAAAACGGGATTATCCGCAAATCAGTGCGTTCCGATGAATAATGCGACGTGCTCCTGTTCATCTCGAGCCATTCAACTTGCCCTTTCGACAGATTGCGCGAACAAAAATGTTTTCGGATCATGTACAGGACAGAGAATGTGTAAATCCGCGGGGCTATCAAATTGCATCGGTCAAATTCCGGAAGCGGAAAGCTGCAATAAGCTCGATGACAATTGCGACGGCGAGACGGATAATATCGATCCCAAATCGATCGGTGGACAATGCAAGCAAACAAATGAATTTGGCACGTGTTTCGGTCTTTTTACAGGGTGCGAAAAGGGTCAACCGATCTGTAGTGCGATGATGCCTCAACCGGAAGCATGCAACGGAAAGGATGACAATTGCAACGGCGAGACGGATGAAGGTTTGTGTGATGATGGAAGTGTCTGCACCACAGATGCGTGCAATAACGATGGATCATGCAAGCACGCAAAACTTTCTGGAACCACGTGCGATGACGGAAATGTCTGTACGACCTTTGAACAGTGTTCATCAGGTGTCTGCTTTGGTGGCACACTTCTCAATTGCGATGATAACGATCCGTGTTCTACAGATTGGTGCGACCCATTTACAGGGTGCAGTCACAAGCCGTCGTCTGAAGGGAAATGTCTTGAAGACGGAAATGCATGCACACAAGATGTGTGCATGAACGGAAAATGCACGCATCCAAAAGTAAAGGATGGTGCTCTGTGCCTTGATGAAGGAAATGTCTGTACAAACGACGTCTGTGACAATGGTGATTGTTTCCATAACGCCAATTCAGCCAAATGTGATGATGGAAATCAATGCACCTTGAACGATTCGTGCAAAGACAAGTCCTGTTCCGTTTCACTTCCAAAAGTTTGTAAT
The DNA here is from genome assembly GCA_964360375.1 of uncultured Gammaproteobacteria bacterium. Classification (GTDB taxonomy): domain Bacteria; phylum Patescibacteriota; class Patescibacteriia; order UBA9934; family GWF2-40-263; genus XYB2-FULL-45-11. Next base: position 23,560 of record CAYHWG010000006.1, on the reverse strand, counting down.
GACGGAAATGCATGCACAATCGATACATGTGAGCCTGCAAAAGGTTGCGTGTATAAACCAAATCCTTTTTCTTCTGACGGAACGGGTGTTCCGTGTGCCGATGACGGAAATGCGTGCACGGATGATTTGTGTAAAGGGGCAACGTGCGCACACATCCCTATTCCTGGCTGCAGCTAATTTCTTACACTCTTCGACATGCCTGACGGTTGGCATATCGAGGAGTGTTTTTCTTTTTTGCATAAACGCGATAAACTGTTAAAAATATGAAAATAACTGAGGAATTAAAATTTATTTTCGGGAATCGTTTGAAAGAAAATGAACCCATGAGCCATCACACGAATTTTCGTATTGGTGGACCGGCGAAGTTTTTTGTAGAAGCGAAATCGGTAGAAGAATTGAAATGTGCGATTGAGATTGCAAAAAAAAATTGTTGCACAATTTTTGTGTTCGGCGGCGGATCAAATACCCTTGTGAGCGATGCTGGATTTGATGGTCTTGTGATAAAAATGTCCATGCGCGAAATTTCGATTGATGGACAACACATTCGCGCGGAGGCAGGTGTGCTCATGACGATGTTGTCTAAGACCGCTTTAGAGGCAGGACTCACAGGACTTGAATGGGCAATTTCTCTTCCAGGAACTCTCGGAGGTGCGGTTCGTGGAAATGCCGGTTGTTTTGGAGGCGAAACAAAAGATTATCTTGTTGAAATTGAATTACTCGTAAACGGTAAGGTTGTACGGTATACCAAAGATCAACTCTTTTTTGGGTATCGGGAATCGAAAATAAAGCATTCGTTTGACATCGTTCTCTCGGCAACGTTTAAGCTTGAACGCGGTGATTCTGTTTTGGTGAAAGAAAAAATGAACACGATTTTATCTCGACGTAAATCGACTCAACCAAATGATGCTGGATCCGCCGGATGTATGTTTAAAAATTATGAAATTAAGTCTGATGATGAGTTGCAACGATTGATGGAAAAATTCGATTTACCTCAAGAGATGATCGTCAACCGACGGATTTCCGTCGGTTGGCTCATCGACCAACTTGATTTGAAAGGGAAACAAATCGGAGACGCCAGGGTGAGCGAAAAGCATGGAAATTTTCTTTTAAACATGGGAAACGCAACAGCAGATGATGTAGTGCAACTTATTGCCTTCATTAAAACACGAGCAAGAAATACGTTTGGCATTCAGATTGAAGAAGAGGTACAATACGTAGGGTTTTGAATTATTATTCTAAAATACCATATGCGCCTCACATCACTTTTTGGGACAAACATGGAGCTCACAGATGCGATCAAACTATATGTTGAGGAACGCGTTCAAACGTTGAAAAAACTGACTTCACATTTTGAATCTATAGCAGAATTACGGGCAGAACTTGGAAAAACATCAAAGCATCATGCGAAAGGACCTTATTTTTTTGCGGAATTTCATCTAGATACTCCAGGAACAACATTGAACGCAAAAGCCGAAGGAGAGGATTTATATGCGGTGATCGATGAAGTGAAAGATGATTTAAAACGACAACTCGTTTCGAGAAAAGAAAAGCAAAAAGACCTTAAACGACAAACAAGACCAGGAAAAGAATAGAATTGGCGGGATAATCATCCCGCTCTTGATTTATATGAGGAAAAGCGGAATAATAAGCTGCGTATGAGTAAATTGTTGAATGTCATTTTTGGCGATCCAAATAAAAAAGTTGTTGCGGATTTGCGTCGAGAAGTTGAATTAATCAATAAACTGGAACCTGAAATTTCTTTGTTGTCAGACGAGGCTTTGAAACAAAAGACCGTTTTTTTTCGTGAACAAATTTCTCAGGGTCGACGTGTTGACAGTCTGTTACACGAAATATTTGCTGTTGTTCGAGAAGCATCAAAACGTTCGATCGGACAGAGACATTTTGATGTTCAGTTAATGGGCGGACTCATTTTATATCGCGGGATGATCGCAGAAATGAGAACGGGAGAAGGGAAGACCCTGACATCGACACTTGCATTGTATGCAAACGCCCTTGAGGGAAAAGGGTGTCACCTTGTCACGGTAAATGATTATCTTGCTCGACGTGACGCTGTTTGGATGGGGCAAATTTTTGCATTTCTCGGATTATCGGTCGGGGTGATTCAACATGAAGGTGGATTGTTGTACGATCCCGTATTTAAACATCCCGAGCAAACATCCACAGTGGACATGGAACAAATTCAAATGGAATCGTTCCATGTTCGTGAAGATTTTTTGCGTCCTGTGGATCGTCGACAAGCGTATCAGGCGGATATTACGTACGGAACAAATAATCAATTCGGATTTGATTATTTGCGCGACAACATGGCTCCAACGATTCAAGATACTGTCATGCGCGGGCTTCATTTTGCGATTGTCGATGAAATTGACTCTATTTTGATCGATGAAGCACGCACACCACTTATTATTTCCGCTCCCGCCGAAAAATCTGACGAACTTTATGTTCGACTTTCGCATATTATTGCAACGCTTCATGAAAATACAGATTTTAACGTGGATGAAAAATTGCGTTCGGCTGCGTATACAGATGAAGGAATTGAAAAAATTGAGAAAGCGCTCGGAATTGAAAATTTATATGCGCTTGAATCCGGAGCCTACCAACGGTTCGCAGATTCTGCGCTTCGAGCTCGAGCGAATTATCAAAAAGACGTTCATTACGTTGTTCAAAATAATGAGGTGTTGATTGTGGATGAATTCACGGGTCGTCTGATGCAAGGTCGCCGATTCTCTGAAGGAATTCATCAGGCGATAGAAGCAAAAGAAGGTGTCGTAATCCAAAACGAAAGTCAGACACTGGCTACCATCACATTTCAAAATTATTTTCGCATGTACACAAAACTTTCTGGAATGACCGGAACAGCCGCAACAGAAGCAGAGGAGTTTTCAAAGATTTATGCATTGGAAGTCATGGAGATTCCAACAAATGCTCCCGTCGCTCGTTTGGATTTAACCGATCGTGTGTATAAATCCGAGCTTGGAAAATTTCAGGCTGTCATTGCAGAAATTAAAATGTTGCAAGAAAAAGGCCAACCTGTTTTGGTTGGAACCGCATCCGTTGAAAAGAACGAGTTACTCTCTCAACTTTTGCTTACCTCTGGTGTCAAACATGAAATTTTGAACGCAAAAAATCATGCACGTGAAGGGGAGATCATCGCGCAAGCTGGGCGCAAAGGGTCTGTGACCGTTGCCACAAATATGGCGGGGCGCGGTGTGGACATTAAGCTCGGAGGAAACCCAGCCACAAAGGAAGAGGAAGAAGAGGTCCGGTCTTTTGGTGGTCTGCATGTTCTTGGCACGGAACGTCACGAATCTCGTCGAATTGATAATCAGTTGCGCGGACGCTCTGGTCGGCAGGGTGATCCAGGTTCGACACAGTTTTATATTTCCATGGAGGATGATCTCATGCGCATTTTTGGATCCGATCGAGCAAAAGGCATGATGGATAAATTGGGTATTCCAGATGACATGCCGATTGAAAACAGATTTGTTGCGAGCTCCATGGAAAAAGCACAAATGCGCGTAGAGGGCCACAACTTTGATATTCGCAAACACTTGCTCGAGTATGACGATGTGTTAAATAAACATCGTGAGGTTATTTACGGTCGTCGTCTTTCAGTTTTAGAAACGTTTGAAAAAGAACCGGAAATTCTTAAGGATCGTATTTTGGACATTATCGAAGGGGAAGTGGAGCAAGTTGTTTTTTTTCACACCGGTGAGAAACCATTGATTCCAAAAACGGAAGCTGAGGCAGCTCCAAAAGCAAATGCGGATTGGAATGTAAAAGAAATTGTAGAGACGGTGCAAACAATCGTTCCGTTAAACGAGGAACAAAAAACGATTCTTCATTCGATCACGCTTGAGACCGCACGCGACAAGCAACATCTTGCGGAAGGTCGTTCAAAAATTATTGAATCTGTGATGCAAGTGATTAAAGAGCATTACATGCGTTTGTATGAGTTGTTTGAAACGAAACAAGATTTGCACACAATTGAACGCGCAACGCTGATTCGCGGCATCGATCTTCTTTGGATCGAGCATTTGTCTGCGATGACTTCACTCAGAACTGGTATTGGTTTACGCGGATATGGTCAGCGCGATCCTTTGATTGAATACAAACGCGAAGGGTTCGACATGTTCCAACAACTATTGTCTGCAATCAATCAAGAGATCACCTTCAGTTTTTTCAAGTTTGCACACCATGCCGTTGATATAAAAGTGCAGGAAGAGCTTGGGAAATCATTGTTAAATCGCGCGGGTGTTCAACTCGCCGGCGCACAGACCACATCCGCAGAAAAGGAGGTCGTCGCAAACAAATCGATAGATGAGAAAGTCGGCCGTAATAATCCGTGTCCATGTGGAAGCGGAAAAAAGTATAAGAAGTGTCATCTCAATGGATTCCAAAATTAGTCTAATGTTCCCGTAAACGTTATCGATCCGCGAGATGCGCAAAACAGGATTTGGTTAGAAAATAAACAACGGTCTCATTCTCGAGATCGTTGTTTTGTAATGATTCATATCCGCATGGATATAATTTATAATCCAAGTAACTGTCAAAAGTTGGATTATAAATATCTATAGTCAAAGTTTGTCGTTTTTCTTAATATTGATTACACTTGTCATGTATGGAGAATATGAAAAAGGAATCTTTCTTAAAGATTTATGCGAATCTTCCAATAGGTGTCAGACAGGAAATTATTTTGGTTTTGGATGATGGGAGAACGCTTACTTGGAACGCGGCATTTTTTGAAGTTGAAGCGGATACACCGCTTGCAAACGAAATTCTTAATAAGCTTGAAAAACTGCAAATCATCTAAATATGCAAAATCAAACAGACAAAAATGTCCTTGCAGATGATGAAGTGCGAAAATTAGTTGTTGCCCGATTAAAAGTTTTGTCGCCCAACATGGTTATCTCAATTGGATCAGAAGGAAGTTTCTCTCGTGATGAATTGGTTGAGAGTGTGGAACGTGGCGATGCAATCGGGGAAAAACTAGCAGAAGTCCAAATGGAATGGTTGCGATCTTTCAAAGAAGGTTTTGCTGTATGAAACTTCTTGTTACGCGGCCACAACATGACATAACGACTCATTATATTTCGAGTTGGGCGCAAGAGATTATCGATTTGGCAAAAAAGAAAAGCATCGACACAATCGATCTTTGTCGAGAAAAGGTAAATAAAAAAGAATTGATTGGGAGATGAGTCATTGAAAGGATAACCCATTTGAGTAACACGAAGTCTATTTCAATTGACTTCCTTCTGGCAAAGTCGGCCACTTCAAGAAGTGTCATCTTACTAGGAATGAATAAAGGATCAAATAAAAAAATCCGCGATGGCGGATTAAGGTACAAGGCGATGGAGTTCATCGAGGGATGTCATGACGTGATGGACGTGTTCGGGAAAGAACGATTTGTGTGATTGATTTTGTTCTGGAAACCACACTGTTTTCCAGCCGAGTGCGTGTGGAACAATGAGGTTTTCATGCCAATCATCAATCATGACTGTTTGAGAATGAGCAGGAATACGCTCATAACTCTTTGGATGAGGTTTTGCTATTTTGAAATCGTGTTGGATTCCGTAAACACCATCGAACACATCGAGCAAATCCAGTTTAACAAGAAGTGCGCGCGCAAAGGATTCTGGTGAATTTGTGAGAATCCATTTCTTTCCAGGAAGATCGCGAATACGATGAACTCCTGGTCTGATTTGAATGTTGAGGCGATCAACGATTGGAAGGTGTGTTGCCTCGACGAGCGCGTTAAAATCGAGATCAAATTCATCAAGATAGGCAATGATGGTTTGTTTTGTTTGCCACTTTGACTTCAATCGATTTTGTTCTTCGGGAGACCAATCCACAGGAAGGTGAAGTGTGTCTACAAAATAGGTACGCATTTCATAAACCATTTCGTCCCACACATGATCAAGTGGGGTGTAAAGTGTTCCATCTAGATCAAATACCCAGTTCATGTTTTCCTCCAAAGAGTAGACAAAAGCCTACATGAGTAAATACTGATTGTCTATTTTTCTGTCTTCAAAGAACATCTTGTAGTATGCTATTCCTATAAAAAGGGAGGATTTTATTTTTTTGCGTATGAAAAGAATTGTTCTGCGTTTTGTGCAATGTGTTTCTTTTTTTGTTTTTGTATTTGTTTTGTATCAGTATTTTACGCAAGGGTGGCTTATAGACATCGATCACTCCTTGATGGCCAAGCTTTACCAACTTCGCAGTGATTTTGGTGTTCATTTTTTTTTGTTTGTTACATTGGGTGCTTCACCCGCAGCTGTGCTCGCTGTCGTTGGTTATTATTTGATTTTATTTTTTCGCGAAAAGCAGATCAAAAGAGCCGTGATGACTTTTTTTGGATTGATGTGTGCGGAGGCAATGACAGCCGTATTAAAGATTGGATTGCATCGTGCTCGTCCAGATCTCCTGTTACGCGCTATGTCTGAAGATTCCTTTTCTCTTCCGAGTGGTCATGCCACATCGGCAGCTTTTGTTTTTGGCTATATCGGATATCAGTCCTATTTACGATCACGCACCACACAGCGAACAATTTGGATTTTTAGTTTGACTTTGTTTTTTGTTTTTCTCATCGACCTGAGTCGTCTCTATCTTAGTGTCCATTATTTAAGTGACGTCCTTCTCGGAAATGCGATCGGGTTTTTTGTCTTAAGTATTTTGATTGGACGAGATTTGCGCACAAAAAGAAATGTGTTGAGCTAAATGTAAACGTTTTATTCCAAAGGGCGTTTTTTGGTTTGTCCACTTGCGTCTCAGGCGGAAATCCCTTACTATTTTGCCAAAACTAATTGAAGATCCCTGCCAATGCTTGGGGTGATGTAAATTTATGCAAACCTGGAAAACCAAGAAACACCACCAAATCAGTCCAAAATCACACAAACCATGGAAGGCGCGTGCGGCAACGATCATTTTTTTGGCAGTAACAGTTCTCGCGTTTATTTATGATTTCCCTCAGTTTTGGAATAAGGGAAGTCTTTTTGTAAAATCACAAACCGGTTGGGCACCTCCAATCCTTCGTGAAAATGTGTACCGTCTTGGCCTTGATTTGCAAGGTGGAACACATCTTGTGTATGAGGCAGACATGAAAAATATTCCAGAAAAAGATCGTGCGAATGCACTTTCTGGTGTACGAGATGTGATCGAAAGACGCGTAAATGCGTTTGGTGTATCCGAACCTCTTGTACAAACATCAGATACAAACGGAGCATCGCGTGTGATTGTTGAGCTCGCGGGAGTTTTGAATGTCACAGATGCGATTCAGCAAATTGGGGAAACACCTGTTCTTGAATTTAAAGAACAAGGAGATCAACTCGATCGCGAACCAACAGAAGTGGATCAAAAGAACCTTTTAGCTAAGCAAACCGAAGAGCGTGCGGCAAGCGTTGCGGTTTTAAAAAGAGCGTTGGCTCTTGAAGATTTTGAAAAATTGGTGACAGAAGTAAGTCTGGATAAAACGAAGGATACTCTTCATGGAGTCGTTGATCGCATAACAGAAAACTCAGTGCGCTATCCAGAAATTGGTAAAGCGATTGTCCAAAACAGATTAAAGATTGGTCAGGTCTATGCAAAAACGATTGAGCGTGACAATGAAATTAACATTATTAAAGTGCTTGAGGTTGGGTCTGTAAATGAGATGCGTCTTTCACATTTGCTTTTGTGTTTTAAGGATAAACAAGGTTGTGAAAAAGACACTTCTGCTATTGATGCGTCCGTACAAATCAAAAAATTGAAAGAACAAATCACTCCACAAAATTTTGCGGAACTCGCGAAAGTGAACTCAACGGATCCATCTGTAGCAACAAACGGAGGAGATCTCGGTACAACAACATCTGATACGTTTGTTCCGCCGTTTGCGGCGGCAGCGGAAGCGTTGGGTGTTGGTCAAATTTCAGATGTCGTCGAAACAGATTTTGGTTATCATTTGATTTACAAACATGAACAAAAAACCGTTCCTGCTTACAAAATTCAACGTATTGTCACAAAACTTTCAAGTATTTATGACATCATCCCTCCAAGTTCCCCTTGGAAGAATACTGAATTATCAGGAAAACAATTAGAACATGCGGATGTGGAGTTTGATCCAAATTCAGGAAATCCACTCGTTGGAATTACATTTAACGCTGAAGGAGGAGAGCTGTTTGGAAAATTAACAGCGGCAAATATCGGTAAGCCAATTGCTATTTTTCTTGATGGAAGTCCTATCTCCACTCCGGTTGTGCAAACCGCTATTTATGGTGGCAGAGCTGTTATTACCGGAGATTTTACTCTTGATCAATCAAAAACACTTGCCCAACGCTTAAACGCAGGTGCACTTCCGGTTCCTGTTACATTACTTTCCCAGCAAACCGTTGGACCCACACTCGGACTTGTTTCACTTCAAAAAAGTGTTACAGCTGCGCTTATTGGATTTTTACTCGTCACTCTTTACATGATTTTTATGTATCGTTTGCCGGGACTTGTTTCTATTATTGCCTTACTCCTATTTGCATCACTTAACTTGCTGGCTTACCGTTTATTCGGTGTAACGGTTACCCTTGCGGGAATTGCCGGACTGGTGTTGTCTCTTGGAATTGCGGTTGATGCAAACGTCCTTACGATTGAGCGTTTGAAAGAAGAATTTGCATCTGGTCGTGATTTAATTTCTTCTTCTGACGAAGCAGCGCGCCGAGCATGGGCCGCTATTCGTGACGGTCACTTTACAACAATGATTTCGGCTGTTGTGCTTTATTGGTTCAGTTCAAGCTTTATTCGTGGTTTTGCTTTAACCCTGGGAATTGGCGTCCTATTAAGTTTGTTTACGGCTGTGTATGTTGCTCGTATGTATTTGCACACTGTTTTTGAATGGAAGTGGTCGCATAACCCAATTTTCTACGGTGTTAAATCAAAACAAAAAACGGTCGAAAAAAAATAATATGCATATCGTAAAACACAGAAAACTTTGGTTCGCGATTTCTGGAATGATTACACTCGTTTGTCTTTCCTCCATTGCTTTGTTTGGTTTGAAGTTTGGAATTGATTTTACGGGCGGAAGTTTACTTGAAGTGACATTTTCTCAGCCGATTGTCTCGTCAGAGATTCGTACAAGTGTCGAACAATTGGGATACAAAAATGTGATCGTGCAGTCCTCAGAAGGAAACTCCGCATTGATTCGTACAGAAAGTTTAACGGAAGAGAAGCATCAAGAGCTCCTTCAACAGTTAAAAAAGGCATTTGGAGATGAAACGATTGAACAAAAGTTTGACTCAATCGGTCCGGTGATCGGCAATGAATTACGAAAAAATGCGCTTATAGGAATTATTCTTATTCTTTTGTCGATCGGTAGTTATGTTGCTTTTGCCTTTCGGAAAGTGACACAACCCGTTGCTTCTTGGAAGTACGGAGTTCTCACGATTATTACTGCATTTCATGATGTGGTTGTTCCACTTGGTGTATTTGCTTTGCTCGGAAAATTTTTGCATTGGGAAATTGATACAGCCTTTGTCGCTGCTATTCTTACGGTTCTTGGATACTCTATTACAGATACGATTGTTGTTTTTGATAGAACACGTGAAAATTTACTGAAACGACTTCATGTTTCGTTTGAAGAGACTGTTGAGCAGAGTATTCATCAAACCATTCGTCGTTCCATCAGTACCTCTATGACAGTCCTTTTGACACTTGCGGCGATTTTTTTCTTCGGAGGGGATACCACAAAACCGTTTGCCCTTGCGCTGATTCTCGGAATCGTTGCTGGAACCTACTCATCCATTTTTCTTGCATCACCCGCGCTGGTAGCATGGGAATTGAAAAAGAAATAAACAGCTCTGTGAAAAAGAGAACTCGAGTGAGTTCTCTTTTTCTGTTATACTACATCACGATATGTTTCCTTTGTTTGCCATACAAATCTTACAACAATCAAGCACATCCATCGTTCCATTTTTTTCTTGGTCTTTTTTTCAACAGCCGATCGATATTTTATTATACGATCTTTTTGTTTGGTTCGGGTGGATTCCAATTTTCATCACCCTCCTTTGGGGTTTTACAGAGATGTGGCTTTACGAACGTCAAGGAAAATTTGCTTCCGGATTAAAATTTATCTGTCTCGCCGTCGACGTTCCAGCGCTTACGGAACAATCACCAAAAGCTCTTGAGAATTTATTTTCCACACTTTACGCCGCAAAGTCAGGTATAACGTTTAAGGAAAAATGGTTTGTCGGAAAGCTGCTTCCTGTTTTCTCGTTTGAAATTATTTCTGAAGAAGGCTATATCCAATTTATTATCCGTACACAAATAAAATTTCGAGATGTCATCGAATCCGGCATTTATGCACAATATCCTGACGCGGAGGTGAGCGAAGTGACAGATTATGCGATTAAATTGCCGTCTAAATACCCAGACGAAAAGTTTGATATGTGGGGCGGAGAATTTGTTCTCGATAAACCTTCTTTTTTTCCGATTCGTACGTATGTTGATTTTGAAGATCAAATGACGGGTGAAATTAAAGATCCTCTCGGATATACGTTAGAACAGTTGTCAAAAATGCGACCAGGGGAACATTTTTGGTTTCAGATGCTGATTCAGCCATCAAGTCATGATTGGCGAAAGGAAGGAATTACACATGTTAATAAAATTTATGGGGTAGAGGAAAAGCACGCATCAAATCCATGGGAAGGTGTGATGAACTCTGTTTTGAGTGTTCCGTTTGATGCAATCAATCATGCGATTGATGTTGATTTTTCGACCATGTTCGGCATCACCGCAGCAGATCCTCACAAAAAAGAAGTAGATCCTTTTAAAGCGTTTAAACTTGGTCCGTCTCAACAAGATGAAGCAAAGGCGATCATGAAAAAAACGGTAAAGGTTGCGCACGGGACAAAAATTCGTATTTTGTATGTTGCGGAAAAACCCGCATTTAAAAAAGGAGATCGTGCCACAACAGTCAAAGGAATTTTGAATCAATATTCTCATCTCAATTTAAACAGTTTTAAATTGTACGGTCCTGTTTCACCAAAAGATGACTATCCTTGGCAATTATTGTCTTACGCAAAAAAACAGAACAATCTCATGCAAGCCTACCAAAGTCGTAGTTGGGGAATGGGAGCAACGCCGTATTTTTTGAATGCAGAAGAGCTTGCAACCTTATGGCATTTTCCAACCATTAATATTAAGGCTCCTCTCGTGAAAAAGGCTGAGGCACGTCGTGCGGAACCTCCTGTGGGATTACCTGTTACATTTTTGGAAAATACATTACCAGGGTATCACGAGGAATCTCTGGATTCCGTTTTGCCAATGTATCAAAAAGAACTCTCAGAATCGCGGATGCATTCAGAAAATTTCGCTACCGAAAAAGTGGATGTCTCCGTACCGCTCCCTGATGCACTTCCGACACTCATTGTACCGACAGATCTTGTTTCTCCAGAAAAACAAACGCATGCTTTTTTGCAAGATGCGCCAAAAAAAGATCAAGATGACACAAATTTTTCTCCTCCAGATTTGCCTGTGTAAAATTTTTTATGTCCTATAACCACGAGCATGAAAACGAAGTCAATTATTTTGCGAAAACGAATTTTCGCAATGCGATGACAAAATTTGGAATCAAAACCGACGATCGACGTCGGCATGTGTATGTCGTTGGAAAAACAGGCATGGGAAAAACAACGTTGCTTGAAAATTTTATTTTGTCGGATATTTATGCCGGACATGGATGTTGTTATGTCGATCCACACGGAGATACGGCTGAAAAATTGATCAATTACATTCCAAGTTGGCGCATCAATGACATTGTCTATTTTAACCCGGCGGATACGGATTATCCGGTTGGGTTTAATATCCTCGAGGCTATCAGTGAAAAACACAAACATTTGGTTGCAAGTGGCATGATGGGGGTGTTTAAAAAGATTTGGGAAAACATGTGGTCGTCCCGCATGGAATATATTTTGAACAACACGATTCTTGCGCTGCTTGATAATCAAGGTTCGACACTGCTTGGAATCAATCGCATGCTCTCGGATGCGGAGTATCGAAAACGGATGATCGGAAATGTGACAGACCCTGTTGTGCGTCAGTTTTGGTTGAAAGAGTTTGCTTCCTATAACGAAAAATATGCGCAAGAAGCCGTTGCTCCGATTCAAAATAAAATCTGTCAATTTTTATCTGCATCCGTGATTCGAAACATCGTTGCGCAAGCAAAATCTACGATTAACATTCGTGATCTCATGGATTCACAGAAAATTTTTATCGTGAACTTGTCAAAAGGACGCATCGGAGAAGACAATTCACGTCTGCTTGGGGGACTCCTCATTACCAAAATTCAACTCTCTGCCATGGAGCGTGTGGATATGGCGGAATCTACCCGTCTTGATTTTTATTTGTATGTTGATGAGTTTCAAAATTTTGCTGTGGAGTCGTTTGCGGGAATTTTATCCGAAGCGCGTAAATATCGATTGTGTTTAACGATGGCGCATCAATACATCGCACAACTTACTGATGAAGTGCGAGAAGCCGTGTTTGGAAACGTTGGAACGATCATTACGTTTCGTGTCGGTTCCCCAGATGCAAAATATATGGAAACGGAATTTGCCCCTCGTTTTTTGCCGGAAGATATTATTAATCTTCCAAAATTTAATATTTATTTAAAACTGTTGATTAACGGAGTCACCAGTCAGCCATTTTCAGCCGTGACACTTTCTCCGATTGCACAAGTCACACATTCCGAAGAGCGCGTGATAAAAGTTTCGCGGGAGCGTTATGCGCTTGAACGCAAAGTGGTAGAAGAAAAGATTTTGTTTTGGAGCGGCATGGGTGAGATGGATGTCGATACGATGCTTGAGGCTGCAGAAGTAAAAAAGAAAGAAGATAAAATTGCAGCAAAAGAATCCAAAAAACCAAAATTTGAATACGATTGTTCTCGTTGCAATAAAAAGATGGTGTTGCCCGTTGAGCTTGATCGATCCCGTCCCATTTTTTGTGAGGACTGTATTGAAATCGTTCGCGAGGAAAAGAAAAATAAAGGTTCGAGTTCGATGAAGCCTCCTGTTGCGATCACAAGACCAGCTCCATCTATTTCTTCTGTTCCAAAGCAAGAGCTAGTAAAACATTTGCCGGAAGAGCCATCTATTTCGTTATCATCTCTCATTCCAAAAAAGGAAATCCCCGCACCTGTTGTTCAAGCAGCTCCACCCGTACAGACTCCACAACCTGTGAAGATTCTTCCGGCACCTCCTTCCGTGCAGCGTCCAACACAACCTCCTGTCGTAAGTCGACCGCCCGTTACACAACCTATGATGACGTCGACAACACCACCAGTCACACAACAAACTCGTACAGAGAGTGTTGTGTTATCCCAAACAGAGGAAGAACTAAAACGTAAACGCAAGCGTAAGCGTAAAGCAAAAACGGGTGATTTACGCACGTCACGACAAGCGCCCGCAATCACACAACAACCGTCACCAATTTCAGAAACGCCAAAGATTCCTGTGATACAAAAACCCATTTTGATAAAGACGGGGACACTCCACGTTGGACAAAGTATTAAATTTGAATAGAGACCTCTGCTACTTTTAGAGAAGTCTCAATAGGATGTATGTCTGAATTTGAATTGCGCGATCCAATTCATAAACGCATTACGTTTAATGCGTTTGAAAAATCCGTTATCGATCATCCGTTTTTTCAACGACTCCGATTTATCGGTCAGCTCGGATTTTTGCAATCCTATGTGTATCCAGGAGGCGTGCATAATCGGTTTGAACATTGTCTTGGAGCGATGCATGTAGCTGGTAGACTTTTCGGTCGATTTGTCACAAGTTCTCGCATTCCTCGTGAGCGTCTCGAGAAAGAAGAGATTCAAGCGCTTGGCCAAATTGTACGCATGGCAGGAATGCTGCACGATATCGGACACGGACCGTTTTCGCATGCGTCAGAAATTGCGTTTCCAAATTTTAACGAACTCCCACTTGATTGGTCCTGGTGGAAACACAAACCTGAAAAACGTCGCGCAGTCCATGAAGATTACAGCGTTTTGTTAATTCAAACACTTGCAGATGAGGACGTTCTCGACCGGGATTTTGCACAAGATGTTGCGTCGCTTATTCATGCAGGCGTGAAGCCCTCGCATTTTTTTGAGAATCTCATGGATCGCATCCCGAGTTTGCATAAAGTTCTGAAAGGGTTGATTTCGGGCGAGGTGGATTGTGACCGCATGGATTATCTGTTGCGTGACGGATATTATTGTGGCGTTGCGTATGGTCAGTATGATCTCGATTGGCTCATTTCCTCAATGGGCGTCACTGAACAAGACGGAGAATTGATTTTTACGCTTACGGAAAACGGTGTCAGAGCATTTGAAGATTTTCTTCTTGCACGTTACCACATGATCGATCAAGTGTATTTTCACAAAACAAAAGCCGGCTTCACGCACTATCTTGAACGCGCTATTCTGGAAAAAGAAATCACCCTTCAAATTCCAACCGATCCGTATGAGTACTCGGACCTGCGTGATGGGGCGGTGATTGAGATGATGTTTGAGGCCGCGAAAAAAGAACAAAATTACTGGTGTCAACATTTGATGGAGCGTATTCCCGCCAAACGTATTTTACGTTTGCAGAAAGATGATCCGAACGATCAAAAGACTCTCGATAAACTCATCAAGCTTTGCGAAAAAAACGACATCAACTATTTTACACATTCGGCCGATAACGCGCTCACAAAACTTGGTGAGATGCGCGAGGGTCATCAACCGATTTACGTTTCAAAACGCGTTCTCGGCGGAATTGAATACGTGCCGATGTTTGAATATTCAGATCTTCTCAATACCTACAATGAAAAAATTCGTTTCACAGATTTTTTTGTTCTCAGAGAAGATATGGAAGATTTTGAACGATGGGTGGAAAAATCCATCCGATAACGCATGTCTTTACAGGCATGTATTTTTTGATTAGACTAAGGAATCCTATGCAAAAAAAACCAAAAGTACTCCTCGGTATGTCAGGCGGTGTGGATTCAAGTGTGTCCGCGGCGTTGCTGTTGGAGTCGGGTTATGAAGTGATTGGAGCGTTCATGAAAAATTGGTCGGGTGATGTAAAAGGGAAAGAAGTCAAGAAGTTGAGTAGTGAAGAAGTCGAGAAGGTTGGAGAAGAATTTCAGGAATGTGGATGGAAGACGGAGCGTCGTGATGCAATGCGTGTTGCTGCACAGCTTGGGATCCCGTTTACGACATTCGATTTTGAAGACGCGTATCGTCGTGATGTTGTGGAATATTTGTTTCGTGAGTTTGAGGCTGGGCGGACGCCAAATCCGGATGTGATGTGTAATCGTTACATGAAGTTTGATTTATTTTTGAAGGAAGCCGATAAACTCGGCTGTGATTTTATTGCAACTGGGCATTATGCACGCATCGTTACGAACCCTTCGACTCCGCTTTGCTCCGCTCAGGGAATATTATTGGCTGAGCCTGTCGAAGCCAGCGTACGTATCCTAAAAGGTTTTGATTCAAATAAAGATCAAACATACTTTCTATGGGCGATCGATAAATCTGTGCTGCCTCGCGTTTTATTTCCAATCGGCCACCTCACAAAGCCGGAGGTTCGCATCAAGGCACATGAACTCGGACTTGAGGTTGCGGATAAAAAGGATTCGACGGGAATTTGTTTTGTGGGCGAAGTCGATCTACGTGAATTTTTGAAAGCGCGTATGAAAGAGGATCCCGGGAATGTTGTGACCACAGACGGAAAAGTGATTGGAAAACATGTCGGTGTAAATTTCTATACGATCGGTCAACGACACGGATTAGATATCGGTGGAGGTGATCCGTATTATGTTGTAGAGAAACGACGCGATACAAACGAACTGATCGTCGGAAGTAATTTTCATCCAGCATTATTTAAAAAAGAATTAATCGCATCACAACTGAATTGGTTTCGTGAACCAAAAATCAGCGTGCCGTTTACAGGCACGGCAAGAATTCGACATCGACAGCCGGTACAACCATGTACGAGTATACGAACACAGAGCGATGAACCACACTGTGAAAAAACAGTTCATGTCGTCTTCGATGAACCTCAACGCGCAGTGACGCCCGGACAATCTATTGTCTTTTACGACGACAACGAAATGATCGGTGGAGGAATCATAGAATAAACGAAACCCTTATTTTCCAACCCAATCATAGAACGTTGCATAGACACCCATGTCTTTTTTAAACTCGATCGGCTCGATTTTAAACGGAGGAATTTCATGGATGTTGACGCTTTTTGGAATCAAAAAATATTTGTTTATTTTTTTGATTCCGGATTCAACAGATCCTTCAAATGGGATCACGCTAATCGTATCTCGAAAATCGTAATTGACGAACGAAGCAACGGCGTTTTGTACAATATTTTGTGTCTGTTTTGTTTCAATGAGGAGTGGGGTTTGGTCAGTTGATTCTACAACGATGCGGCCACGTGTGAAACCGATGGAGCGTTCATCGACATACGTTCTTTTGAGTTCGATGGTGGTGTTTTCATCGAGCCAGAGTTGAATGGATGCTCCGATTTGTATCGCGAGATATTCGCCTTTGCCCGTTTTCACAAATTGTCCGCGTTTTAACACGGACGATTTTTGATACGCGGTTGAACCGTTCGAATCTGTGATGATCACCGAAACAGAGTCAGGAACACTAAAACGAAGCGCAATAAGGACGCCAAAAACCGTGAGGATAAATAGGATTGATGCGATTTTCCGGAGCATGGTAGAATCATAACAGAATTCAATCGAACGTACAGCTATGAAATATTTTTTTTACGGCACCGAATGTCCGCATTGCCACACGATGTTGTCGATCGTTGAAAAATTAAACAAAGAAGGGGTGAAGATTGAAATTTTGGAAACTTGGCACAACGATGCCAATGCAAAAAAATTGGAAACGTTTGATACGGATCTTTGTGGAGGAGTTCCATTTTTTTACGATTCAGAAACAAAGAATTTTATCTGTGGTGAGACCACAGAAGAACATGTGCGTGAATGGGCATTTCAAAAATAATTGATTCGTGGGTATGCGAATACAAAAAATTCTTTCGAGTTTTCTTCTCGTTTTTGTGTTCGTTAGTGCGGGTTGTTCTACATCGTCTACGTTAAAAACCGCTGAGGAAATAAAAAATGCAACAGAGGTACTCCTTTTAAAATCCTCATCCGTGGTAACAATTCGGCAAACGGTTTTGGGTCAGGATGGAACAGCTGTTCGTTTATTGGGTGGAGAAGAAGCGGATCGTGAAGTGATTTTGACGAATTTAAATGCGGAGACTCATGTAGCTGGAGAGAAAATAGGGGATACCGTTTTTTGGCTTTCTGCACAGCAATACGATGAGTTGATACAAAATCACAAGACTATTTTGCAACTAGGAATGTTTGACGATGCACTTGCAAAGACACTCGTGATTTCTGATCATGTACAAAATTTTGCGAACGTTCTAAAAAAAGACGCCGCGAAGATTT
Source organism: uncultured Gammaproteobacteria bacterium (assembly GCA_964360375.1). Taxonomy (GTDB): domain Bacteria; phylum Patescibacteriota; class Patescibacteriia; order UBA9934; family GWF2-40-263; genus XYB2-FULL-45-11. Next base: position 6,073 of record CAYHWG010000006.1, on the reverse strand, counting down.
CAAATCGCGACGATCTTTTGTCGATAACAGCTGATCAAAATTTTGGAACGTTTGACGTCCTCATTGACGGGAAGCAAGAAACGGTTCAAACGATTGAGGCGCACAACTGGTTCGGTCGATATTCCATACTGGCAAATCGAGCAAATCCAATTATTTTAGAGGTTTCTCTTTCACCTGTTTCAAGAGGTTCTTTGAATATTTTTTCTAAACAAAAGGCGCTTGAGGCATTCTCCGGGTATCATGTTTCAAAGATCGTGAAGTAAATTACATTTCAAACTTTAGCATCCAGTGTGGATTTTTTTCAACGGTGAGATCGAGAAAAATTTTTGTGTTCATGACGGTTTCAAGCTCACGGCGTGTGGATTGTCCGATTTCGCGGATTCCGCGTCCGCCTTGTCCGATGATCATGCGTTTGTAGCGTTCATCTGTGGTAAAGATTGTTGCGGCAATATAGGTAAGATTATTTTCACGCTCCTCAATTTCTGTCACCTCAACGTGTACGGTGTAGGGAACTTCTTGGCGCAGTCGTAAAAAGAGCTTTTCGCGAATCAGCTCCCCGATCCATTCACGGTTTCCCATGTTGGTGAGTTGAAATTCTGGATAAAACGGTTCTCCCTCGGGTAACGACTCGAACAATTTATTGCGAAGTGTTTTGATGTGTGTTCCCATCGCGGCGGAGACCTCGATCACGTCATCAAATTTGTCTTTGAGATCTCGATAAAAATCCACATACGGTTTTTTGTCGAGATCAATTTTGTTGATCACGAGGATTTTCGGTTTCTGAATGGATTCGACTAATCGTAGCGTTGATTTTTCCTCGTCACCAATGGAACGTGTCGGATCTGCGATGTATAAAATAACATTCACATCATCAAGTGCGCTTTTCATCGAGACGGCAAGTGTTTTTGAGAGCGTATCTTTTGCTCCTTTTAAAACGCCTGGCGTATCCACAAAGACAATTTGACCCTCCTCTTGAGTGAGGATGCCATGAATGGGCAAACGTGTTGTTTGCGGTTTTGGAGAGGTGATCGCTACTTTTGAACCGACGAGCGCATTCATGAGTGTGGATTTTCCCACGTTCGAGCGCCCGACAAGAACAACGAAGCCGGATTTTTTTGACATAGAATTATTTACAAATGAGTTTGGTTACGAGTTCAACGTGTGGTGTATGGGGAAAGAGATCAATCGCGATCATCGCACTAACCGCATACATTTTCTGTAATTGTACCATTTCTCGCGCAAAGTTTTTTGGATTGCAGGAAACGTAGACGATTGTTTTGGGTTTATTGTGCAAAATATCCGCAAGGGCACGATCATGCATCCCGGAGCGCGGAGGATCGAGAATGACGAGATCCGCGTTGTGAATGGACCAATCGTAATTTTCTGTTGGTGCGGCAATGAAAAGAGGATGAAGGTTGTTTCGCTCTGCATTGATGCGAGCATCGACGATCGCCTGTTCGACGAGTTCAACTCCGATCGTTTCTTTTGCTTGTGATGCAAGAGCGATCGAGAAAAATCCGGTTCCGCAATAAAGATCGAGCACGCGTTTATCTGAAACATTCCCACAGAATTTTTTCACGGTTTCAAGAAGGATTGGGGAAGCGTAAGAGTTCGTTTGAAAAAAAGCGTTTGGACTGATGCGATAGGTAAAATCACCAATTTTTTCTTCAATAAACCCACTTCCCGAGATTGTTTGGAGCTCTGTTCCAAACGATGTGTCTGATTGTGTGTCATTGATGGACCACACAATCGTCGTTCGTGTTTGATTCGTAGTGGTAGGTCTTGTTCCTACCCTTGTGACAAGATTCGTCAACGCATTGTGAATCAATGTTTCTTCGACTGCATCGCTCGGTTTGCTTGTTACGATCACGATCATGGTGTCGCCAAGTCGGGTCGCACGAATGATCGCATAGCGAAGGAGTCCTTCATGAGATCGACGATCGTAAAAGGAGAGTCCGCTCGTTTTCGTCCATGTGCGCACGATCGCAAATAATTCCTCGATGTGTGTGTCGGCAAGAAAACAGGTATGGTTGTCGATCACTTTCCACCATTTATCTTTTGCACGCATTCCAACACGACCCTCAAAATCGATCACAAAATCCATCCGATTGCGATAATGTGCTAAAGTAGGGGCGGGTATGATTTCTGTGCATTTTACATCAAGACCTTTTAAGGCGAAGGATCCATTCACATCCGAGAGCTTCATTTTCAGCTGATTTTCGTAATCTAGATGTGACCACGAGCAGGATCCACAGACGGCTTTATTTGGACACAGTGGTAACATAGATCTCGACTCTACTCGCTTATACTCTTTTTTTCAACTTTGATGTATTTAATCGCTCACAACATTCGATCGCTTCATAACGTCGGCGCGTTTTTTCGAACAGCTGATGCTTTTGGTGTTGAAAAATTTTTTCTCACCGGGTACACGGGGTGTCCACCACGCAAGGAAATTGCTAAGTCTGCGCTTGGATCTGAACATCGCGTTTTATGGGAACATCGTGAAAACCTCGATGCACTTATTTTTGAATTGAAGGGAAGTGGAATGAAAATCATTGCGCTTGAGATTGCACACGATTCGATTCCGATCGATCAATTCGAAATTCCTTCGCGCAACATCGCGCTTATTGTCGGAAGTGAGGTTGAAGGAATATCTCCAACGATTTTAAATCAATGCGATGCGATCGTTTCGATCCCGATGATTGGTATGAAAAAATCGTTGAATGTTTCGGTGGCGACAGGAATTGCGTTGTTTGCGATGACACAAAAAATGCAGTAAACTGTTTCATATGCTTTCGATTGTGATTCCAGCAAAAAATGAAGAAGAACATTTGCCAAAATTGCTAGCGTCTATTAAATCTCAAACCATGCAGCCCACAGAAATTATTGTTGCGGATGCAAAATCTACAGACAAAACACGAAAGATTGCCGTATCGTTTGGAGCAAAAGTCATTGAAGGCGGTATGCCTTCTGTGGGAAGAAATTTAGGAGCAGCCGCCGCTCAGTCAGACATCATTCTTTTTTTAGATGCGGATGTCGAGTTGCGTGATCCGACGTTCATTGAAAAATCGATTGCGGAATTTAATGAACGAAAACTTGATCTTGCCACATGCGATGTTTTTCCTCTTACCGATGCATTTCTCGATCATTTTTTGCATAAAGCATATAATAAATACGTTCGAGCATGGGGATCTGTTTTTCCGCACGCTCCAGGTTTTTGCATGTTTGTCCGTCGTGCTTTACATCACAAACTTGGGGGATTTGATGAATCTATTGTGTTTTGCGAAGACCATGACTATGCTCAACGTTTTAAGGAATTCGGTAAGTTCGGTTTTCTTCGATCGACAAAAATTCCTGTTTCTATCCGTCGTCTTGATCGGGATGGTCGTATGAAAATTGCGATGAAATATCTATTAGCAGAACTTCATCTTGCATTTGTCGGTCCGATTCGATCCAATCGATTTCACTATACGTTCGGACATGAAAAATTGATGAAAAAAAGATTTGTTTTCGGGAGAAAAAAAATGAAACGCAAAAAATAAATCCATGTACCTTATTCCGCTTGTCATACAACACAGACATGTTCATCTGTCCAAGTCCGATCTTCGACAATTATTTGGTGACGAAAAAAATCTTCATGTTGAATTGGATCTCGGACATCGCGGTCAGGTTTTGTATCGGGAAACCGTGTCTGTTGTGGGCCGTAAAGGAACAATTGAATGCGTTCGCGTTCTCGGTCCATCCCGAAGAAATACGCAAGTAGAAATTTCGAGTCACGATGCTGTCTATCTCGGAACACGATCTCCGATCCGACACTCAGGAGATTTAAAACGAGCAGGATCTTGTAAACTTGTGACGAAATTTGGGTCTGTGAGAGCGTCATCTACCGTCATTATTCCTGCTCGTCATCTGCATTGCAGTGACCGGATGGCACAAAAATTACATGTCAAAAATCAAGAGGTTGTTTCTTTGCAGCACACAGATCGCTCAGAAATTGTGATACCAAACGTATTGGTTCGCGTGCATCCAACATTTGCTCTTGAATTTCACCTCACAGAAGACGAAGCGGCGACTCAGTGGATTCAAAACAGTGATTCATTTATTTTATGTTCTTAAAACAAATTTTTTTCATCTGTTTGCTCTTTTTTTTCATGACGCCACTTTATGCGTTTGCGGCAGTTGTCGATTTGCGTATTGAACCAAAAGATATTCGTTTTTCGAAATCCGTTCTCATTTCTGGTGATACGGTTAGAATTTATGCACGCGTCTATAATTCAGGGACAGCGGATGTTTATGGATACCTCACGTTTTTTCAGGGAGCCCTTGCGATTCATGAACCGCAAGTGATTTCCATTGTTGCTCATGGAGATCCAGAAGAAGTTTTTGTTGATTTTGTGATTCCAGAGAGTGCATTTAATATTCGTGCGGTGATCAGTGGAACCGAAAAAAAAGAATCAGACGTAACGAATAATACCGCCATTTCTGCCTTAATTACCCCCATTGTGGATACAGATCGTGACACAATCGCTAACGAAAACGATAACTGCTTGCAAGTTGCAAACACGTCACAATTGGATACGGATCATGATGGGAACGGTGACGCTTGCGATGAGGACGCTGATAATGACGGACTCACAAATGCGGTAGAAGCAGAACTTGGAACAAATCCGCTTCTTTTGGATTCAGATGGAGATAAAATAAATGATCCTCTCGATGCGTATCCACTTGATCCAAAGCGATCTATCCTCGAAAAAGTTTTACCTCCGAAACTCATTCTTCCTTCCGTAAAAAAGATTATTCCTTCCACTTCATCCACGTTCGGTACGTTGGCTTCTAAAGAATCGTCTGAAAAAACAGCGGAGGCGTCCGTTGTCTTAAAACAGGATTTGCTTCCGTCTTCCACCACCACACCAACGAAAGATGTTTCTGTGTTAAGCACAGAGGAAAATATTTCTCCGCATGCGATTTTTAAATATGAACAGCCTGCATGGAACACAGAAGTATTTACCGTGATTTCTCCTCAAGATTCACGTGTAAATTATGTATGGGATTTTGGCGATGGGGTTCGTTCAAGTAAATCAAGCGTGACACATGTGTACGATAAGCCAGGAACCTACATAGTCACCTTGAAAACAACCGACGATTCAGGCACAATCTCCGAAGAAAAAACAACCATCCATATTCCATTTTTTCGCCTATCGAATCCGTTGGTACAGTATTTGATCGGCGGTTTATCCATTATCTTATTTGCGAGCTGTCTTTCCTTATTATTTTTGAAGTCATCGAAAGGAGGATTAGAAGAGGATGTAACACGCGTTTTGATCAAAGAAGAGTGAAGACCTCCGCTACTTTTTCAGAGGTCTTCATCATGAGAAGTCTGAATGAACATGTTCAAATTTTTTCACTCACAATCCACTACGGTTATTGTAGCGGCTATTTTGATCGGTTTTTTTTCGTTTGCAAGCAAGGTTGTTGGGCTTATTCGCGATCGTGTTTTGGCGGGAGCATTTGGGGCGGGGGACACGCTTGATATTTATTATGCCGCATTTAAAGTTCCTGATTTTTTGTTTAATTTGATCGTGATCGGGGCCCTCTCTGCAAGTTTTATCCCGATGTTTACGAAGCATCATAATAACGTTCTTCACCCCAAGCGAGCCTGGATTTTTACAAATAACATGCTGCACCTCATGGGGCTCAGTATGATTTGTGTGGCTGTTATTTTGTTTGTGTTTGCCAATCCTATTTCCGTGTTGATCGCTCCTGGATTTAATGCCTACAAACAATCTGAAGTCGCTTCGTTCACGCGTGTCATGCTTCTCTCAGAGATTTTTCTGGCTGTCTCTCTTGTTTTTGGAGGAGTGTTGCAAAGCCTCAAGCGTTTTTTTATTTATTCACTCGCTCCTATTTTTTATAACGCCGGTATTGTCATTGGCGCTGTGTTGTTTTCAAAATGGTTTGGTTCGATTGGTTTAGCGTATGGAGTTGTTCTGGGTGCGATGATGCATTTCGGGATTCAAGCATACGGGATGCGTGGAACGGGATATCGTTATGAACGGATTTTTTTGTGGAAAGA
>CAYHWG010000005.1:0-33169 GCA_964360375.1 uncultured Gammaproteobacteria bacterium | reverse complement strand
GCCATCGAAGCGGGCTGGCAACATTCGGCGGCGACCTTGTCTGGTACTGGACAAAGTATGATACAAAAGAAGTGCTTCGTAAAATGGTTCCGCGCGTGCTCGGAATCGGCATGAATCAATTATTATTTCTTGTCCTTACGGTCATCGCATCAACACTTGAAGCAGGAAGTGTGACGATTTTTCAATTTGCCTACAATGTTGAATTTTTTCCCATTGGAGTTTTTGGTGTTTCCTATGCGATCGCAGCGTTTCCAACACTTTCAGAACATTTTACATCAAACAGACTCGAGGCATTTCGTGAGGTTTTTGCCTCAACCATAAGACAATTGCTCTTTTTTTTGATTCCAGTGACGATTGTATTTTTACTTTTGCGTGCTCAAATTGTTCGCGTCGTCGTGGGTGCTGGTGCGTTTGATTGGACTGCTACTATCCTCGCGGCAGATACACTTGCTTTTTTTGCCCTAACCTTTATTCCACAGGCATGTGTTTATATTTTGGCACGGGCATTTTTTGCCACACACGATACCGTGACACCTCTCACAGCAGGAATCGTTTCCGCTATTTTAGGAGTCATCTCTGCATTTTTGTTTACAAAATCATTTGGGGTGATTGGCCTTGCTATGGCGTTTGGAATCGCCGAAACCGTGAATGCGGGACTTTTATGGATTTTGTTACGTCAAAAAATGGGATCATTGCACGAATCTCATATTATGGCTGGTTTGTTTAAACTCATTCCTGCAGCTCTTTGCTCAGGACTGATCATGCTGTTTGTGCGATCATTTGTTGTTCGTTTTATTCAACTTGATACGTTTATGAACGTTCTTTCCCAAGTAGTGATTACGGGATTGAGCGGAGCGATTGTTTATCTCGGCATTCTATTTTTCTTAAAATCACAAGAATTTGAATCATTTTTTGCGTCTATGACACGACGACAATTGAAAAAAGTAGAATCAGAAGAATCTATCTCTGCTTCAGAATAATAAAAGCGACCTTTACGCAAACACAGGCTTTTTGTACACTAGTCGTCAATATGACTTTGATGGAAATTCGTGAACGGTATCTGAAGTTTTTCTCTGATCGAGGACATGCGATTCTCGTGTCTTCATCTTTAGTTCCTGAAAATGATCCAACAACGCTGTTTACGGGTTCTGGTATGCAGCCCATGGTTCCTTATTTGCTTGGAGCAGCACATCCTCGCGGTGTTCGGATTACGGATGCACAAAGATGTTTTCGTTCACAAGATATCGATGAAGTCGGAGATAATCGTCATACGACTTTTTTTGAAATGCTTGGAAATTGGTCCCTTGGAGATTATTTTAAAAAAGAACAAATAGGTTGGATGTTTGAATTTTTGACGAAAGAGTTGAGTCTTGATCCTAATCGTTTGTATGTCACCGTATTTCGTGGCAATGATCTGATTGCTCGTGATGAAGAAGCTGTTGCGATTTGGAAAGAGCAGTTTTTATCCGTTGGAATCGATGCATGTGAAATTGATTTTGCAGAAAATAATGGGATGCAAAACGGACGAATTTTTTATTACGATGAAAAGAAAAATTGGTGGAGTCGATCCGGAGTTCCTTCAAGAATGCCGGTCGGAGAACCAGGTGGACCAGATTCAGAAATGTTTTGGGATTTCGGTGAGAGTCTTCAGTTGCATGAACAATCAGACTGGAAAAACGATCCATGTCATGTGAATTGTGATTGCGGGCGTTTTGCAGAAATCGGCAACAATGTCTTCATGCAATATCAAAAGACGGAAAACGGCTTTGTTGAATTATCACAAAAAAATGTCGATTTTGGCGGCGGACTTGAGCGTCTTGCGTTTGCTGTCAAGGATAATCCGGATATGTTTTCTATTGATGTGTTCCAAACGGCTATTTCATGGCTTGAATCTCATTCTGGAAAAAAATACGTTTGGAACAGTAAGGAGGCCTATCCGTTTCGTGTCATTGTGGATCATCTTCGCGCCGCAACATTTTTGATAGGGGACGGTGTGTTTCCCTCAAACAAAGATCAGGGGTATTTTGTCCGTCGATTGATTCGACGCTCTGTTCGATTCGCGAATCAACTCGGCATTCAAGAGGAAGTGTGTTCCGCGATCGGATCCTGTTTTATCGATGTTTATCGAGACGCTTATCCATTACTTGAACAGGAGCGAGCAACTGTGTTAGATCAACTCGCAAAGGAGGAACGTAAGTTTAAAATGACTCTTCAGCAAGGAGTAAAAAAATTCGAAGAGCTTGTAAAATCATCCGGAGCTGATCCTTCTTCTGTGACAAAGATGATTTCTGGGATGGATGCGTTTGATTTATTGCAATCATTTGGGTTTCCGATTGAGCTTACCCAAGAGTTAGCTTTAGAACGTGGCATGACGGTTGATTTTGAGACGTTCAAAGTTGAAAAGGAAAAACATCAAGCTCTCTCGCGCGCTGGCTCAGAACAAAAATTTAAAGGCGGACTTGCGGATCATTCAGAGATGAGTGTCAAATATCACACCGCAACACATCTTCTTCATGCTGCTCTTCGAAAAATTCTTGGAGAGACCATTGTTCAAAAGGGAAGTAATATCACCCCGGAGCGCATGCGATTTGATTTTCCTTTTCAAACAAAACTTACAGATGAACAACTCAAACAAACGGAAGACCTTGTAAACGGTGCTATCCATAAAAAACTCCCTGTCACATTTGAAATGCTGACACTTGATGAAGCAAAAAAACGTGATGCCATTGGATTATTTGCCGATAAATATGCAGAAGTGGGCGATAAGGTGAAAGTGTATTTCGTTGGAGATGTATCTACTGGAACCTTGTTTTCAAGCGAGGTTTGTGGAGGTCCACATGTCTTAAATACAGGTGAAATGGGAACGTTTCGCATTGTAAAAGAGGAATCTATTGGTACAGGTTTACGTCGCATTAAGGCCGTTTTAGACTAAAGATACTTATCCACGAGGTGTTTCTTGACAGGATTCAAGAAAACACATAAAATACCGGCGCCTCAGAAATGTATTTTTCCTTGCTAATAAGAGAAAAATTTGTTAGCATGCAAAGGCTCTATTCACCCTATGGGTCAGGAAACAAAAGATTTTATTGAAATGCGAGGCACGGTAGAAGAACTTCTACCATCTGCAAATTTCAAAGTTAAATTAGAAAACGGACAAACCATCATTGGTTATCTTTCTGGAAAGATGCGCAAATTTCGTATACGCATTTTGCCTGGGGATGATGTCAAGGTTGAAATTAGTCCCTATGATCTGACAAAGGGCCGGGTCACTTACCGTTTTTAACGGAACTTTACATCATCGATGTTCTCGATGGTGTTTGTGCATTATGAAAGTACGAGCATCCGCAAAAAAAATTTGCAAAGACTGTATGGTCACACGCCGCAAAGGCCGTGTGGTTGTTATTTGTAAGAATCCTAAACATAAACAACGTCAGGGTTAACCTTGTCACATTTTTTTCCTATGGCACGTATTGCTGGAGTTAATATCCCTCTCAACAAACACATCGTGATTGCTCTCACGTATGTTTATGGTGTCGGACCATCCACCGCTAAGCAGATTTTGAAGCAAGCAAACGTTTCCGGCAACATCCTTACAAAAGATGTCACCGAGGATCAAATAAAAGATATTCGCGATATCCTTGAAAAAGGAAGACGCCTAGAAGGTGATCTTAGACGTGATGTTCTCTCAAACGTAAAGCGATTAAAAGAAATCGGTGCGTACCGAGGAACAAGACATGCAAGACATCTCCCTGTAAATGGTCAACGTACTAAAACAAATTCACGCACTGTTCGCGGTAACGTCCGAAAAACAACCGGAAGTGGTCGTAGAGCTTTGACAAAGACATAAATATGGCTGTAACAAAATTGTCAAAATCGAAAAAAAAGAAAGCGGTGAAATCCGTTTCGCAGGGCAATGTTTACGTACAAGCGACGTATAACAACACAATTATTACGCTTACGGATTTAAATGGAAACACGCTTGCATGGTCTAGTGCCGGAAATTGTGGATTCAAAGGACCAAAAAAAGCAACGCCTTATGCCGCCGGAATGATAGTAAAATCCGCTGCGGATCGCGTAAAAGAAATTGGTTTAAAGGAAGTCAATGTTTTTATACGAGGCGTTGGAGCAGGTCGTGATGCCGCGGTGCGTGCATTGAATGCGAACGGTTTTCAGGTTCTGTCCATCAAAGATTTAACTCCGCTTCCTCATAATGGTTGTCGATCTGCGAAACCAAGACGCGTTTAGTTTATGGCAAAAAATAATACTCCCATTGTAAAACTTTCTCGACGTCTTGGAATTACTCTTGGAAAAGAGAAATACGTTAGACGTCGTCCGTACCCACCTGGTATTCATGGTCCCAAACAGGCCATGCGAAAACCTCGTCTTTCCTCGTACGGCCAACAGCTTTTGGAGAAACAAAAAGCAAAAGCTGTGTACGGACTTTTAGAAAAGCAATTTCGTCGCTATTTTGAAAAAGCTTCCACATCAAAAAGCAATACAGCTGAATTCATGATTCAATTGCTTGAAAAACGCTTGGATAACGTTGTTTACAGACTTGGGCTTGCAAAAACACGCAAGCAGGCTCGTCAGCTCGTTGGCCATGGATTCGTTCAAGTAAACGGTGCACTTGTCGATATTCCTTCTTATGAAGTTCGCGTTGGTTCTGAAATATCAGTCAAAGAATCAAAAAAACAAAAAGGCATCGTGAAAACGATGGCCGAATTTCATAAGCAAGTTCAAGTGCCAAAGTGGCTTGATTGCGACGTCGCTTCTCTGAAAGGGAAAGTTACGGGCGAACCGCAATTAGATGATGTAGAAAAGGTTTTTGATCCAAGACTCATCGTCGAATTTTATTCCCGATAATTCTTTAAGGAGGTACGTATGGAGAACATTCTTCTTCCATCAAAGATTTCATTTGAGAAAGGTGAACGACCAAACGAGGGCGTCCTTGTTGTCGAACCTTGTTTTTACGGGTACGGCACAACTCTTGGAAACGCGCTTCGTCGCGTGCTACTCTCTTCTTTACCGGGAGCAGCCGTGACCGCGGTCAAAATGAAAGGTGTCACACACGAATTTCAGGCCATAGAAAACCTGAAAGAAGACGCTCTTGAGGTGATTTTAAATTTGAAGATGCTCAGACTCAAAGTTTTTTCCGATGAGCCTGTTGTCTTGAAACTTTCTGCCTCAGGGTTAAAGACCGTTACGGCCGCAGATATTACGCCAAACGCAGATGTTGAAATCATGAATCCAGAATTGGTGATTGCCAATATTACGGATCCAAAAGCAACATTTGATATGGAGATCACGGTCAGAAAAGGTCGTGGATATGCTTCTACTGAGGAGCGTGTCGGAGAAATACATGATCTCGGCACGATCGCCATCGACGCATTGTTTTCGCCGGTTCGAAACGTCGGATATCATGTGGTGAATACACGCGTTGGAGACATCACAAACTACGACAAACTGATCATGAACATCGAGACAGATGGAACCATTTCACCAGAAGAAGCTGTAGAACATTCCGCAAAAGTTTTAATTGATTACTTCTCTATTCTTTTGAAGAAACCTTCAGAGATGGGAAACATGGAATAAATGTTGTATGCGTCATAGAAACGTTGTCAAAACTCTTGGAAGAAAAACCGCCCCACGAAACGCCATGCTGCGAAGCCTGGCGGCGAGTATTATTTTGCACGAAAAAGTGAAAACAACGGTCACAAAAGCAAAAGTTATTCGTTCTCTTGTGGAGCGTTCCATTACGGACGGCAAAGTTTCTACACTTGCATCACGTCGAAAATTATTGAAGCGTTTTGCCTCTGAATTTCCTGTCAATAAAATTTTAGACGTGCTCGGTCCTCGTTATCTTGAACGTAAAGGTGGATACACACGTATTGTAAAAATCGGAACACGAAAAGGAGATGGATCTGAAATGGTTCAAATCGAACTTGTTTAATATGAACGCACTCAAACGAGAAACAAAAACGATCGATGCTTCTGGAAAAAGTATGGGACGCCTTGCGACAGAGGTAGTCGGATTTTTGATGGGAAAAGGAAAACCGTCTTTTGTCCCAAATGTGGACGGAGGTGATCATGTCCATGTTTTAAACGCTTCCAAAATGGTTTTAACAGGAAAAAAAATGGAGCAAAAATCCTACTACCGTCATACGGCTTATGCAAATGGATTGCGTGTCACTCCGATCAGTCGTGTGTGGGCAAAGGATCCAGGAGAAGTGTTACGTAAAGCCGTTTCCCGCATGCTTCCAAAAAATTCCCACCGCAAAGAACGATTAATCCGTTTCGTTGTGAAGAACTAATATGACAGAACTCGAAACAAAATACATCGGTGCGGTTGGGCGTCGCAAATCTGCGGTCGCACAAGTTCGTTTGCATCATGGAGGTGCTGGAACCATCCAAATAAACAAACGTGCGTTTGAAAATTATCTTCCAACAGAAATTTTGCGCCAAGCCGTAAAGGCTCCTCTTGTGTTAACCGGGACAGAAAACATGTTTGATATCATGGTGGTCGTAAAAGGTGGCGGCTCCGCTGGTCAAGCAGATAGTATCCGTCTTGGAATCGCTCGTGCTCTCGTTGATTTTAATCCAGAATACAGAACGGTTTTGAAAAAACAAGGATTTTTGACTCGTGACGCACGTATTCGTGAGCGAAAAAAATTCGGAAAAAAATCTGCACGTCGATCACCACAATGGTCAAAACGTTAGAAAAAATACCTGCCTCGCGCAGGTATTTCGTTTTACGAAACGATTTTTTTTTGCTATTCTAATTCGTACATGGGAACACATCTCGCCAAAAATACGGCTTTTATGACGTTTGCTTCGGTTGGACAAAAGATTATCGCTTTTGTCTATTTTTTGTGTTTGGCGCGCGTCATGATGCCAGAAACAACCGGCATCTTTTTTTTGGCGACGTCATTTATCACCATGTTTTCGGTTTTATCGGATCTTGGACTCACATCCATCGTGATACGTGAAATTGCAAAGGATCCAAAGAATCGAGAACAATATGTTCGACGTGCTATTGGGTTAAAATTAATCCTCATAAGTTTTGCCGTCATCATTGTTTCGCTTGCCACGGTGATTTTTCAGTATTCGGATGAAATTTCACGTCTGATTTTTATCACCATGATCGTCATGATTTTAGATGCGCTTGCTCTTTTATGTTTCGGAGTGTTACGTGGATCGCAACTTCTTACCTACGAGGCAATGAGTATCGTAATAGGACAGTGTGTGACATTTCTTATTGGTGGACTTTCATTGTTCTTAAATCCGGATGTTACATGGCTTGTGATTGCACTCATCTGTGGAAGTTTTACAAATCTTTTGGTCGCAAGTTTTTTTGTTGTTCGGACTTATGGAAGAAAAATTTTGAAACCGATTTTTGATGGTAAAGCGATGAAGCAGGCAATACATGTCATGATCCCGTTTGCGCTTGCAGGGATTTTTACAAAAATTTACAGCAACGTAGACGTCCTTTTTATCTCAAAATTTATGACGACAGCCGCTGTCGGTATTTATTCTGTTGCGTATAAATTTACGTATGCGTTTCAATTTCTTCCGCTTGCGTTGTCTGCCGCGCTCTATCCAAGTTTAAGTTCAACGATTGAACACAATTTACAAGCCACCACAAAAACGTTTTCTCGTTCTGTTTGGTACATTTTCCTCATGGTGACACCTATTGTTTTTGGTATGTGGATTATGGCACCTTTTCTGGTTTCTTTAACCGGAAGCGGATACGCATCGTCAGCGGTATTGTTGCGTGCACTTATTTTTGTGTTATTTCCGTCTTTTCTTGAAATTCCATTCGGTGCATTGTTAAACGCTGCGAATCGCCAAAAAACACGCATGAAAATTCTTGGAATTTGCATGCTGCTCAACGTGACGCTCGATTTCTTTCTCATTACTCGATTTGGATTATTTGGGGTCGTCATCGCATCGCTAGTGAGTTATTCGCTCATGATTATTCTTGAATGTATTGCGGTTGTAAAATTTCTTCCATCTTTCTTAAATGCCATTTTTTTAAAAAGCGTTGTTGGTATTTTATTAAGCGGGTTTGTGATGTTTGTGTTTAGCTATGCATTACTTTCAAAAATGTCTTTGATTTTTTTGCTTCCGTGTGCCTTTCTTGTGTATGCGTTTTCTTTGTTTGTCACAAAATCGTTCACAAAAAATGACGTAGAAAGTCTTCGTACGCTTTTTCATAAGACATCCGTTGTATGATCGAACGTGATTTGCTCTTGATCACTCCAGATTTTCCACCAAATCGAGGGGGGATCGCTCGTTACCTTGATGATCTTGCTCGTCATTTTTCGAATCGGATCACGGTCCTTGCTCCATTGCTTCAAAAAAATGAAATCAATCCAGTAACATTGTATGCTGTCGTGAGACAATCTCTTTTGTTTCATTTTGTTTGGCCACATTGGTTTAAAACAACGTGGGATCTTATACAAAGACGTTCAACGTATCGATATGTGATCACAAGTCATGTGCTTCCATTTGGAACGGCTGCCTATATCGCTCAAGTCGTAACAAAAAAACCGTATGTGGTGATGATGCACGGAATGGATCTTCGATTGGCTCTCACATCATTTCGCAAAAAACGCGTGTGTGAAGCTGTATTGCGCCAAGCGTATCTTGTGGTCGCGAATTCCAATGCTCTTGCAGAAGAGTTATTTCTTCAATTCGGTCTTTCAAATGTAATCGTGGTCTATCCGTCTGTTGATCCGTTAAAAGCGATTATCACCAAACCGGAATCATCCGCTTCTTCTCCTTTTCGATTATTAACCGTCAGTCGACTTGTGGATCGTAAAGGGCATGATCGAGTTCTTACCGCACTTGCGATGTTGAAATTGAACGGAACATTGCTCGCGTTTCAATACGATATTGTAGGATCTGGACCAACAAAAGACGCCCTTGAACAACTCGTCATGGAACTCGGCTTAGAATCTCATGTGAGATTTTTAGGGGATATTCCAGACGATCAACTTCATCTGTATTATGAAGAGGCGGATATTTTTGTCATGCCTGTCAAAGATGATCCGGTGGATAAAGAAGGATTTGGTCTCGTTTTTCTTGAGGCAGCATTATTTGAACTTCCATCCATTACAACAAACATTCGTGGAGTGAATGAAGCTGTTTTGCATGAGGTCACAGGATTGCTCATTCAAGATAATGATCTCGATATGCTCGCACAATCGATCACTCTACTTTCTCACGATGTTGTGTACCGTCGAGCCCTTGGAGTTTCCGCAAAAGAACGAGCGGTGCAAGAATTTTGTGCAGAAAAACAATACGGAAAATTGAATCCTTATTTGGTATGAACCAAACGATTTCTATTATTATTCCGACCTATCAACATGCAAATACGCTTGTTTCCTGTTTAGATGCGATTTTTGCGCAGACGCGAAAGTCGGATGAAGTGATTGTGGTGGATGATGGATCGCAAGACAACACACAAGAAGTGTTGAAGCCTTATCTTGATCGTATTCGTGTGATCGTTCAAACAAATCAGGGTGCTCCTACTGCTCGTAATAATGGCTTCTGCCTGTCCACAGGATCGTTTGTTTTATTTTGTGATGCAGATGTTTTTATGCAACCAAACATGTTGCAAGATCTGGAATTGGCTCTGATTGAGCATCCTGAGGCAGCATATGCGTATTCGAGTTTTACATGGGGATGGAAATTATTTTCTTCCTTTCCATTTGGTGATGGAACACGACTCAAGCAGATGAATTTTATTCATACGTCTGCTCTGATTCGACGAGAGGCGTTTTCAGGATTTGATCCAACAATCCGTCGATTTCAAGATTGGGATTTATGGCTCACGATGTTTGAACAAGGACAGAAGGGACAATTCGTTGATCGGGTTTTATTTCATGTGATGGAAGTCAATCGTTTGGAACGCATGAGTACATGGATTCCGTCATTCATCATTCGATTGCCATGGCGATTTTTAGGTTGGAAACCAAAACGTGTTGAAAAATACGATCAGGCCAAACAGATTATTTTGAAAAAACATGGACTCCTATGATGAGTGTCATCACGGTTAATTTTAAAACGGTTGATTATCTTCACACCATGCTCGCATCGTTGTTTCGATTTCACAACGTTTCGAATGTAGAAGTGATTGTAGTTGAAAATGGTTCCGGTGATGATCTTTCCGTTTTGCGACAATCGTTTCCTCAGGTGATCTATCTTGAGAGTCAAACAAATCTTGGATTTGCCGGGGCGTGTAATCTCGGGGCAAAACACGCGCACGGAGATTTTATTTTGCTTTTAAATCCGGATGTTGTGTTTGTAAACGACGCAATCCATCAAATCGAAAAACAGATGATTAAGAATCCGGATATTGGGATTGGAGGCATCTCGCTTAAAAATTTTGATGGCACGCAACAGGCTTGCGTTTGGCGATTCCCGAAACCATTGGATCAATTCTTGGTTCTTTCAAAAATTCCGCATCTTATTCCATCCATCGCACCGGTTGCAAGGTGGCGTATGACGGATTTTGATTATACGCAATCGCAAGATGTTGATCAGGTGATGGGGGCATTTTTTTGCATACGTCGCAATGTGTTTGATGAGCTGCAGGGACTCGATGACGGTTTTTTCATGTGGTATGAGGAAGTGGATTTTTGTAAACGTGCCAAGGAGGCCGGATTTCGTGTACGATTCTTTTCAGAGATTTCAGCATTACACAAAAAGGGAAGTAGTTTTGATCGCGTCGCCACACAAAAAAAACAACGCATGATTCGTCAAAGCATCAAACGTTATATGCGTAAACACGAAAGCCGATTTGTTTCCTTCTTTTTTTCCCTTTGCGATCCTGTTTTTGTTTGTGTGAGTTATATTGCCTCCCGTATAAAACCATTATGATGCAAGAATTTTTTGGAAAACCGTTTTATTACGCTTTATCTTCACTTTTTATTTTGCTTTTGAGTTCATCGATCGGTTATTTTTTTCATCTCAGTACATTTTTTTTGATCCTCATTGGAATCGTGACGGTTTTTGCAACCGTTCGAAAATTAGAATACGGGCTTTTAATCGCATTTTTGGAACTTCTGAGTAATGCACACGGATTTCTTTTTTTTACGTCTGTGGATTCATTCAGGATTTCCGCACGCATGGTCATTTTTCTTGCGGTATTTTTTGGATTCAGTATTTCCTTGCTTCGAAAACGTCTTTCATTTTTCGGACGTGATTTTGGTGCAACCTGTTTTTTTCCGCTCATGATCGCGATCGTATGGGGATTTATTATTGGACTCACAAAACGGAACGCGCTCGATGTGTTTCGGGACGGAAATGCCTATTTTTACCTTTTGTATCTTTTGCCGATTTTACATGTGGAGTGGAGTGCCATAAAAAAACACGTCATGCTTCAGTGTCTTGCTGCTGGAATGGTGTTTACCACAAGCACATCCGTTTTGATTCTCTACGCCTACACGCATTTTTCCGAGCCATTTCTAAAAATGCTCTATGTTTTTTTACGCGATATTCGCTTTGCAGAAATTACACGTTTACCGTTTGGAATGTATCGCGTGTTTGAGCAAATGCATCTCTTTGCGTTTTTATTCGGGCTGATTCTTCTTCCAAGATTGTTTTCTTCACAAACGAAACACGATCGACTCATCACGATTTTTTTAACATCCCTTGTTTTTTTCATTGCCCTCATAGGCATGTCACGCAGTTTTTGGTTCGGCTTCGCTTTTACGAGTATTGTTTGTGCAGGTCTTTTTGTTTTTCTTCAAAGACCGCTCATGAAAACACTTTTTTTGGGAATTCTCCATGTTGGGGCCGCATGTGCTCTCTCTCTATTTCTCCTAGCAGGCACGGTTTTTTTTCCATGGCCACACGATCGAACGGACGGAAACGCTATTACGTCGATTTTCGATTCACGACTCTCTGATACGTCTGATGTGGCTGTGAGAAGTCGATGGAATTTATTGATCCCCATGCGAGAGATGATTATAGATGCTCCGTTTTTTGGAAACGGATTTGGACAAACGGTGACGTTTAAAACGGATGATCCGCGAGCACGTGCGATCCATTCGGATGGAACTTGGACGACATCCTCTATGGAATGGGGATGGCTTGAAGTTTGGCTTAAGATGGGTCTTATGGCTCCGATCGGATTTGTTTTTCTTTTTCTGGTATTTATTCGGAGAGCAAGAGCGATGTTTTCGACTCCAAAAGAATGGATCGGAATTTGGATTATTTCTTCTCTTGTTTTTATCTCCGCAACACATGTGTTTTCGCCTTATTTAAATCATCCACTTGGACTTGGTGTTTTGCTCTTTCTATTTATTTTTCTTCCGCCTGATTCGCGAGTTCGATTCTTTGCTTTATTGTATTTTTTAAAACAAAAAATGCCGAACCCAAGGTTTGCGGCATCAACAGTTCAAACCGTAAAATCGAAAGAGACCTCAAACTAACGTGGTTGTGAGAAACGATTGATGCCCTCGAATATAGTCGATTGCAGTCATCACTTTTTTTCCTTCCGGCTGAATGTTTTTTAGTTGAAGGACAGATTTGTTTCCACACACAACAAAAACGTTATTGTCTGCGACAGAACAAGTTCCGATCTGTTTATCTGAACGTTCTTGTGTGTACTGTGCTTGTTTTATGTAGATGCGAACGTTGATTCCTTGTTCATTCCATTCAAACCATGTCCCTGGCCATGTTTCAAAGGCGCGGATTTTACGATCAATTTTTTTCGCATCCATCCTCCAATCAATTTTTCCATCTTTGCGTTCAAGCAGGTGTGTCACGGTCGCCTTGGAATTGTCTTGCTGCATTGGTTTTATTTTTTGTGTGAGATAGCGCTCGATTGTTTGATCTAAAAACGATGGAGCAAACGAAAGAATATTTTGCTCAAGTTGTGTAAATGTTTCGTCTACGTGTATTGGAATTGTTTCTTGCGCAAGGAGTGGTCCTGTATCCATCCCTTCATCAAGCAACATAATAGATACACCCGTTTTTGTATCTCCACGCAAAAGAGCATTTTGGATTGGTGCCGGTCCGCGATAGAGAGGGAGAAGAGATGGGTGTACGTTGAGACAGCCCTTTTTTGGAAGATCTAATACAGAACGTGGAATGATTTTTCCATAGGCAACAACGACAAACAGATCCGCATCGAGTGCACGGAGTGTGTGTACGGCGGTTTCGTCTTTAAATGTGGAAAATTGTAAAACAGGAAGAGCAAGATTTTCTGCTGCTAATTTTATCTCCGGTTTGGTTAAAAGATATTTTCTCCCTGTCGGTTTATCTTGTTGTGTGACAACAGAAACGATTTCGTATTTTTTGTTTGAAGCAAGGAGTTGAAGAAAGGGGACAGCAAATGTCGGTGTCCCAAAAAAAACGATTCGTGTTTTCATAGGGTCGGATGGGTTGTAAAGCGAATCACTTTGTCGATAAAAAGAACGCCATTTAAATGATCTATTTCATGTTGAAACACGATCGCCGTAAGTCCTACGGCTCGAAATCGCAAAGGGTTTCCGTTTAGATCTTGTGCGGTCACCGTGACGGCTCGATGTCGCTTCACGATACCAAACACACCTGGAACAGAAAGGCATCCTTCTTCGCTCTCTATGGTTAAAAATGAGGAGGAGATGATTTTTGGATTGATATACGTGCGAGAATCATTCTCTGCAATGGTGACGATAATCATGCGTTTGTGAATGCCTACTTGGGGTGCGGCAATCCCAATTCCATTTTCGAGTTTCATGGTTTCAATAAGATCTTGTGCGAGTTGAATAGTGTCTGGATGCGAAAAATCCTCAGAAGTGAATTCCTTTGAGACAACACGTAATTGCATGTTTGGTGAGGTGAGAACAGCTTTTTGTGTCATAAGATGCATAGATTAGCGTGAATCCGCGTGCATGTCAATGATAACATCATCCGGGAATGTGAAAAAAAGATCAAGAAGAATATTTTTTTCTGTATCGATAAATCGTATCTCAAGTCCGTTTGGCATATTTTGTATGTGCACCTCTGGTAACCGTTTTCGAATTTCTCTTTTGTATTCAGAAAGTCGAATATCTTTTCGGCGCAGGTCCGTTTCTTTAAGTTGAAGAAGGCAAATGTGACGAAAAGGTGGTAGATGGTAGGAAGAGCGGGAAGCGAGTTCTTTTCTTAGAAAAGTGTCAGGATTTTCTAGATATTCTTGAAACAACGAAAGCGTGCGCGTTTGTAGCAAAAGTGAGGCACGACAGCGAAACGCGACAGCCTTCCATTGTTCGAACGCATAAAGAGTTTCTCGAAGAGACTCTGAAGATTCATGATAGAGCGATTCATCCGCATCCAACAAAACAATCACTCCAAATTGGTCCGGTTCAAATGGGTTAAACGGTTCTTCAAGATAGAAGGACGTTGTGAGAATGATGTCCGCCTCTTTGTCGACAAAGGGATGTTCTTTGTCGATCGAGGAAAAACGTGCGTTCGGAAATTCGTTTTGTAAAATTTCGGAAAGTTTCTTGTTTCCACAAGACGTTTCTTTTATGGTTGCTGTGTGACAGAATTCACAGATGTTCCATCGAGGTTCTGTGTGTAAACATCGGATACAGCGCATCTGATTTTCTGAAACAGCATAAGCGCTTTGACACGTAGAACAGACAACAGATTTTTTACACGTAGAACAAGACAAGCGACTCACGCGTGATTTTTTGTTGAGGACACACAGGATACGTGATTTTTGTTTCAGCTCTCGTTCAATGGTTTCTTGCGCAATGAAACTCAGATAAGATCCAGCTGCAGAACCTTGATACTCCTGTGTCATATCGACAAGGGACAAATCAACATGAGGTGATTGACCAAGAATAGGTGTGTCTGAATATTTATAGAGATCCTCAAATCGCGGAAGGACATCAAAATAAAAAAGATTCGTATGCATGAGCTGTTCATATCGTTCTAAAACACACCTCGCGTCAAATCTTGGGTTTTGTTGATGATGACCATGGTGTGAGCTGCTTGAACGTACTACAAAAATTGTGGTTGTTTGTGGGTCTGTAAGAAAGATGGTATTTTTTGTCCCAATGAGCATTCCGTGTGTTGCTGTTTTGAACGAAAGCCACGTGTTAAATTGCTCCTGTTCCGTTTGTTCAGAGGTATACAACATTGGAGAAAAAGCCTGAACGTACGCACGAAGACGGGTTGCATCTAAAACGGTTGGGGTGAGAATGATGCATTTTTGATCTGATTTTTCACGCAGATAAAATGTGATCATGGCAGCAATGCGTTTGAGATCTGATTGGTAACAAAACGCCCGATGTCGATCACTGAGTTGTTTTGCAAGCGTAAAAAGACTTTCTGATTCTGATTTTGGAATCGTTAACGTTTTTATTTCCTGTACGGTTTTTTTTGTAGTACGAATGTGTTTTGGAATTTTTGGAAGACAGGCGTATAAAAACGAGGAGACGGATTGAACGAGCTCATACGCCATGGATTCAAAAAAAATCAGCTCAGCATCCGATAAAGCATAGTGAGGCTCGATCGAAATAATGGATTTGAGAAGAATGCCCCTTTTTGGTTTTTCCTGTACCCGCGCAACGATTCCGTAGAGAACGGACTGTCGAAATGGAATGGTTACAAGCTGACCGCGCAAAAGAGGAGAGAGATTTTCCGGAACTTCATAATCAAAAACCTTCACGGAACGAGGCATGCGTTTAAGAGGATAAATTTGCGCAATCATAGCATTTATCCCGTAAGATGAAATTGCACAACAAGTTCTCCGACACCAAATGGGTGTTCATAGGAGAGAATTTCCGTTTTTGTATGCATACGTTCGATCATTCCAAACAAAATTAAAAGGGATTTGTACGCCGATTGTTTCGCCTCTTTCACCATCTCAGGATCGAGTGTTAATAATTTTGCCGTTGAGACGGGGTTAATACTTTCTAGGATTGCCTCATCAAAGTGCTGACCGGATTCGTGAAAGCCAGCAGGGGCATCTGAAGTAAGTGTATGGGCGAGATCTCCGGCTACAAGCACAGCAATGCGTTTTTTTGATGCGAGGCAAACTTCTTTGAGTGCTCTCCCGAATTGAATATGTGTTTTTGGTGAGAGATCACAATAGGAAATCGGGACAAGGGGAATATTCTTTTTTGATCGTAAAAGAAGTGTGAGAGGAATTCCAGTTCCGTAATCGAGTGAGGATTCAGAATCGAGACAAAACGGAATGGTTTGTTTAAACATTTCATTTTGTATTTCGGACACAAGCTCAACGTCTGAGGGATAGGTATCGTGTGTTGATAAGTCGCCGAATTCTGAAAAATTTGCAGAATAGATTTCGTGAAGATTTGTGGAAAACGCATCTGGATAAGCGTGACGTTGTGTTCCGATCAAAAGAATGACATCTGGTTGTGATGCATAGAGTTCTTCGGAAAGCTTATGAAGCGCATCGCGCGTGAGGCGAAGTTTTGAGGAATTTTCTTTTCCGATGGATTCAAGCAACAGAGGAGAGTGTGGAGTAAAAGCAGCAAAAGTAATCATAGATTATTTGATGGATACCGCATAAAAATCAGGATCGTCTTTTGGTAAGATGTTTGAAAGAGGCAATCCAAGTGGTTGTAAAAGTACGGAACGCTCGTTTGTCCATGCGATACGATTCCATTTAAAGCCAAACGTTAGAAATGTTCCTTCATCGGAAATAGGTCGACGCAGGCCATTTTCAATCACAAAAACTTCTGAAGAACCTTTGACTCCGATGAGGGATCCGTCTGAAAATAAAAGTGGTTCTGCCGTTTTATACGCTTCGAGGCGATCAGGTGATACGGCCAAAATATGTGGTTGTGAAAAACGAGATGCGAGAATCTCACGAGAGAAGATAGGGTGTTTTTGGCCATCTTGTACATAAAAAATGCCGCCGGTTTTTTTGTTTTGCAGTAACGTCCCTTGAGCATAAATTGTGTTTGTGGAAATCGGTTCGCCTGTTTGATAGTCAAGGAGGTCATCGAACGTCACATCGATCAGTTCGTCTGGAGAAAATCCTGCGACTCGGAGCGCTTCATCAGATGTAAATGCGCGACGCAAATCATTCACAATTAAATAAACGGTTCCATTTGGTGAGCGTAAAAGAGAATAGTTCGGAAAGCGAATAGGGGATCCGTTCGGATAGGTGTTTAATGTTTCTGTTGAAACGGAGATGACATGAGAAAGATTGAAACGAGAATAAAAGACCGCCTTTGATGTAACAAGTCGTTTCTTATCTGATTGAATGAGCCAAATCGCACCTGTGTTGCTGTCTTGCAAAAGCGATTCATTGGGATATTTTTGTGAAAACCAACGATTCCATATTTTTACGAGATTGAGATTTCCATGCAGGTGTGGAGTGTAGGTGTAGAGAGATGCTGTCGCTTGATTTGCAGGAATAATAATTTCTCCATCGATTTTTGTAGGGATTCCTGGACCGATTCCGGAAGAGGTTGAACCGTGCATTGCAAGATCCGAAAGATAGGATTCGCGTAGACGGGCTGCTGCGTAATGCACTTGATTACCGAATCCACGAAATTTTTGAATTCCAGGCTCAGATTTTGAACAGCTGTCGCATACGGAATATCCCATCGCCCAATCCAATTGATTTTTAGACGGTGTTTTATCCTCAACAAGGCTTTGCTCACGTTGTAAAAGCGCAAGGAGAAATTGAGGATTCAATTGAAATTGAATTGCTGCATCATAAATGATTTCTGTAGCGGTTTTTGTTTCTCCGAGGATGTTTTTTGTCTGATACGTTGCAAGAGCTCCTCGCGATAAAAATGCACGGAGTTCTTCCTTGTTCATTGCGCGTGTATTTGTCATTTGGGCATCTGATAACAATCGATCTTTTGAAATCGTCGGCTCTTGTGCAAAGACAAAAGTAGTGGTTGAGATCATCTGAAAAATGACAAAATAAACAACAAAAAATCGCTTCATACGTTCCATCTAGTATAGATGATTTGAGCGGTTTTGACAAAAAAATAAGGCTTTTGGGCCTTATTTTATTTTTTTATAGTTACAGTAATTTCATCATCTTTTGTTCCGATCACAATGGTTTTTCCTTCTTTGATTTCTCCAGAAACAATCTTCATGGCAAGCGGATCAAGGACGTGTGTTTGAATGACGCGCTTAATCGGTCGTGCACCGTAAGATGGATCGTATCCAAGCTTCGCAATCAAGTGTTTTGCAGAATCTGTGACGGTAATTTTGATATCTCGTTGATGGATGAGTCGAAGTGCGATTAAATCGAGCTGAATCTCAACGATGGCAGCCACGTCTTCTTCTTTTAATGAATGGAATACGATGGTGTCGTCGATACGATTTAAAAATTCTGGACGAAAATGTTCTTTGAGGAGAGAAAGAATCATGTCGCGTGTTTCTCCGCCAGATTTTTCTTCGGTGTCAAAACCAATCGTACCTCCGATCGCTCCTGCACTCAAGATGAGATCAGATCCAATATTTGAGGTCATGATGATGATCGTGTTTTTGAAATTTATTTTGCGACCTTTTGCATCTGTGACATGTCCATCTTCGAGAATTTGGAGGAGTAAATTAAATGTTTCCGGATGCGCTTTTTCGATCTCATCGAATAAAAGAACCGCATACGGTTTGCGTCGAACACGCTCAGTGAGTTGTCCACCTTCTTCATAGCCAACATATCCTGGTGGGGAACCGATGATCTTTGAAACAGAATGTTTCTCCATGTATTCGGACATGTCGAGTCGGATCATTGCCGATTCGTCGTTGAACATGAATTCTGCAAGCGCTCGAGCAAGTTCTGTTTTTCCCACACCTGTTGGGCCAAGAAAGATAAACGAACCGATCGGACGTTTTTCCTCGCCGATGCCAGCTCGCGAACGTCTGAGGGCATTTGATACTGCATGAATCGCTTCTTTTTGGCCAACGACGCGTTTTGAAAGATCCTCTTCCATTCTCGTGAGTTTTTTCATTTCTGATTCCAACATTTTTGCGACGGGAATATTTGTCCATCGTGAAACAACAATAGCGATATCTTCTTCTGTCACAACTTCTTTCAGGAGACCACGATCTTTTTGTATTTTGTGCAGAGCGTCTTCTGCCGATTTTAATCGTCTTTCTTCCGAAGGAATTTTTGCATAACGAATCTCTGCAACATTTTCTAAATTTCCTTTTCGTTCTTCTTGTTCCGCCTGGGCACGCAGGCGATCAAGCGCTCCCTTGATTTCTTGGATGAGTGTGATTTTTTCTTTTTCATTGCGCCATTTTCCTTCGAGAGCCTCTGTTTGCTCGCGTAAATTTGCGATGTTTTTTTCGATTTCTTTTAAACGCGTTTTTGATTCCTTATCATCTTCTTTTTGGAGGGCTTTTTCTTCGATCTCATAACGCATGAGATCACGTTTTAATTCATCGAGTTCTTCCGGCATGGAATCTATTTGCATGCGTAGTGCAGAACCAGCCTCATCGATGAGATCAACTGCTTTGTCCGGTAATCTACGGTCGGTGATATAGCGATTCGAAAGTTCTGCCGCAGAGACAATCGATGGATCTGCGATGCGAATTCCATGATGCACTTCATATTTTTCTTTGATGCCTCGTAAAATAGCGATCGTATCTTCCACGGACGGTTCTTCTACCATGACGGGTTGAAATCGACGCTCGAGTGCTGGATCCTTTTCAACATAGCGTTGATACTCTTTCAAGGTTGTTGCTCCGATGGCACGAAATTTTCCTCGTGCAAGGGCGGGTTTCAACATGTTCGATGCGTCGAGTGTTCCACCATCGGTTGTACCTGTTCCGACAAGCGTGTGTAATTCATCGATGAATAAAATAATTTGTCCATTGGAACCTTCGATTTCCTTAATGACTGCTTTTAATCGATCTTCAAATTCACCGCGATATTTTGTTCCAGCAACAAGAGATCCAATATCAAGAACAAAAATGGATTTATTTTTGAGTAACTCTGGAACATCGCCTGAGGCAATGCGTTGAGCGAGCCCTTCAACAATAGCCGTTTTTCCGACACCCGCTTCACCAATAAGAACAGGATTGTTTTTTGTGCGTCGCGTAAGGACTTGCATCAATCGTCGAATTTCCGCGTCCCGACCGATGACAGGATCGAGTTCTCCTAACTGTGCGGCCTCTGTGAGATCGGAGCCGTATTTTTCGAGTGTTTGATAACGAGCCTCTGGTTCTGGGGAATCAACACGTTGTGCTCCGCGAATATCTTTGAGAGCTCGCATCACGGTTTCTTCTGTTAATTCAAAACCAAGAAGTAAACGAGCGATCGGCTGATTCTCAAGAAGGCTGAGGAGTAAATGTTCCGTGGAAATAAATTCGTCCTTAAATTCTTTTGCTTTCTTGTGCGCGTTTGCAAGAACATCCGCCATTTGCTGGCTTAAATACATCTGTCCAACCCCACCGGCAGGAGGGGCGGGGGATTTGGGTAATGTTTCAAGGATACGATCGAGTTCTTGTCGTAGTTCCGCATCTTTCGTCATGACTTTATCAATGATGAGCGGGACAATTCCGTCAGGTTGTGTCACAAGTGCGACTAAAAGATGGATCGGTTCAAGCGCTTGTTGCCCGTTTTCAATGGCGATATTGTGAGCGCGCTGTAGAGCTTCTTGGGATTTTAGGGTAAAATTGTTTGGAAGCATAAGAGGGATAAAGGTTAGCACTCACCAGTATAGAGTGCTAAAAAATGAATGTCAATCATGAAAAAATACCAACTTTTCGGCGTTCGCATCGATGATCTCGATGAAAGGGAACTCGAGCAACAATTAATACGATGGATGAATGAGTCGGTTCCGCGAACGATCGTGACACCGAATCCTGAATTTATTTTGCGCACCATGCGTCACGAATCGTTTCGCTTGCTTTTAAATAAAAGCGATCTTTCATTGCCTGACGGAGTTGGATTACGATTTGCGATTGCAGCAACAACGGAAGATACATTATTGCATCGACATACAGGTGTGGATCTTGTGAATACGCTCGCAAAATTATCTGCACAGACACAACATCGCGTGATGCTTTTTGGAGGGTTGCCGCATGCTGCCGAGAAAACAAAAAACCATCTAAAGAAATTATATCCGAGTCTTGAAATCGAGTCGATTGATCCCGGGGTTATTGAATACATCGATGGTCATTTCTCGATAGTATCGGCTCTTAGAGATCAGATTGGCGTTTTTCAACCACACGTTTTCATCGTCGCTCTTGGACAAGGTAAGCAAGAAGAGTTCATTGATGAAATCCGACCCTCGATATCTTCACTTCGAATTGCAGTCGGCGTTGGTGGTTCATTTGATACACTAGGCGGATTGATTCCGCGCGCACCGATTTGGATGCGACGTATGGGTCTTGAATGGGGATGGCGCGTTTTCATTGAACCGAAACGCATCAATCGAATTTTGAACGCCTCTTTCGTCTTTCCTCTGATCGTTGTATACGCTACAGTGAAGCAGCATAATTTTTTTCACGCATGTAAAAAAGTTCTTCCAGAAATTTATCATCAATTAAAAGGTTTATGAAAATCGTTACTCGTATTGCACCATCACCGACCGGATACATGCACATCGGATCCCTTCGTACGGCACTCTATAATTATTTTTATGCAAAAAAACATGGAGGAAAATTTCTCTTACGCGTTGAAGATACAGATCGGACGCGTTATGTGGAAGGTTCTGTTGAGGCATTGATTCGTATGTTTCATCGGATGGGAATCGTTTATGATGAGGGTCCTTTCATAGAACAAAATCGTCTTGTGGAAAAAGGGGAGCATGGTCCTTATTTTCAATCAGAACGATTGTCGCTTTACGCAGAATATGCAAAAAAGCTGATTGAAAAGGAGGGTGCATATTATTGTTTCTGTTCGGCAGATCGTTTGAAAGAAGTTCGAGAAATTCAGCAAGCGGCAAAACAACCAACAAAATATGATCGTCATTGCAAGGGGTTGTCTCAGGAAGAAATTCAATCTCGACTTCAAAAAAATGAGCCGCATGTTATTCGTTTATTTGTTCCAAACGGATCAACCGTATTTCATGATGAAATTCGTGGGGATATTCAGATTGAAAATAGTGAAATTGACGATCAGGTTCTCATGAAGACGGATGGATTTCCCACGTATCATCTCGGGGTTGTTGTGGATGATCATTTGATGAATGTCACCCATGTGATTCGTGCGGAAGAATGGATTTCATCCACACCGAAACATATTATTTTGTATCAATTGTTTGGATGGGATTTACCGGTGTATGCGCACTTACCGCTTATTTTAAATAAAGATCGTTCAAAATTATCAAAAAGACAAGGAGATGTCGCGGTCGAAGATTTTTTGGATAAAGGATATCTTCCTGAAGCGCTGATTAATTACATCTCCTTGCTTGGGTTTAATCCTTCTGGGGAAAAAGAAATTTACACCCTTGCTGAACTGATTGAAGGATTTGATCTCTCTCGCGTCAATAAAAGTGGAGCTATTTTTGATGTAGAAAAATTAATGTGGGTGAATGGTGAATATCTTAAACAAAAAACGTTAGAAGAATTAATGGAACTGGTTACACCTTTTTTGAAGAAGGCACGTCTTGAAATGGATGAAGTATTTTTGAAAAAAATAATCACGATCGAAAAAGATCGTCTTGTTACTCTGGAAAAACTGTCAGAAAGCGCACGTATTTATATGTCGGTGCTTGAATATGATCCAGCGCTTCTTGTTTGGAAAAAATCGGATCTTGTGGATGCAAAAAAACAACTGACGGATATTTTCGCGTTCATCCAATCGCTTTCTTTTTAATTATTTCTTCAGGCTCCTCTCGTCGAACAGGCTGTAAAGGAGTATATTGAGAAGGGAGGCCTACAAAATGGAAATGTGCTTTGGCCGCTTCGTGTAGCCCTTTCAGGGCAAGAACGTTCGCCTAATCCCTTTGAATTACTGTGGCTTTTTGGAAAGGATGAATCCCTTCTTCGTATTGAAAAAGCGATAAAAAAATAAAAACGTATGACATTAGGCGGAGGGAATAGACCATTTTGGATTTTCGGGATGTTGATCCTTTTTTTATGCACATCAACGTCTGTCTTTGCGGAACAAGAAACGGTTTCTGATGTGACGATGATTCGTGAAAGTATTGAAGAGAAAAAAAAGAACATTGATACGATTCATGAACAAATTGAAAATTTCAAGAAAAAAATTGCAGAAAAAGCTTCCGAAAAGATTTCTTTAACGAATCAACTTGATCTCTTAAAAAATCGTATCGGAAAAACAGAGGCAGAAATAGATGTCGCTCGTTTAGAAATAGACCTTGTTCAGAAGGAACTGAATGACACGGAAGAAGCATTGATTGAATTAGGGATAAAGTTAGAAAAAGAACGAACGTATATTTTGCGTGTGATTCAGAAGATACAAACACACGATGCCGAGCTTCCTTTAAACACATTTTATAGCTCAAAAAATTTTTCTGATTTTTTTCATGCCATTCAGCGTCTGGAACAAGTGAACACAGATTTAAAAAAACACATAGATGAGACGCAAGAACTCAAAGAACAAACTGTACAAACAAACGAAATACAAAAAAATAAGCAGCAGCAACTCGCTCAACTTCACCAAAAACTTGAACGCGAGAAGGATCAACTCACGGAGGAATCTGAAGCAAAAGAATTATTAGTAGAGGACGTTCAAACATCGGAAAGTCGTTTTCAAAAAATGTTAAAGGAATTGAAGCAAGAACAAATATTTGTCCAGGACCAATTACAAGAGCTTCAGTCGTCTTTACAAAAGAAAATAAAACCATCAGATGAAATTCGTGGAGGAATGCTCGCATGGCCTGTAGACCCACTCGCTCGTGGAGTGAACGTTCTTTTTCACGATCCTACGTATCCTTTTCGCAATTTATTTGAGCATTCAGGGATAGATATGCCGGCACCAACGGGTACAGCTGTCCGTTCGGCTGCAGCTGGATATGTTGCGTGGGCGCGAAAGGGGACACAGTACGGAAATTACGTCATGGTGATTCATTCAGATGGGATTGCTACACTGTACGCGCATTTATCTCAGATGTTGGTCGTTCCAGATCAATTTATTGAACGCGGTGAGCGTATTGGCACGGTTGGAATGACAGGATTTGCAACAGGCCCGCACTTACATTTCGAGGTGCGCAAAGAGGGAATACCGACGAACCCACTCTCATTCTTACCAAATTATTAATTGAGCTTATATGACACTTAGCATGCTTGTTAAATTAATTGGATGGATTTTAGCGGGAATCCCCCTTCTCATTTTTTTAATTTTTTCTATAAACATGGTTAAAGGTATCGCTGCGGATGACGAACAGGTTCAAGGAATGGTTTCTATTTTTGTTGCCGTGTTTTTAATCGGCGTCGCTATTTTATTGTTCAGCTACCTTACGGACTATCTAACAGTTCTTTCCTAAAAAGGAGACTCTATGCAAGGCAGGAAGGAAGGAGATTATGTGTCGTACAATATATCTTATACGACACTACAGAAACATTAATAAAAAACATCAGGTATCAGAGTACCTTGTTTATTCGCTTAGTTAAGCTATAAAATACCATATTTTGGTATTTTTTTTGTAACACAGAGATAAGACTACTCCGTCATTTTGTCTTGGCTTATCAGCAGCTCAATTTCTCTCCTTTCTTATCGATCATACAAAACAAAATATTTTACGACACTAAGTTTATTCGACCAGGTGTCAGTCTCTCATTTAATTCGGTGCTATTCATTTGTAGTAAAGATGATCTCCGAAACGTAAATCGATGTATTTCAATTTAGAGGGGTCCTTGATGGTGTCACGCAGCAGCGTTTTTAATTTCTCTGATTGTGCGAGGACATCTGAACTTGGGTCAAAAAGAATGGTATAGCCTTCGGTGGTTAAAATCCCTCTCCACTTCCCTGCTAATTGATCAATTTGAATTTCTTTTGTAAAAATAGATTGTGTTTTGAGTGTTTCAATAAAAACAAAAATTTGTTGAATTTCTTTTTCAGACAGGACATGTTCGCCCGTTTCAACGGGCGTATTGTTGCGATCTACAAATAAGGGTTTTTGTGGTGTGCGTGACGGTAATGGAACAACGTTTTTTTGTTCTGTGTCCACACGATGAAGCAATATTCCCTCTTTATCGACAAGATAGGTTGTCGATCCTGTTTTCCACATGAATTCGGTTTCTCGTTCTTTTAAATGGAGAGAGACAGTTTGACGAGATATTTTTATATCCAAGAACTCAAACGTAAACTTCTTCGAAAGAGATTTTTGAAGCGCGGATGTGGAAAAAAGAAAACGATTTTTATTTTCAAAAAAGAGCGCATGTGTCGTGTGGAAATAGTCGTTTATGTTTTCCTCAAATTGAGGACGTGTTTCTGGTTCCAATCCGACAACTTGGACATGGGAAATGTTAAAAGCAGGATAGGTCAGCAAATAAACCGTCAAAAAAAGAAAAACAAAAATGAGAGATCCTATTCCCCACCCTATTTTTCGATAATTTTTTTTTTGTTTTTGAAAATAGGGATTGTGATAGACTCTCGACTCGTAGGGCTTGTGTGAAATACGTTTTTTTATCGAATTGCGTTTAAACATACCTAAACAATCACGCGCGGCAAGGCGGGGTGAATACGAGAAACAATTTCATAGGAAATTGTTGAGATCTTTGTGGCGATTTGATCAGCGGACATATGATGACGTGCATCGGATCCAAGAAGAATAGCCTCTTGGTTTTTGAGAACGTTTGGGACGGCAGAAACATCGACCATCATCATATTCATACATACTCGACCGATAACCCGACAACGATATCCACCGATTAATACCTCTCCTTTTGAAGAAAGACGTCGATCATAGCCGTCATAATAACCGACAGGTAAAACGGCAATGCGACTGCGTTTTGTTAACGTCTCTGTGAGTCCATACCCTATTGGTGTGCCTGCAGGAAGTGATTTGACCTGTGCAATACGTGTTTTCCACGTTAAGACAGGCTCAAGTTTACAGGAAATGGATTGCTTTTTCATGGTTTCTTCTATGGAGGAAGATGGCCAAATTCCATAGAGAGAGATTCCTGCACGGACGAGTGTCCCTTGTGTGTCTGGATAGAGAATTATGGCTGCGGAACAGGCACAGTGTTTATATTCTGGAGAGAATCCAAATCGTGCGACGAGCTCACACACAGCCTGGAAGCGTTGAAATTGAAGTGTGGCGTATTCAGGGTTGTATGTATCTTCCAAGTTTGCAAAATGCGTTGAAAGTCCCGTGAGTTGAATGTGTGGAGATTCACGCAAAATATTTAAAAGATCAGGAACGTCATCCATATTTGCCCCTTGTCGTGATGTCCCTGTTTCAATCTTCAGGTGTACGCGAGCTTGTTGTGCAGATTTGCTGGCGATTGCTTCTAGCTCTCGCAGACCTTCAAGATCATAAAGTGTTAGATCAATTTGTGCATGAATCGCATCAGAAAAACGTTCCGACATCGTATAGCCAAGAACGATCAATAAAGATGTGGGAAACAAATCTCGCAGAATGAGCGCTTCTTCTATCGAATCAACCGCAAACGCATCGACGCCAACGCGTCTTGCTATACGAGCAACTTCTTTTAATCCGTGTCCATAGGCATTTGCTTTTAGGACAGCACAAAAAATAGCTCCGGTTCCTATAAGGGAGCGGAGGGTCTGAATGTTTGAAACAAGCGCTTGTTCTCGTAATTCAATCCAGGTTCGATACATACAGAGACCTCTATAGATTATTCTGGAAAATAGTCGAGAGTGGTGGTGGGGATTATTTTGTGATGATCATGCATCCACTGTTCAAGATTTGCTTTTAGTTCGTGTTGATCAAATCCAAACGCAATGAGATCAGGTTTTGTTTTTTCGAGGATGTGATAGGTTCCTAATTGCACATCGCTAAGCAGAGCTCGTGTGACGCGTGGATCTTTTTGAACGCGTGCGAGTCTCATTTTTTGCGTGTTGACAGGTTCTTTTTTTTTCAAAAATCTGACGTGACGATCGCGAGCAACGACGACAATAAGCTCGTGTCCCAGTTTTGAAGCTTGTTCTAGGAGACCATGGTGTCCAGCATCAAATCCATCAAACGTACCAAAAACAAGCGTGCGTTTTATCATACGTCAGGAAGATCAGAATTTTTTGGTTTGAGCGTTGGAAAAAGAATGACCTCTTTGAGATTTGGAGCGTTTGTTAAGAAGGCGACGAGACGATCAATTCCAATTCCAACACCGCTCGTTGGTGGCATACCATGTTCAAGCGCACTGAGAAACGTCTCATCCATCCACTGTGCGTCTTCACTTCCCTTTTCGCGCAATGTCTGTTGTTCCAAAAATCGATTTCGTTGATCGATTGGATCGTTGAGTTCGTGATAATACGCGTTTACAACCTCAGCGCCCTGAATGACAAGCTGAACACAGGCACTTTTTGTTGCATCTTCCTCTTTTGCTTTTGTGAGAGGTTTGAGCGAGATAGGATAATCAAAAATCCATGTTGGTTGAATGATTTTTTCGCGAGCAGTCTGTTTCCATAAAACATCAAAAAACTCGCCGATTCCGACACATCCGTTAAAATCAATGGAAAGTTTTTTCTCTTGTGCAAGAGTGATTAATTCTTCTGAAGTTTTTATTTGATCTATGTCAATGCCACACGCATCAAGAATAGCTTGTCGAAAGGTGAATCGAGGAAAAGGTGCTTTGAATTGAAGTTCGGTGTTTTTTAATTGTGGTTCAAGCGGATCGATCGCCTCGGCAATCACGGTTGTCAATAAATTTTCAAGCATGGTGATGAATGATTCTGTTTCTGCGTAGGCCCAGTATAATTCAAGCATGGTGAATTCAGGATTGTGTGCGTAATCAATTCCCTCATTGCGAAAACAGCGTCCGATCTCATAGATTTTTTCAAAACCACCAACGATCAGTCGTTTTAAATAGAGTTCTGGAGCGATGCGTAAATACAAATCCGCATTCAGAGCATTGTGATGTGTGATGAACGGTCGAGCACTTGCCCCTCCTGGAATGGGTTGTAACATGGGAGTTTCTACTTCTAAAAATCCTTGTTGATCGAGGAATCGTCGCATAGACGCAACGAGTTTTGATCGCGCGATAAAACGATTACGGACATCTTCGTTCATGATTAAGTCGAGTTCGCGTTCACGATAACGTGCCTCAACATCTGTGAGTCCGTGAAATTTTTCCGGAAGAGGTGCGAGAGACTTTGCGATCATGCGAACGGAATGCGCATCGATGGTTGGTTCAC
The DNA here is from genome assembly GCA_964360375.1 of uncultured Gammaproteobacteria bacterium. Lineage (GTDB taxonomy): Bacteria > Patescibacteriota > Patescibacteriia > UBA9934 > GWF2-40-263 > XYB2-FULL-45-11. The sequence continues at coordinate 4,959 of CAYHWG010000005.1, read as the reverse complement.
CTTTTTTTGTATGAAAGACAACGCCTTTCACTTCAACAAAATCGCCAACATCAACAAGTTCATGAAACTCATTGTATAACTCTTCTCCCATTTGATCTTTGTGAATGGCAAATTGCATGGTGCGCGAAGCGTCTTGTAATTGAACGAAGGTGAGTCCGCCGTGCTTACGAATGAGACGAATGCGGCCATCGCAGGTGACAGAGGTCTTATCTTGCAAAAGATCATCAAAACGATCCATGACTTCTTGAAGCATGTGTGATCTGTGCGAATCGGATGGATAGGGATCCAAGTTTTTAGCTTTCATTTTTTCAAGACGTTCACGTCGAACTTGTTCTTCTTGTGTCATAGAGAGGTTGTTACGAAGTCTGCACGACTTTTACAAATAAAAATACAGCCAAATATGGCAGTATTTTATCGAGATTACGTATGAATGTCAAAATTATTTTATGGAAAGAATTTTATAAGAGACAACCCCTCCTGGTGTTTTTATTTCTATAGTTTCGTCTGTTTTTCTTCCCATAAACGCTTGTCCTATTGGGGATTCGTTGCTAATTTTTCCAGCGATCGGATCCGCCTCGCTTGAGCCAACCATAATGAATATTTTTTTGATATTATTCACCTCCACTTCAAAAGTTGTCCCAAGATCAATGAAATTGCCACCGGTGGAATTTTCTACAATGATGCAGTCATTAATCATGGTTTCTAGTTGGGAAATGCGAGATTCATTTAATCCTTGTTGTTCCTTTGCTTCATGATATTCGAAATTCTCGGAGAGATCTCCGAGTTCTGTTGCAGCACTAATTTTTTCCGCAATTTGTTTTCGTGTCTCTGTGGAGCGTCGGATGAGCTCTTCTTTTAATCCTTCAAGTCCTGGTGCGGAAATATAGGTGGACATAACTTCTTTCTAAAAATGAAAACCCGGGGCGTTTGCCACGAGTAGATAATTTAGTATACGTTATTCGCGATTTTTGTCAAAAAAATGTACGTTTCTTCTCAAGATTATTTTCGGTGTTTAAACCACCATTCGAAAATTTCATAAGAAAGCGGAACAGCTGCGGCTGTGCTTTCACCTCCTTCCTCAATGAGAATCGTCAATTGTAATGTAGGAAAATCATAGGGAGCAAAACCTGTGAACCAAGAATGTGTCGGTCTATTGAGACCTGATTGAGCTGTTCCTGTTTTTCCAGCCACCACAACAGGAAGATTTAACAATCTTCTACTGTTTCCACTTATGACGGATTGTCTCATCCCCTCTCGTACGATTCTCATTGCGTTTTTATCTAAATTTGGAATTTGAACGCGTTTATCCGTTGAGGGTTGGGTGGATCCTGGTCCATCCACTGATTGAATAACATGTGGTGAAATAGAAAAACCTCCATTTGCAATGATAGCGGTTCCGACCGCCATTTGGATAGGTGTTGTAAGAAAATCACCTTGACCGATGGCCAAATGATACGTATCGCCAACATACCATCGCTCATTTTTGGCTTCAAGCTTCCATTCTTTTGTTGGGAGAAACCCCGTAGATTCTCCTGGCACATCGATTCCTGTTTTTGAACCGAAACCAAACATTTGTGCATAATGAACGATGCGATCCACTCCAAGTCCTGTCACACGATTAAAACCGCCTCCGATGATATAAAAAAATGTGTTCACAGATTCTGCGATTGCTTTGCGAACATCTGTGATTCCATGTCCTTCTGATTTCCAGTCCGGAAAAAACCAATCACCAACGCGAATTCCACCCACAGAAAGAAAAGAAGTATGTTCCTCAATAATACGTTCCGAGAGGGCTGCATAAGCAATGAATGGTTTCAAAATGGACCCGGAAGGATAATTTCCAGCGATTGCACGGAAAAAAAGTGGTTGGGTGGGATCTGTTGCCAACGCGTCATAACTTGTTTGCGAAATTCCAGAAGCGAATAAATTATTATCAAACGATGGAATACTGACAAGCGCGTGCACAAGACCTGTCTGTGGATCAAGGGCAATCACCGTTCCTTTTTGTGCGCTGACCTTTTTCAGAATCTCGCCGAGACGAAATTCAATCCATTTTTGAAATTCAAGATCAATACTTAAGAGGACGTTGGATCCCGAAATGGGGTCCGTTTTTGAAATGACAGATAATTCGTGTCCAGAGGCGTTGACTTCCGAAATTTGTTTTCCTGTTGTTCCACGCAAAAAAGATTCCGCATTTTTTTCAACGCCTGTTTTTCCGATAGAATCAATAGAACGGTATTCTTTGTCTCTTAAGGCTTCATACTCTGATCGTGTTATTTTTCCTGTATATCCCAAAATATGAGACAAAGATAATGCGGCGGAGGGATAATAACGTTGTGTGGATGTTTGTAATTCAAATCCAGGATACTTTGCGATTTCTATGTCGAGGCGCATTGCAGATTCGAAAGAAATTTTTTGAAGGATCGGAATTTTTTCTTCTGGACGATCGGCATATTGTGTGAGCAAGAAATCAATATCTGCTCGTTGAACACCTGCTATTTCACAGAGACGTGAAATCGTTTCTTCCCGCACAGATGGATCTTTCGGTAAATTTCCTATGGTCATAGTGAGAAGAAATGAGGGAATATTTTCTGCAAGGATAACCCCATTTTTATCTAGTATTTTTCCTCGAGGAGGAACGATTCTCGTCGTACGATATCGATTTTTGTCCGCGAGAGAATGATAGGTATTTCCTTGAATGATCTGAAGATAAAAACTTCTTGCAAGGAAGAATAGAAAAATTACCATCATGAATACGAGACCCACACGAAGGCGTTTGTGTGAGAAGTTTGTATGAAGTGTCTCATATTTTCCTGAATGCGTTGAATTGGTGGGCTCGATGAGTGTATCGATTGGAAAGGACGATGTGCTATTTTTTAATGCAAAATTTTGTTTTTGTGTGGAAACAAAAATGAGTGAGTTCTCAAATTTTCCTTTTTTTTTAAACATGCTAAAACGTTTGACGAGATTGTGGAATAAGAAAAAGTTTAATGAGTACACGTCGAATGTGTTTTGCGCTGATAAATAGTAAAACAAGAAAGAGAAAAAGGGTAAACGTACGCATCCATATTTCAAGGAGTATTTCTGTAGAAAAAATCGATTGTTTCGCTTTTATGTTTTGAAAAAGAGATAAGAAAAAAACCATGACGGTAAAACAGGCATAGCTTAAGAGTGCACATGAAATGATCCCGTAAAATGATCGGTTTGAAAATACATTTTTTGCTAATAAAAATGCTATTCCTGCTGCGACCGTGTAGGCAATCGTGACAAAGGGTGTTGTCCCGTAATGAAAGGTATCCAAAAAAAGTCCGTGGACAATCATCCAGGATGTTGCTGTGGTGATTCCGTGATGTTGTAAAAGGTAGACACTTAAGGCAAAAACAAACGGTGTAAAACGGAAGATCCCCTGAAAAGAAGCAAAAAAACTTGTTTCTAAAATAGAAAGGAAGCATGCGATCAATAGAGGAAAGAAAAATTTTGTCATAGATCGGTTGATTGTAAAACCATGACACTATCATAACGTCGTATATCAAGAAGAGGTTCTAGAATGGCTTTTTGAAACGGAGCTTCCGGATCCAAAGAGATCGTATTCACAATTCCAACGACAAGTCCTGTCGGTACGTGTTCTTCAAGTCCACTTGTCACCACAAGATCATTAACATGAATTTCTTCATCAACGGGAATAAATTTGAGCTCCAAAAGATTTCCATCTGACCCTTGTGCAACACCGATCGTTCGTGTCTTATTAAAAAGTGTAACAGCGGTTGCAACAGTTGGATCTGTTGAAAGTGTCACGATCGATTGAAAACGATCTGTCCGTGTGACTTTTCCAACATAAACACCTTCTCCAACAATAACAGCTGTTCCCTCTTGAATCCCCTGTTCTGTTCCAATATTGATCGCCATGGTTCTGTTCTGCTCAGAGACAGATCGACTCACGATAAATGCTTTCACGCCTTTTAATTTTCGTTGAGATAAAAAATTTAACTCTTTTTTGAGAAGTGTATTTTGAATCCGCAAAGATTCTAATTCAGCCCGATCAACAGCATAAAGATTACGTTCTGTTAAAAGTTTTTGGTAATCAGAGCTTTTTATGGAAAAATCTCCAAAGACATTTTTCCATTCATTTGAAAGCCATGTACTTATACGTACGAGAGGAATTTGTATAAATTGAATTTTTTTGAGAAAAAATGAGCGACCTAAGATGAGCATGAGAAAAAATAGGACAAAAAAAGCAAGGGAAACGAATTGCCTTTTTTTCAATAGCTTGGTTTGAAAAATTGGCATAATACGCTAGATGATGTTTCCTTCCGTTGCAGACGGAAGAGAGATGTCCTTCAACAATTCTTCATTTTCAAGCAAAAGACCAGCTCCACGAACCACACACGTAATGGGATCTTCTGCAACGCGAACGGGGATTTCTGCATGTCGACTGATGAGTGAATCAAGACCGCGAAGGAGTGCTCCTCCACCCGTCAAAATAATGCCTCGTTCATAAATATCCGCCACAAGTTCTGGTGGCGTTTTTTCGATGGTTGCTTTAATGTTCTCAACAATCGTTCTCACAGAACGATCCGTTGCTTCGCGTAGTTGTGTGTCTGTGATCGATATTTCTCGAGGAAGGCCTGTAATAAGATCACGTCCTCTCATTTCCATTTCAAGAAGTGTTTCCTGAGGCATGGCAGAACCTATACGCATTTTAATTTTTTCCGCGACGCGCTCACCGAGAAGTAGATTAAAAACTTCTCGTGCATATTGAATAATATTTTTATTCAACTCATCTCCTGCAACTTCAAGTGATTTCCATGTGACGATTCCTGAAAGGGACATCACAGCTATTTCGGTTGTTCCTCCACCGATATCTACAAGCATCATTCCAATGGAATCTGAAAGTGGTAATCTTGCCCCAAGAGCCGCAAGCATAGGATTTTCTACCAAGAAAACTTTTTTTGCGCCTGC
>CAYHWG010000004.1:21827-36540 GCA_964360375.1 uncultured Gammaproteobacteria bacterium | reverse complement strand
AGGACGGCAGGTTCTCATCCTGCAAATCGGAGTTCGATTCTCCGTGGGGTCACCAACAAAACCACTCAGTATTTACTGGGTGTTTTTGTTTGTATCCGTTGGGGAGTTGGAACTGGTATACTGTTCATCGATATGATCGGACGACTTTCAAATCAATCCGTTTACGTTTTCATCGACGCATCAAACCTGATGCAAGCACAAAAAGCGAAGCGTCGTTTTTTGAATTATGAGAAAACGTTGAAACATTTGAAAAAAGAATTTGATTCAAACGAAATAAAAGTTTTCTACTATACGGCTTATCCCGCGGAAGGAACTAGAGATTACGATCTAGATGGGAAGCACAAATTTTTCACCTATCTGAAAAAGGGTTTGAAATTTGAAGTTCGCAAGAAACCTTTGAAACGCATCGTTACAAATGACGAACACAGACAATCCGTCATGGAAAAAGGAAACATGGATGTTGAGATGACAATTGACGTTGTTCACCACATGAATAAATTTGATGTTGCGATATTTTTCACGGGCGATTCAGATTTTATGGCACTCGTAACACATCTTCGTACAAATGATAAGAAAGTTTATATCTATTCCTCAAGACATAACGTCGCGCAAGAATTACGAACGGGTGCTGATGGCTACACAGACATACTTGATATCGAGGACGACATCTGGGGAACGGAATTAAAACATCGAAACCAAAAGGACTAAAAAAACAAACCACCCTCCGCGAGGAGAGTGGTTCTTGGATGTAAAACCCTTTCAGTCTGTGAGCAGACCAAAAGACAAAGAGAATATATCAACTTTTGATGATTTTGTCAAATAAGTGAATTTGTATGAAACGAATTGTTTTTTTTGATGGTGATGGGACACTGTGGTATCCGAAGTCCACCAAACGCACACAGAAGCCTCATTGGATTTATCATGATCCATTAACAATGAATGATCACAAAGCATATTTGATTTTAACTCCGCGTGTTGTCTCAACCTTACAGAAACTTCGGAAATTAGGAATCATCACAGTGATCATTTCTACACATCCACATTCAGCAAAAGACGCCGATGTGATTCTAAATGACAAAGTTCATTACTTCGGCTTAGAAACATTGGTAGATGAAGTTCATGCAGCTCGGAATGTTCCAACGGGAAAAGGAGTTGTGATTGCACGCGTCCTAAAACGGCTGAAGTTACCAAAGAGTTCTGCACTCATGGTCGGAGATAGTTATGTATGGGATTATATTGCTGCGAAAAAAGTTGGCGTCGATGGTTTGTTAATGGATACGATTTATCTGAACAAAAGTGCTGGGCGGGTGAAGCGTAAGATAAAAAACCTCGATGAGGTTCTGGAATATATAAAAAAATAATGATTTTATGATCTATCTCATTGGCGGTGCGCCACGTGTTGGAAAAAGTTTGATGGCAAAGAAACTGGCAGAGGAAACAAAATCGCATTTCATTTCGACCGACGATGTCTGTGGAGAATTTGTTTCGGGATTATCAGAAGGACAACGCACACAACAATTTCCCATGCCAAATTTTTCAGGCGAGGCATCTCATAACACAATGCAACCAAAGGAACGCGTGGATTTACTAATAGTCTCCGCAAAATCACTTGAACAAGAACTGGATCGAATTATTGGCGATGCGATTCAAAAACAAGAGACGATCGTTTTGGAAGGAATTCATCTTTTACCAAGTCATGTTCGTGGTCTTGAGGAAAAATTTGGCACGGAAAATGTCTTTGCGATTTTTGTTGGTTCATCTGATCTAGACCTCGTCGTGGACGGGATTTACAAAAACACCAATCCTCACAACTGGCTGAAAGATAGTGATGAAGCTGTCATTCGACAAGTTGCTGAGTTTGTTGCTGAGTTTAGTCTCCGTATCAAAAAAGAAGCGGAAGAAAATTCAATTACGTTTATTGTGCGAACAAATGATTTTGAGTCAGATGTCAGTCGTTTTATGGAGATGTGCCGAATTAGTTGAATTAAACACCTCTCCCGATTTGTCACGTCCTCATAACACAAACCTCCCGAAACTCCATCCATCCCTTCAACTCCACCATCAATTGGTTCCAATCAAGTCTCTCAAGGGTCACCAACCTATTCAACGTTTCGGCTGGCAAGCCGACAAAAAAACAGCAACGTTCGTTGATGTTTTTTTGTTTGCCAGATTATTCTGACCGAGACTTCACTTTCCCAGTCGTTAAAATTCCGGATTTATACATTTCTATCAATCCGAGTAGGGCTGCAAGAATGGTTGGTCCGGCAATTGCTCCGACAGATCCAAATGCGGCGAGTCCGCCAAGTACGCTGATAAGGACTAGAAAAGATTGAAGATTGACACGATTCCCAATGAGATATGGTCCGATCAAATTATCGATCGTACTTACAAATACCACAGACCAAATGAACAATCCGATGGCGCTAAAAACGGATCCTGTGAGAAACAGATATAAAATGGCTGGAATCAAAACAAGCGCGGTTCCAAGTAATGGAATGAGTCCTGCGATACCCGCAAGAGCGCCCCAAAGTAAACTACCCGGCACTCCAAAAATAGCCATACCAATTCCAGCGACCACACCTTGAATCAATGCAACGACGATCACTCCCAAAACAACACTTCGAACAGTATTGACGATCCGTCTCATAAGTTTTTCGTCTTGAACATCCTCAAGAGGAGAAAGGAGCATCGCTTCTTTATAGAGAGAATCACGATGAACAAGAAGATAATACAAACACAGAAAAAAGATGAATGTGTTTAAAAGAAGTTTTGTTGAACTGGAAAAAACATTCCCAATATTTTCAAGTGCCCATGTCACAACAGATTTACCCAGTTGTCCCAAATCAACAGAAGCAATTTCTGTTCGGATGGGAGCGGGAAGAGCTTGAAAAAGAGGAGATGCGGTTGAGTTCAGCTGAGATAACCAAGACTTGTCAGTGAGAGAAGATTTTACCAAATCAGAAGCTTGCGTGACCATCAAAAACAACACAGTAAGAATCGGAATGAAAATCAAAAAAAATGTTGCGAGAGCAAGTAATGCAGCAGACAAACGCGGTTTATGAAAAAAACGATTCAATCGACGATCCACAGGAGACAAAATAACCGTCGTAATTCCCGCAACGATTAAAACGAGAATAAACGGTTCAAGAATTTTCCAAAAAAGAAAGGCGACGGCAGCTGTCACAAAAAGAAAAAACCATTTTTCGATTGTCATGTGTTGTGGTATGTTGGACATAGGATTCGTGTAAAAAATTACCTGTATGACCTATCTTCTTGTTTTTCTCCTTCTCGCAATTTTTTTGTTCGCCTTCTTTTATGAAATTCAATGGATGATGGGAAAAGACCTCATTAAAAAATACGGTTGGTTCAAAATCATTTTACTCTACCTGATGCTCAATATAGTGTTTGATGCAATTTTCTATTTTATTTTTTAAACAACCCACTTCCCTGTCTGACGCACCAACAGTTCCTCCGCACGCAACGGTTCTGCCATGATATCTGTGACAACTTTTTCCATACGCGCACTCTGCGAGCCTTTCACGAGAACAATATCGCCTTTTTTTATGTTTGCATCAAGCCATCGCCCCGCCTCTTCAGGCGTATCGAATTTTTGAAGATGATCTTCCGGAAAGCCAGCGTCAATCGCCCCGTGACGAATGTGATGTGCAATTTCTCCGACCGTCACGATTCGATCGCATATTTCTGCGGCACGCATGCCGATCATGCGATGCTCTTGTTCTGTTTGTGATCCAAGTTCCGCCATATGACCAAGCACAACGAAACGTCGCGCGCTCTCGACAGGTTGAAATTCAGACAAAATGGATAATGCAGACATCATGGATGCGGGCGCGGCGTTATACGTCGAATCTAAAATAAGCGAACCTTTAATTCCGGCAATCGGATTCATGCGTCCGGGTTCATTTTTTATTTTATCGAGCTTCGATAAAATCTCTGCATCCGAAAGTCCCAAATGTTTTGCAATCACGATGGCAGCAAGTACGGAACTAACCGCGCTCTTTCCCAATTGATTCGTGAGTGTAATCTCGAGATCTTTTGTTTTAAAATGGATTTGCGAAAACACCTCGCCTGGTTTAAAGGAAAAATCGGATTGCGTTTCAACAGTGTAATCAACCGCGCGGACATCAGCTGTCTCATTAAATCCGTATGAAATAATCGACGCCTTAGCATGTACACCGAGCCCAACGACGTTTTTATCATCTGCATTCAACACAACAAGACCGTCTGTTGAAACCGCCGCAAGTAATTTTGCTTTTTCTTCAGCGAGTTCTTTCATGGAAGGAAAAAATTCAACATGCACGGGGGAAAGCGCTGTCATCACTGCAAGAGACGGTGTAGCAATCGAGAGCAAATAATCCATGTCGCCTGGGTGATCGATCCCGTATTCAAGCACGTACACATCTACGACTTTTGGTTGTGAACACAAAATCTTCAACCACCCAAACATATTTTTTCCAGGCGAACTCGCTTGTAAAATAGATAGTGGCAAACCGAATTCATTGTTGTAATTATGTACGGAAGTCGAAACAGAAAATTTCGCAGAAAGAACCGTTGCAATCGCGTGACGTGTAGATGTTTTTCCGACCGAACCGGTGACCCCGATGACGATCGGTTTGTGTTGTTCTAAAAAACGTCGAGCCTTGTTTGCAAGAAGTGTTTGAATGATTTTTTTCATAAAAATTATTTTCTCGTGGATTCTCATCTGGCTTTACCGGACTTCTCAAGAGATCGAATCGGCGGGACCTCAAAATACTGTAGCAGAAATTTCGCCATCTCACCAAAAAAAGGAGCGGCTGTGGACTCTGCCCACTGCACGTCACGCGGATGATCGATACGCACAATCATCGCAAATTTTGGGTCCTCAACCGGACCAAACCCCGCAAAAGATCCGATCGTATTATCCTCGGAGTACCCACCGTTTTCACTTGCAACCTGTGCTGTACCCGTTTTTCCCCCAATATAATATCCTGAAACGCCCGCACGTTTTCCGTGTCCGTACTCCACAACAGCAACCAACATAGCCCCAAGCGTTCGGGAAGTTTTTTGACTGATGACTTGCGTCACATCTTGCGGACTGCGTTTATCAACCGTTCCGTCCGGGTGACGAATTTCATCCACGATGTAGGGTTTTTTTAAAATTCCACCATTCGCGATCGCTGCGTAGGCCATCACGATTTGAAGCGGGGTCACAGAAATCCCTTGACCAAAAGATGCGGTTGCTCGAAAAATTTCAGATTTCTTTTCAAGCGAACTAATATTTCCAGGTGATTCTGTTTCAAGTTCAATCCCCGTTATTTTTCCAAACCCAAACTTTTTTACATAGTTGGAAAAAATTTCCGAACCCATTTTACGCACCGTAAAAATCATTCCTGTGTTAATGGATTCCTCAAGAACGGTTGTCATATCCACAACGCCATATTTTTTATCTTGAGCATTTCTGATTGGCTTTGGCCATCCGTCCACCATCGTCATGCCCGTATCTTCAAACGTGGTCGAAGGTGAAACCGCTCCAACATCCACTGCCGCTGCCATCGTAATCGGTTTAAACACAGATCCTGGTTCATAAGAACCAAAAATGCTTGGATTATTAAAATCGTTTATATTTTTTACCTGATTAAAATGATTTGGATCATAATCCGGATTTCCACACATGGCCAAAATTCTGCCTGTAGATGGTTCAACAATGATAATACTTCCACCATCCGCACCGTGTTTCAAAACCGTCGCTTGAAGCACAGAACATGCTTTAAATTGAATCGTTCGATCAAGTGTCAAAATGATATCTGATCCATTTTTTGCTGGTTGAAGAGTGTGTGTTCCAACCGCAACCATGCGACCAGCAATATCACGATCCGTTTTTAAAAACCCTTCTGTTCCTGAAAGTTCTTTATCAAAAAACCCTTCGATCCCATATTTGCCAGTAGACTTCCCTTCTTTGTTTGATCCCAAAAAACCAAGAACGTGTCCACTCATCATGGCTTCTGGATACAATCGAGACGGTTCTAGAACAGAAAAAATTCCCGGTAATTTCGCCGTATTAATTTGATCCATCACGTCTTTTGAAACACCGCGTTTAATCGGTTCATACGGATCTTTTTCCTGACTTAATCGCTCTTTTAAAGAGATAGTCTGATCCTCTGTGAGAGGAATGTGCGCAGCGATCGCTGCAATGGTCGATGATGCATCTTTTACTAATCGTGGATCCGCATATAAAAAAGCGAGTTGATGGTTCGTTATCACCGGAATCAAACTGAGATCTTTTCCGTCATGTGCAAACACATGACCGCGCTCTGGATATAATTTCTTAAAAAGTTCATGCTGTCCGCTTGCAAGCGCCGCATACGTTTCATGATCCATGATCTGAATAACGAATAATTTAACGATGATCACTGCTGCAAAAATAATCATTCCGAACAAAAAAAACTCTATGCGCCAATCGCGTTTCGAACCTATTTGTTGTTGCCATTTTTTTCGTTGCATAATTATCGCCCTAAACCAAATCCAAAAAGAGAACCTTCTCCTCGCGGATTTCTTCCTCGACGGACTTCTGCACCATCGTTCACTCCGTCTCCGTCTGTATCGGCTTTGTTTAGATTTGTTCCGTAAAATGTCTCAACCGTGTTATCCAATCCATCATGATCCGGATCGAGCGAAGGATTGAACGATTGTTTTGAAAGAGAAATATCTAACGAAATCGTTGGTACGGGCGCGAGCTGTGAGACCGCCGTACGAACATTTGCAGATTCAGCAGGGAGAAGATTTTGTAAAAAAGATCCGAACGCAAGCGGAAGATTTGGAACGTCCGGAGAAAATGGTTTATTGAAATCAGAGAGCTCCACACGCGCATCAAACGGAATCAGAACTGTTTTGTCTGATGTTTTTATCGAACCATGGAACTCAGCACGATAAAGCAGATGATCTGAAACTCCAATCCACAAACGAACAGAGAGATCAGAAAGAGCATGTGCTTGTTCCTGAGCGAGTAAACGATCTGAATCTGATGGCTCTTCCGCGTCGCGAGAGCGCAACACATCCAACAAAAATGACACGAGAGCTTCCTCATCAAATCGAGCATTGATAAGTCGCGCTTGTTTTCCGCGAACCAACTCTGTCACCCCGTCAAATTTTACATGTAAAATATCGGCGCGAGATAAAAGGACGCGAACATTTTTTAACCCTTCTCTACTCCAGAGGATCTGATGTTCAGAAAATGGAACCGGCCACACAACATCGAGAATCATGGAGCCCCACGAAGTTGTTTCACCACGCTCAAAGGAAATCCACGTTCCGCTTTGTGCAAACGAAATTCCACGAACGTTCGGTCCGGGCGGATCGTATGTCAAATATGTTTTTCCTCCTATTGTTTTCCATTCGCCCGAAAGATTTGTGTACGATTTTTCCGCATCCAAAACGACGGTATGAAATTTTGTGTCATGTTCAAAACGGCTTGGGTCTTCCAGATTCATCTGTCCGTTTGTATACAACGTTGTGTGAACATCCAAACCATTTTGTTTTGTCTTCCAATCAAACCCGGACGATTCTGTCATGGTCTTTAAGCGAGACATGGCGATCAACATGCGCTGAATCTCCATATCCGGATTAAATTTGGACAAAACAAAATACGTGGCAAACGTGAGAGACAACACGATCACGGAACCAATCACAATAAAAGTAAGTATTTTTCGCATGCAACAAAAATACAGACAAGATCTTGTCTGTATTTTACTGCACTTTTTAAATTTCTAACAGATCATCTTCAGAAACCGTGTGTCCGCTATAACCGAGGACCTCTCCAGAATTTTCATTGGTGATAAGTCGAATTGTTTCACCGTCTTTTGATTGATAATCAGAAAACGCATAACGATCTTCTTCTTCGACAAGGGTGTCGCCTTCGACTTGTTTCACTTTGCCCGAATCTTCGTAGCTGAATTCGTATTCTTTGTTTTGAAATAAAATGGTTTCAGATGGCTCTATCTCTTCCGTAATTTCCTGAAAGATAACGAGTTCATCTTCTTTTGGCGCAACAGACATGAGATGATCTTCATCGTCAAACAACCAAAACATCTTTGTTCCATCATCAAGTGTTATTTCTGCTTGACCCATTTTGGTAAATGGTTCGTTTGCCACACTCACACTTTCGCCGAGCTCGAGAGCTAAAAGATCACTGATTTTCATAGAGACTTTTCAATGGAGCGATTCCTCCTTAATTTTTTTCTTCTTTGGCGATTATACTCGATGAGCGAATTCTGTCCATGCTTCATTTTTTCCCATTTTTAGGGTGATTTTTGCGCGACGATCTTGACAAAAGTGCATTTTTGTGTTATTATTCTTTTCTAGATTGAACATTCTTTCGTTTTGATGTGATGGCATCTTTGTCGGTTTAAACCGTTAAAGATGCTGTCGTATCCACTTTGGTCGACACTGTGTGCAAGGCAAATCGCCCTGCACTTTTCTCCACGACGCTTTCTTGCGTCATTCAGAAGCCAAGGAGCCAAAAATGAACACCAACCCGATTTTCGAACGCGACCTCATGCAAGCGACGATGTTGTTCCAACCGCGTATCGTCCCCTCCAAAAAGGAAGGAAACGATCCGATCAAGACGTGCTTTTATGAGTTGCATGCGTTGCCCTGTGGCACACTCGCGATTCCGCAAAATGTCTCGAGCGAAGAGTGCGAAGGTGAGAATGGCAAGTTTCTGAAACTGTCATTCAATGGCCTGAGCATCCATGTCTATGCCCCGATCCAAGCGGTCGACAACGTTCTCATCGGTCGCGTGAGTGTCAGGATGAAGACATGGGAACCGGTCAACAAGCTCGGAAACGGCACCCGCAACTACGAGATTTATCTCGTTCTCACGGAAGCTGATGTCGCGTCGATGGGCAATGTGATCGTGCACGACCAGTCGGTGCGTCGCCACGACCCGGACATGTGTTACGGCGGACATTTCGCCCACCTGTCCCGCGATGGCAAACGCAACCAACACGTGGAAATCCAAATGGGTCGCAAGCCGCGTCGCGAATCCGTCATGAGCGCAGCGCTCAACAAGGCAGGTCTCGGCCAGTAGTCCCTCTCGCCTCGTGCGAAGAAAAAGCCTCGAACGTTTGTTCGACCTTTGACTTCGTCCGGGGCTTTTTCTTTAGAGACCTATGCAAAAGCGCATCTTTTCGTTTCACGGGCGCCCGTCGAACACACTCAATGTAGATGAACTACGTTTCGTATGTTCAACAGCCCGTTCAACGAAAATCTGCTACTTTTTCAGAGGTCTCTTTTGTGTTAGAATTAGTTTACTATGCCGATACCGATTTCCATTCACGCTGTTGTGATCTTTCCAAAAATTCAGGCGGATACCGCCGTTAGTTTGTATCTTCTTGCGCGCTATGGAAAAGAATTATTTCCCGGTATCGATGTCGCTCCGGTATTGTTTTGGACGGCCCTTCCAGAAGGTGAAACACCGGAATCTCTTTTGACACAAGGCACGCTCACGATTGATCTTGGCGGTGGAATGTTTGATCATCACACAGCAAACGTGACGTCTGGCAAACGAGATGAATGTGCTTCAACGTTGATCGCAAAATATCTTGGTGTCCTAGATAATCCTCCCCTTAAAAAAATTCTCGCGTGGGCAAAACGCGATGACCTCGAAGGAAAAGGAACTCTGAGCGATGATCCACTTGATCGCGCGTTCGGACTTTCAGGACTCATTATGAATTTAAATCGCGCGCTCACAGACGATCCAAAACGCACACTCGATTATGTTTTGCCACTCCTGCATTTTCATGTCCTTGAAGAAACAAAACGCTCCGAGGAACTACCGCGCGAATGGGAAGAACTACTTGCAAACGGAAATGCATTCGAATTTGATTTAAAGCAAGGTAATGCAGATTTAAAATGCGCGTATCTTCAAACGGACAACATTGCCCTTGCGGGTTTTTTGCGCGCAGCAAAACGCATGGACCTTGTGGTGCAACGCCGATCGAGTGGTCACACGAACATTATTACACGACAATTGCGCAGCATTGATTTACGCCCAACCGTCGAGGCTCTGCGTAAAGAAGAAGCAAAAAGAAAATCGCCTCCCGTTCCATTTGATCGCGTCTTGTTTCAATCATCCGGCCGTGTTTCAGGCATCGATGAATGGTTTTACGATGACGCCGCAAACACACTTCAAAACGGCGGGGTGAATCCAGGTACGACTCCCGCCACACAAATGACAGCCGAAGAAATCCTCGAAATTGTAAAACGCATGATTCCGTTTGGTGTCATTGGAGCGCTGAAGAGAAAAAAGAATATCGAACTTGGAAAGTAAAACTGTGTCATCCTGAGTGAGGAGTCATCGACGAATCGAAGGATCTCGCGTTGAAACGTGGGATCTTTCGACTTCGCTGCGCTCCGCTCAAGATGACACAGTTTTTTATCTCTTGAAAAGATAAATCTTCTGACTCCCTTCTACTTCATCTACGACATCCGGTGTCCATCCTGGGATCGGCCAGACATACGTAATCACACGCGCACCCGTTTTTAATTCCAATTCGAGCTTGTCTCGAATTTTTTGATACGTTTCCGGCATGAGAAACATGTAAACGACATCGATGTTGGAAAGATCTTGATGAAACGCATTCCCAAATTTTATCTTGATATTCGAGAGGCCGCTCAACGTTGCTTGCAACCATGCGATACAAACTTGTAACAAAGAAAGTTCTGCCCCGATAATCTTTGCCTGTTTCATTTTTCGTGCGACCGCAAGACACACACGACCGTTTCCACACCCAAGTTCAATAAACGTCTCGCCAGGTTTAAGATTAGCGAGTTTTACAATTCGTTCTAAATCCTTTTTCCACGTGGGAACCCAAGGCGCCCCCGCGTTTGCGGCGTAGGCGAAAGAGATGAGGAGAATGAAACTGAGGGTGTAGAGGATCCACATACGTTATTTTTTTGCAATGCGTTTTTTATTCTGCGCGTTTACAAGATAATTCTCTTTCTTCGAAACCTTCTTTCCGCTCGCGATCTCAAGCTTCTTTCGTGCATCGCCTGCAATCGTTCCACCTTTTTGTGCAGCGACTTTATTTTCTCCAAATCCTCTTGTGTCTTTGTTACGAGCAATCTCGGTTGTCGACGCTTCACCCAACATCGAAAAAATCAACTCGAGATCATCCATGTGGTCGCGTAAGTTCTCGCGCTTTAATCCTTTAAACTTTTTGTACTCGCTTGGTGTCATCCCAAATGCTGCTTTTGAGATTTCTGCCGTAAGAATTCCGTACTCTCGATCTTCCTTTACACCACGTTTCTGCCATTCATTTGTGAGTTCATCACGAACCACTATCCCTCGCATGCGTTTTTCAATCCATGCATCCGAGTAACCTTTTGCTTTATACAGCTCACGGGTTCTTTTCGTTACGAGTTCGGGATTCTCAATCTCCTGAATACGTTCATACCCAACTTGAGCTAGCCACACTTTAAATGGTTCAGCTTTCGACGATGGGATAGACTGGATGATTCGAAAAATACCGGCTGTGTTAGCACAATTCATTTTCTGAATTCCTCCTTTTGTTTGAACACCAAGGGTATGGACAATTTGTCCATACCCTTTTGATAATTCTTCATCCCGTTGTCTCATTTTATTGATATAGTCCTTAACACTCACGGAGTCTGTGAGCACAGACACAACATCTTCGACAACAAACCACCATTCGTTGTTGTGGAACGTTTTTCGAACTTCCTTGCCTTGAAAAAGAGAAATTTGTGTTTCCATAGATTTTTCATTTATGGATGATGCAAGAAATAATACAGTCTCTTCAAAATAGAGCAATCGCACTGTTGATAACGCAACACACCAGACCTTCGTACAGTACGAGATTCCTCATGCTCATGCAGCGAATTTTTTCTTTATTTCGCTTTTTCGATCGCATTTGCTATCCTTCGCTCGTATGACCATCATCTCTCTCAACACATGGGGCGGTCGAGCGAGTAAGGAAAACTTGCTTGCATTCTTCGAGGCACACAAAGATGTCGACATCTTTTGTTTACAGGAAATTTGGTCAGCTCCCTACGAATCTCTTAAGGATAAAATCGATCAAACAAAGGTCATGACAAACGGCATGCAAGAAATTTCTGCATTACTTTCAAATCACCAAATGTATTTTCGTCCACACGTCTTAGATGACTACGGACTCATGATACTCGTTAAAAAAGATTTGCCTGTGTTAAAAGAGGGAGAAATTTTTGTTCATCATTACAAAGGATATGTTCCGAAAGATGATATTGGAACGCATGCACGCAACGTTCACTATGTCACCATTGAGACTCCGCATGGAAATCGCACGATCATGAACTTTCATGGATTATGGAACGGGCAAGGAAAATCAGACAGTCCGGATCGTCTTGCGCAATCGGAACGCATCATGGAGTTTATTCAAACGATTAACAATCCGATTGTGCTGTGCGGTGATTTCAACCTGTCACCAGAAACCGAAAGTTTAAAAAAACTCGAGTCACTCGGACTGCGAAACCTGATCCGTGAAAACAATATCACCTCAACACGCACTTCATTTTATACGAAGCCGGAAAAATTTGCCGACTATGCATTAGTCTCTCCAGAGATCCACGTTCAAAATTTCCAAGTGCTTCCAGAAGAAGTTTCGGATCATTCCGCTTTGTATTTACAATTCACATAATTCTCCTTTCTTTTTTGAAAATCATCGTAAATTTTGTTTCTGTGCAAGATCTATTGAAACCGCATCATCATGACGACGAACAGTTTGGAGACATAACCATCCTCTCTTTGGATCACCCGGGTGCACAGGATCCACTGTACCGAGCGAGGCGCGATCAAATTGCAAACGTCGCGCGCACATACGCCTGCGATCCATCCATCACACCGATCATCGAATACACACCAGAGGAACATGGCGTGTGGAATACCGTCACAAAAAAATTGAAACCCCTGCATGAAAAATACATCAGCAACCTTCACTTACGATCACAAAAAGAACTCAATATTTCGACGGAATCCATTCCACAACTTCACATATTAAGCGAAGCGATTGAACGCAAAAACGGATTTCGTCTTGCCCCAACGGTGGGGCTCATTCATCCTCGAGATTTTTTATCCGCTCTCGGAGAACGAACGATGTTGTGCACACAATATATTCGACACGCCTCGAAACCCGAATACACCCCAGAGCCAGACGTGATTCATGAAGTAATTGGTCACGCGCCAGCCTTTATGGATCGCGATATGGTCGATTTTTCCGTTACACTTGGATCGATGGCAAAACGCGCAAACGCACAGGAGCTTGTTGAACTTGAACGACTCTACTGGTACACGATTGAATTCGGATTAATTCAAGAAAAAGGAAACGTGAAAGCATTCGGTGCAGGACTTTTGTCTTCATTTGGTGAGCTTGAACATGCGATGAATACGCCAGAAATCCATCGCCCATTTCGACTGGACGAAGTCATCAATACCCCTTATGATTTTTCGGCCATGCAAACAGTGCTGTTTGTGATGCCGTCATTTACAGAAATTCAAAAACAGGTGACGAAGCATTTCCAACACATCAACTAAATCAGTCCTTGTCCCTCTTTAAGATTTATGAAACCCTTTCTTATTCTCCAACTCCGCCCTGAAGACGAAGCTGCCCAAGATGAATTGGATGCGATTTTGAAGTTCGGCGATCTGAAACCAACAGAAGTCGTGCAAATTCGCATGGAACAAAATGGTATTCCATCTATTGTTCTTGAAAATTATTCCGCAGTGATAGTCGGCGGCGGTCCGAGTAATGTAAGCGATGCGATGGAAAAAAAGAGCAATGAACAACAACGCTTCGAAAAAGATCTTGCGAATTTGCTGCAAGAAATCGTCGCAAAAGATTTCCCGTATCTTGGAATGTGTTATGGACTCGGAGCTCTCACAGTCAATCAACACGGGATCATGTCCAAAGAAAAATACGGCGAAGGAGCCGGCGCTGTGAGTATCACTCTCACAAATGAAGCACAGACGGATCCAATTCTGCACGGAATCCAAAAAACGTTTCGCGTGTTTGTAGGACACAAAGAGTCATGTCAACAACTTCCACCTGATGCTGTGTGGCTCGCAAGTTCCGACGCGTGTCCGTATCACATTTACCGTTTGGGAAAAAACATGTACGCAACACAATTTCATCCAGAATTGGATGTGGAAGGGATTTGTGTACGTATGGATTTTTATAAAAATCAAGGATATTTTAAGCCGGAAGAATTAGAAGAAATAAAAAAGAATTGTCGAAAAGAAACAATAACGGAACCAATGAAAATTCTCAAAAATTTTGTCGATCGATATCGCACTCAATAATCGAGACCTTCACGCGCTTTTACACCTGAATAAAAATAATGTTTTTTTAGTCTGACTTCGCTTATGAGATGAGCGCGATCAAGAAACGCTTGTGGAGTATTTCTTCCTGTTAATACAAGTTCTGTGTTTGGTGGTTTCTTTTCGATCAGTGTCAGAACATTTTCGACAGATATCATACCGAGATCTGTCGTCGAATTTATTTCATCCATGACGACGAGATCATAGCCGGCGTTGAACATACGTTCGACCTCGAGAAGTCCACGAGTCGCTTCCGTTTTATCAATCTCTTGAATCGAAAAATCAAATCGCCCTGTGACTGGATCAATGCGATCACGACCTGTCGCCACAAGATCAACACCAAGTTTT
>CAYHWG010000004.1:0-21817 GCA_964360375.1 uncultured Gammaproteobacteria bacterium | reverse complement strand
CGCTCAAAATAATGCGACTCACCACCCTTGTCGAAGTACACAACTCCGACACGCTTCGAAGCGCCGACAGCACGAACCATAAGCCCTGTCGCGGACGTTGTCTTCCCTTTTCCGTTTCCTGTGATGACCTGAATAAGGCCGAAGCCTTGATGGTGTTTAATGCGCTCATCAAATATTGGTTGTTCCATAGAGCAATATGATAACAAAAAATCGACCGTAAAGTCGATTAAGCTAATCAATCCAAGCAATCTGATGGCGCTCAGGCCCATAGCCGATTCCAGAAACAGGTGTCTTTGTTACCTTTTGAATCATTGACAGGTATTCCAGCACAGGAATAGGGAGATCATGAAGGCTCTTGAGGTTTGTAATGTCGTTTGTCCACCTGGGAGCATCTTCAAAAACAGTTTTGATCCTTGTGAGAGTGTCATTTGTGATTGTGTCATGATCTCGAAAACCACGACCATAGGAAGAACACAATTGTACGTCTGAAAAATCTGAAAGAATGTCCAGTTTTGTCATCACGAGTTCCGTGATCCCACCCATGCGACAGGCATAACGAAGTGCAGGAAGATCAAGCCAGCCACAACGACGAGGCCGACCCGTTGTCGTACCGAATTCATTTCCACGACGACGAAGTTCTTCACCTTTTTCGTCAAAAAGCTCCGTCGGAAATGGCCCTGCACCAACGCGTGTAGAGTACGCTTTTGCGACTCCGATCACACGTTCAAATTTATACACACCGAACGTTGCGGAAACTCCCGCAAGCGTGCACATCGATGATGTACAAAACGGACGCGATCCTTGAAACACATCCAGCATCACCCCTTGCGCACCTTCAAACAACACATTTTTCTTTCGCGTAAGTGCGCCATGCACATACATGCGTGTGTCTCCAGAAGAGACCACAAGATGCTTTGCATGTTCGAGACAATAATCGATCGTTTCGGTAAGTGACAACGGATTGTTTACCCCAAAACCATTTCGAGTCGTATTGTAAGACATACGTTGAAGTGACTCAACGATCGCACACAATTCCTTCCAATAGGCATTTTGCAATCTGTCCGTCATGGATTTACGCGAATCCAAATCAACAAATGTCAGACCGCGACGCAGAACAAAATCGCTATAGAGTGGTCCGATCCCACGCCTCGTAGTGCCAAGGGCGGAAGATCCTGCCGCAGCTTCACGCGCTGCATCAATCAATCGATGAATCGGCAACACGATAGGGGTTGCATCATCAAACATCACACGACTATCAAACGAATGCGCGAGTTTAACTTCCTTTACGGCGATTTCAAGATCCAAAGCGACACCGGGCCCGACCACGTTGATCTTCCCCGAACGCAAAATACCGCTTGGCAAAAGATGAAGTGGGTGTTTGATTCCATCGATCACAATGGTGTGACCCGCATTTGCGCCTCCATTGAATCGCACGATGATGTCCGCATCTTTTGCGAGAGCATCTACAATTTTGCCTTTTCCTTCATCACCCCACTGCGCCCCAAGAACGACCGTTGCTGGCATGAGAAATCTCCTTTATTTGAAAGAACCGACCGTGCCTTATCAATCTACATGAGTTTGTCAAACAAAAAAACGATGGATTTTACTCCAACGCTTTTATGCGTGAAACACCATCGATTTCTGAAATATACATCGCGACATCCTCCGGGACGTTCTTTTTCCAATCTTCACCCGCAACCATCATGAGACGAATTTCGGCTGCCGAAATTCCAGGAACTTCTTTAATTGGTTTGACCGGAACGATTCCTTCAAAACATTTTATGATGTGATCATTTCCTGTCCACACGACCGCGATAGGCCCTGTTTTTTCAAGAACCTTCTCACGCCACGCGATATCATCTTTTTCATCTGGCAACTCAACAAAATTGATATCAAACATCGGAATCAAATTTTGATCCTGAAGCGCACGTTGCATCATCTCGCGACGTTCCGCGACGGTAAAGGGGTTTTCTTTTTCATGATGCTTATCAGAACTCCCGATTCCAATCCATATTTTCCCGCAGAGTTTTGTCATCCCCTCAATCACAAGCATATGCCCATTATGAAACGGTTGAAAACGGCCAATAAAAAGCGCTGTTGGTTTGGACATACAGAAAAGAGGCAAGGGTGGAGGGATTAGTGATACAAATTTACGATTGATAAAAGTATATCGAAATCAGGCGAATCGATCAACTGATTGACGCACAAGCCTAAGATTGATATATTTTTGGGGCTTAGAATATTCCAGGATTTAAACTTTTCTTTTCTTCTCTCACTACATTCCCGGAGCTGGTCTTTGACCAGATCACGGTCTTGATGATGGAAAAAAACAAATATTACTTTTGCTTACTATGCTCCCGGAGCTGGTCTTTGACCAGATCCGAGTCGCTTCGTTCGGAAATGGCCCTCCTTCGGAGGTGGCGCAAGAGAGAAGAAAAATAAAAAAATAATAAAAGAGAATAATTATTTTTTTATTTTTCTTCTCTCTTGCTCACAAACTTTCAGTTTGTGGCCATTTCTCTCTCTACACTCCCGGATCGTCTAACGGCAGGACAACAGATTCTGGATCTGTTTATCGGGGTTCGAATCCCTGTCCGGGAACCAAGAAAAAACCGCCATCGTGATGATGGCGGTTTTTTCTTACACAAGGCTGCCGCCGAAGGCGTCGAGGAGTGCTGTCACGTTTTCATCCTTTTCTTTTGATTTCGTCAGAACAGCACGAATCTTTACAGCTTTGCCGAGGACGCGTTCTAAAATACTTTCGACAAGTTTTCGATTTTTTTCTTTGTTGATCGTTTGAACGTACAAATCATATTCAAATCCGAGTTCAACAAAATCATTTTCTACGCGATTAACTTCACACGCTTGCAAAAAAAGCGGAAGGGACGCGTTGCATTCTTGCACTTGAGCAAACACTTCTGGCCATTTACGTCTGATTTCATCCACACCAATAAGTGGGATCGAATCGAAAACGGTTTCTTCCGTCACGAGAGGTTTGTTCAAGACAGGCTCTAAAACAAATGTATCTGTGAGTTCCAAAACAGGAACGGTTGTCGCTGTTTCTATGACTGGTTCGAGGATGACATGTGGTTCTTTTATTGCGTCATGTCGACCAACGGGAGACATCTCCCTTTGTGTTCGCGTTACGCTCGGAGATCCCTCCTGAGGTCGGGATGACGCAGAAGACAAAATCGAATCAACCCCCAGCTGTTTAAAATTTTTTTCGATGGGCAAAGACACAGCCTCGCCACAACGACCCACATCCATGCACAACTCGACGATCGCGAGCTCGGCAGGTAGTTGTGGAATCTCATCCAAACGAATATGCCGACGTGCTGTGAGAAACAATTCGATCGCACGATTAAAAAACGTGATGTGATCGGATGATTCTTGGCGAACGATCACAGAAAGCAGCTGATCGCGCATGGAAGAAATCACATCATCAAGAAAATGTGTGAGGTCGATACCTTGCTCCAAGTTTCCGTTTAATTGTCGAATCGCTGTCGCTGCATCTTTTTGCAAAAGTGCATCGATAAATTCTTTTACAATCACCTCTGTCGTCATCGGCAAGACAAGTGATGCAATTTGTATGTCAATCGATCCATCATCAAGGGATAAAATTTGTCCAAGCATACTTTCGGCATCACGCTGCGATCCACCAGAATGTTTTGCGATCCCCGCAAGAACATCCTCGTCTACGTTTCTTTTTTCTTGGTTGACGATTGAGGCAAGACGCATGACCATCGCTTCTTTGGAAATTTTTTTAAAATCAAAACGTTGACAACGACTAAGAATGGTCGCAGGCACTTTATGAATCTCCGTCGTTGCAAGAATAAAGAGCGCGTGTGCAGGGGGTTCTTCAAGTGTTTTCAAAAGCGCGTTAAACGCACTTGTGGAAAGCATATGAACCTCATCGATGATGTACACTTTTTTCTTGAGAATAGACGGGGTGAATCGTACGTTGCGAATAATATTCTCACGGACGTTTTCTACATCTGTATTGGATGCCGCATCAATTTCAAACACATCCAAAGCGTTTCCGTTTGTAATGGATATGCAGGCATCACAGGCATTACAGGGTTCAGCATCTTTTTGATCGATGCAATTCACAACCTTTGCAAGAAGTCGTGCGACCGTTGTTTTTCCGATCCCGCGCGGACCTGTAAACACATAGGCATGCGAAACAGAACCAGATTTTATCTGGTTCTGAATCGTCGTTGTCACGTGATCCTGTCCTGTCACATCTGAAAAAAGAGATGGTCGATATGTGCGATACAACGCGAGCATAAGGAATTTCAATTCAAAATACTTGAGACCTCTGAAAAAGTAGCGGGCTACTTTTTGACAACACTTTCAAGAGCCGCCCATGTGCTTCTTCCGCTTCCAGGAACAAGTATCACGACCTCATCTCCAGGAATGACTTTAAAATAAGAAACACTGGCTGTGAGTACTTTATACAGGTCTTCCCCGCTCATGACAACCAAATTGTTGGTAACGGGATCTGCCCCTATTTTCCCCGTAATTCTGCGTCTTTCCACAGGGGAAATTTGTTTATACACATGTGACCCATCGGGACGAATGGTCAGTTTCAACACGTCACCCTCTACGAGCCGCGACTTGGACGCATAGTTCTCTGGAATACGATATCGTGTACCTTCCGCCCCAATCATATCCAATCCATCAAAAACACCTTCCAAAACACGCAAACCTGTTTCCTGTTCGAACGACTTTTCAAATTGTTTTTTTTGCATCACAAAATTGACCATGCCACGTGTAGCGTTTGCGGTGTCTCCCTCTTCAAGAAGCTGCACGATATGCGCAAGCGATTGTTGAACCTGTTTCAACATTTGAATCGCAAGACGAGGTCGTGTATCCACTGGTGGAGTCACGCGCAATGAATTTTCTTCCATCTCATATTCAATTTCTTCGTCTTCATTCATATGTTTTTCCAAAACTTATGACTCACCTATAGATGGAGGTTGTGCTCCACCTCTTTGCGCGGCAATCGTGGTGTGCTCCAAAATTTCCTCTTCGACGATACGTTTGTCTCGTCCGTATTTGAGACGCGATAATTCTTTTATCGCACTTGCGAGTTCTACACTTCCTTTTGGCGCCTGAATAATATTCATGGTAAACGGTTTCATCTGTGAATTGTTTACGATCATTTTTACGTACCACGTATATTTGTCCGAGTTCATGAGATCGTATCCGGTAAACTCCGGCGTAAAAATTTTTTCAAAAACTTCTACATCTTCCGGACCGATACGCGCCACAAATTGCGTTCCCACG
The DNA here is from genome assembly GCA_964360375.1 of uncultured Gammaproteobacteria bacterium. Lineage (GTDB taxonomy): Bacteria > Patescibacteriota > Patescibacteriia > UBA9934 > GWF2-40-263 > XYB2-FULL-45-11. Next base: position 16,528 of record CAYHWG010000004.1, on the reverse strand, counting down.
TTTCCAAACACAGCCTCTTTAATTTTTGTATCGTTATTTTTTACGAGCTGTCCAACGTATTGATGCGCGATGATTAGGTTCAATCGATATTTACGCGCCTCAGACAAAATCGTCGCGATCGAATCGGTAATAAAATTCTGAAACTCGTCGATGTACAGATAAAAATCTTTTCGATCTTCTTCCGGAATGTCTGCGCGCGTGAGTGCCGCCATCTGCAACTTTGACACAATGATGAGTCCCAGCAATTCCGCGTTTACATCTCCCGTTTTTCCTTTCGAAAGGTTCACGAGCAAAATCTTTTTCTTATCCATCACCTCACGAAAATCAAAACTGGATTTTTGTTGACCAATGATGTTGCGCATCATCTCGTTTTCCACAAAACGTCCGACTTTGGACGTCAAATATCCAAACATTTCTGATTTGTGAAAATCCGATGTTTTGGCGATTTCATTTTCCCAATAAGACCTGACAACGGGATCTTTCAATTTTACAGTCCATTTTTTTTGAAACTCTTCATCTGTAATCATGCGTGGAACCTCGGCGATGGTTCCTGTTTCATTTGGATCACACATGAGGGTAAGCATGATATTTCGCATGTTATGCTCAAACATCGGGCCGATCATCTCAGGTGGAAATAATTTATAAAAAATCGAGATCATTTCTTGTACCGCAAAATCTTTCATGTTTTCATCTTTGACTTCAAGCATGTTAAGACCGCACGGTCTCTCCAAATCAGACGGATTAAAAACGATCACATCGTCGATGCGTTCTCGCGGAATATTTTGTAAAATTCGTTCAATCAAATCTCCATGAGGTTCTACAACAGCAACACCGTGACCAGCCATAATGTCTTCAAGGGCATAACGTGAAATCGTCTCAGATTTTCCGGAACCAGATTTTCCAATGATGTACATGTGACGATTTCGATCGGGTGATTTCATCCAGATAGGTGTTTTGACCCCTCGATATGTGTTGATCCCGAGTTGGATATCGCCCGTTTCCGGACCGGTTGGAATTTCTGCGGAAGCTGGACCCGTACGCGCAATCAGCCATTGAATGTTCGGGGTCTCCGTCCACGGGATCGGCAAATGCCAAAAACTTGCCATCTCCTCTGCGTCCACTGTCAATGTATTGCGTGGTTCAAACGTTCGATAAATAAATTTCTTCACCACTTTTTTTTGTGAAGATGGAATCACGCGTGAAAATGAATTGCCATATTCATAAATATTGTATTGGGAAAATGCATTCAACATATTCTGCATGAGCATTTCCGTCGAAGCGTGTGTTTTTCCAGATGCAATGAGTCGGATACAGATATCCAAACCTGCTTTACTTGCTTTTTCCTCAAGTCCTTTTACCACCTCTTGTTCTTGTGGAGAAAGATTGTGCTGTTTTTCTGGTTCTGGTGGATGTTCAGAATTTGAAAAACCGGCAATCGCCGCCCAATTCGTTTTCTTTTTTCTTCCGCCAGACATCGCCTCAGACATCTTCATACCTTGTTGCATTTGACTCGCAATATGGATTCCTCGCTCTCTCCAATGACGATGTGCCGGACGAACAACATATTGAAAACAGGCTCCCTCATCTTCTGGAATTTTTGCAAAAACATTTGTGATGGCGTTCAGTGGATCCTTATCCAATTTACGATACGTTTTAATCGGAAAGGCACTCTCACGTTTAAACGCAAGATAACCGCCAAGAATCGTTCCGGTCGGTTGAAAAATATTATAATCCTCGATCTCTTCATAATTTGAATCCGGATACGCCGCCCCAATCTGTTGTTCCATAAACTGTCGTAAGTAGCTTGGAACCACAATAAAAAACTTGATCACTTTTTTTTGTACCACAATCTCAAACGTAAATTCATCGCTACGACCATAAAGCCATGCGTGAAATCCGTGTTCGGGTGCAAGACCGCCAATGGTAGAAAAAAACATTTCTGCCGCAGCGATCGCTTCTTGTACAGCTTCTTTTTGGGGTCCACGTTCGCTTTCATCTTTATGACGAAACTTTGGAAGAGTGATTTGTATAACGGTTTTTTGAAACGTGGCATGATTCGAACGCGCCATTCGATGCAAAAAAAACCTGGCGATAAACAATCCGAGTGTTATCACAAGTCCGATTCCAACGGCCCATGCGATTACGATGGCATACAACAAATTATCCCCTGACCCGTTTGCAACAGGAGCGATGAGTTGATCTGTTTCTTGTAATTCAAATAACATCACAATAAGTCTTTGGATCCGCGTCGTTTTTCTTCTTCCGTCACAAAGAGCACTTTATCTGTCTTAATCTTTGCCTCTTGTTCCAGAAAAAAACGATTCACTCCCGGAATCATCTGAAGCCAGGAACGGATCAGTTGTAAAATTTTCTTTGTGTTAATGTGTGCCTCTCTCACGAGCACATGAATCAATGAAACGGTCTCTTCCCCCTTTTGTTTAAAGGCTTTTCTTGCCTCCGGCGCCATCGAAAGATACAAATCCGTCAGATCTGCTTGCAATACTTCTTCAATCTCTGCTTCAAATTTATTTTTGACCGGCGCAGGACGTTGAATTGGTGCGGAAGCGGGAACAGAAGGTTCCGAAACTATTTGCTCTTCTTGAGATTCCGTTTGCTGTTCAGACACCACTTCTTGACTTCCCACTTCTTCACTTCTCTCTTCTTCTTTCACCGATTCAAGAACCTCAACAGTAGGAAGCGTTTCTGAAGCGGAGGTTTTCTCCACAAGATCAACTTCCAAAGATGTTAAAGCATCTTTTTTTTGTTCTTTCTTATTAACAGAAATCGGATCCATAAAAAAAATAATTTCTCACGTTCATTCTATCACATCTCACGTACCTTCGTCCCCTCTGCTGTATCCTCAACAACAAATCCGAGCACAGCGATCTCCTCGCGGAGTTCATCTGAGCGTTTCCATTCCTTTTCTGAACGGGCTTGTTCACGTTCAACGACCAATTGTAAAACTGTTTCAGGAATTTCAATTGCATGTCCGATGTATTTGTCGAGATTCAATCCAAGGATGGAGTCAAATTGCAAAAGTGTTTTCGCTTTTGCGGATGTTGGTGCGTCAAAATCAATAAGCTGCCACACAATCGCAAGCGCTTCTGGTGTGTTGAGATCATCGTTCATCGCCTCTGCAAAACGTTGTTCGAATTCTCTACAGCCAATTTTCGGCTCATCCCATATACGCACGATATTTTGCAATCGACGCAATGCGTTTTGAGCTCCTTCAAGCGCTTCAAACGTAAAGTTTAATTTAGAACGATAATGTGCCTGCAAACACAAATAACGAAACGCAAGCGGATCAAATCCTTTAGAGACGAGATCGTCGATGGTATAAATATTTCCAAGCGATTTTGACATTTTTCCACCATCAACCGTAATGAACTCATTGTGCATCCAGTAGTTTGCCTCGAGTTTTCCCTCCGCACCTTGTGTCTGTGCGATTTCGTTTTCATGATGAACGGCAATGTGATCAATCCCGCCTGTGTGAATATCAAACGGGACTCCCAAATATTTTTTAGACATCGCCGAACATTCAATGTGCCAACCAGGAAATCCCATTCCCCACGGGGACGGCCACTCCATCTCCCTCTTACTCCCTGAGCCGGTCGAAGGGCTGAATTTCCAAAGCGCAAAATCTGTCACATTTTTTTTCTCTCCCACAGAAACACGCACTCCCGCTTTCTTCTCGCTTGATTTCTGTCCAGACAATTTTCCGTAATCCTCTAACAGAGACGTATCAAAATACATTCCATCCGATGTTTGATAAGTGAACCCGTTTTGTTCAAGCGTTTGAATCATCTCAATTTGTTCCGCAATGTGCTCCGTCGCACGAGGATAGTAGGAAGCATGAGTTATATTCAGTCGATCAATGTCTGAAAAAAACGCCTGTGTATAAAATTTCGCAATCTCATACGCGGTTTTCCCTTCACGTTGCATCGCCACAATCATTTTATCTTCACCTTCGTCCGTGTCTCCTGTTAAATGTCCAACATCTGTTATGTTCATGACTTGTTTTACATCAAACCCGTTTGCCCGTAGCGCTCGACATAACAGATCGGCAAACAAAAAAGCCCGCATATTTCCAATATGGGCAAACCAATAAACCGTCGGACCACATGCGTACACCCCAACCTGTTTTGCGCGAATCGGAATAAAATCCTGTTTTGTCCGTGTGAGCGTATTGTAGAGTTTCATAATGAAAACAGTATAGCAAATCAGCGTATAAACAAAAATCGACCCGTGGGCCGATTTTTTTAAAGATCCTTCCATCTTCGCTGAAGCTACGATGGACAGTCGTCGTTCCTCCTCAGGATGATGCGACCGGGAAAGAAAGATATTGATGGTCGATTTTATATGAAGAGATCCTTCGTCGTTCCTCCTCAGGATGATGCGACCGGGAAAGAAAGATATTGATGGTCGCATCATTTAGCAAACGCATACGTTGGAGCTTTCGCATCCACGTACGTAGGCTGTTCCACCTTTACCATTCCGATCATTTTTACGGCATGGGTAATATTTTGCAAAGATTTTGCTTCCTGTGTTTTTGATTGCAATTCTTGATTTGCGATCGACAATTGATGAATATTCATTTCGAGATCTCGAATCGCATATCCTTTTGAAGCCGTATTGTTCACCGTAATGATGTATGTCATGCCGACAATGACAAGGAGTGCGAACGATAGACTGTTTAAAAGAATGGTGTGAACCGAAATCCATGCACGAAAAGAATGGGATTTCACCAGAGGGGACGTGTGACCAACAAAAGATGCTTGTGCAAATGGGGACATAAGGAGATGGCGTGGGGCGCCATTTTTTCCGGCGAAGCCGGATCCGGCTTCGCCGGAATTTTTATTTTTTTATACTCACTCGTAATTTTGCACTGCGCGCGCGTGGATTTTCTTTTATTTCCAAACGGGAGGGCACAATCGGTCGTTTTGTGACGATTTCGAGATCTGTGCATGACTTGAAAAAATTTTTAACAATTCTGTCTTCAAGCGAATGAAATGTAATGATCGCGAAACGACCACCAACTTTCAAAAGATCAACACATTGCGGCAAGACACGTTCCAATTCACCGAGTTCATCATTGACGACGATACGCAGTGCCTGAAAAACTTTCGTTGCTGGATGCGTCGCTCCACGACCTTTCATGACACCCGAAACAAGATCCGCAAGTTGTGTTGTTGTGTCGATCGACTTCGTTCGTCGCGCCATCACGATCGCCTTTGCAATCTCTGCTGCACGAACTTCCTCGCCATACACACGAAACGTTCTTGCTAAATCTTCCTCGTACCACTCGTTTACAACGATCTTTGCTGTCAATTCATCTTTCAATGAATAACGCATATCAAGCGGTCCTTCCTTCATAAAGGAGAATCCTCTCGTCGCATCTTCAATGTGAAGCGAGGAAAATCCTAGATCGAGCAAGATGCCGTCGACAGAATCAAACGCGTGTTTGCGAGCGATCGCGGACAGATTTGCATAACTGTCGTTCACAAAAACGACAGACTCCTTAAAACTCACCAATCGTTCGCGTGCAATCCCGAGATTGACCGAGTCGCGATCCATGGCAAGGAGACGGCCCCCAGGGAGTCCGGCGGAGCCGGATCCGGCTATGCCGGAAATACGTTCTGCGATGGCAAAAGCGTGTCCTCCCTGCCCCACGGTTCCGTCAATAAAAACCTGATTCGGCTCCGGTCGAAGATGATGAATCACCTCCGTAAGTAAGACAGGAATATGTTTGTATCGGGTCATACATGTCTTACATATAGCCGGGAGGAAGGAAAGACATAAGTTATGGAGTCGTGGAGTTATGAAGTTAAGGAAGGGAACATCTGTTGTTTTTTAAAACAACAAGTTGCACCATCCAACACTCCATCACTTCATAACTCCATCACTTCTTTTTCCTCACTCCCGGCCCTCCGATGCTTATATACCAAGCTCACCCAATTGCTCGGCGACCGACTCTGCATCCTCCTCCATCTTGTGTTTATAGGATTCCCAAGATTGTTCATCCCAAATTTCAAGACGGGTGTAGAGTCCGGCGACGACAACGGTTTTTTTAAGCTCAGCGTACGTTCGGAGATACTCCGGTAACATGACTCTTCCCTGTTTGTCTATTTCGCATTCCATGGCACCCGCAAGCATGAGTCGGGCGAAGGCGCGCGAATTAGACTGCCCCAGGGGCAAGCTCGCTAATTTCTCAGCAAGTTTGTCCCACTCCTCCTTGGGGAACAGAAAAAGAGACGTGTCGAGACCGCGTGTCACCACAGCACCTTTTGCAAGATCCAATCGAAACTTCACCGGAAGCGTTAAGCGTCCTTTGTCGTCGATCGCATGTTTATACTCGCCTATAAACATATCTGTGGAAGTGGTCAGCACTTTATTTAATAAAAAGTGAGTACCGAACGTAATGTCCAGCCCCACTCTGTACCACTTGCACCCATTTTAAACCACCAATCACCACGGGTCAATAAAAAAACCACAAGAGGTGTGGATAACCGACGCGGCAATAAACTTTTGCTCACACCGCCGCGTCGTCCTGACGAGGAGCCTTGCCTGCCGCCTGCCTGCCGGTAGGCAGGTCATCGACGAGGAAGGATCTTGTAAAATAAATAACCCTGCCGCAAAGCGGACTGGGTATCGGCTGCAATATTTCTCGAGCTTGTCGAGAGACTACTTTTAAATGGGCTTTCGACAAGCCTGCCTGCGGCAGGCAGGCTCAAGCGATATTAGGGAACCGACTGACGCCGCAGAGCCGCGAGGTATTAACCTACAATGGAATAAATCGACCACACTCCTCATTTCCGAATTTCTATCCGCTTCGGTTCTTGTTCATCCATTTCCACATCAAATCGAATACGGCCGATGGTTTGTCCTTTTTCGGTTTGAACATCGACGCGCCACTTTCCAGGTGTCACACTCGATTTTTTTGAATATCCACGATATCCATCCTCACGACCGCCAGAAATGCGATAGGTCAATCGATCTTTGATCGCCCATGTTTCTTTTGCTTCATCAAAATAATTCCATTCATGAACAATCGTTGTATTCAATTCTGTGGGAGCAAAAATAGATGCAAATACAAACACCTGACCACTGTTTCCTTTCACATGAATGGTTTGTCCAGGCACGAGGCTGTCAAGGAACGATTCAGATTCTCCAAGGACTTTATACCCACCTCCCGATCGCGTAACGGAATGATAAGCGCCGGCCTCGCGAAGAGATAATGGAATTGGTGGAATCAGATCCAAAACATAAAGAGCATTCATGACCATAAAAATAATCACCACCGACATCATGATGTTCGGTCGACGCACATGGATTGACGGAATCGATCGAGAAAGCATTGCAACAATCACATACATCATCAAAAAACTGACAACACCACTCACATAAAACCAAATCGCATCAATGGAATGAAATGCGAAAGGAAGTGCGAGCGATAAAAGCGAGAACAACACAAAAAAATAGACGCTGAATTGTACGACCGGTTTCAAATAATAACGACGAAACACATCATTTGAAACCATGAGAAGCACGACCACAACAAGCAGTGGCCAACTCACCGAAATCGCTCCGCTAAACCAATAAAAAATGAGCGATGCACTCAAAAGCGCACCAAAAGTGAATTGAATAATAAATGGCGTGATGAGTCGAACGTATTGAATGGATTTTCGTTGAAAAAACAATCGGTTCGGATCGTAAAGATTCAAAAACACGATTGCAAACCCAGCGAACAAAAAATACATCGCAAGAAGCAAAAATGTGATCTCTATTTTGATTGACCGAAATGTGATTGCATCAACAATCACACCACTCACAAGTGTCGTAGGCATCAAAACCCGCTCATACCTTTCAAAAAGGTGTTTGAGTTTGTGATAGCGAATAAGTTGTTGAATGCGTTCTTTGAACATGATGCATTAATCATGAGTTATTGTGATCATTTGTTCGTTTGAAACGTTCATGACTGAGACGTCTCGCATCGCACGAATGATTGCCGGCTCTGCTTTGAACGTTCCTGTGTTCAATACACGTGCGTAATAACGGATGGTGTTTTGAGGACAATAAGATGATTTTGAACTGTTATTCACAAAAAATGTGAGGGTTTGATCTGTGTCTGTATCAGGATAAGAAACACAAGAATCTGTTTCTTGATATCCAACATCACGATAGGTCACTGGCGTTAAGCCAGACGGCACGCTGTCGGTGATTTCATAATGTTCATTTGGAACAGAAGAATCTATTGCATACGAAAGATCAACAACGACAATCTCACCTTCTTTAAAACTTCCTGTGTATTCCCTCTTTAATCTGATCTTACTTGAAACTTCCGGAAGAGATGAGATCGGTTTTTGATAGGCGAGAATCGCTGTCACATCTCCACTCACCACGTTCGGATTCAAGAATTTCAATTCGTCCGCATTTACCGCAAGTGTGTATGTATCACCATGATCAAGTTCAATGGTTTTTATTTCACCACGAAGAGAGTAAGACAATTTCGATGCTCCCGATTTTGTAAATGCGAACGCTTCTTTTATGGCAAGCAAATCTTCAAGCACAACAAGTGTTTGTCCTGTCGCATGATTATCAAGGTAATCTTTCAATCCATCTCGATCTTGCACTTCATTCAATCCGGACGCAAGGATAAGCAACCCTGCATTGAATTCTTTTATTTTTTCCGGTGTAGATGCGTCAACCCACACATATTTCAATTCACGTTTTGCCTCTTTTATCAGCGCTTTATACAACACACGTGCCCCTTCCGAATTTCCTGAATACAGATGTGCCATCGCGACCGCAAGTTGCGTCTCTTTTGAGAGATCTTGTTTTTCAAATCGTTTCAACTCAGCAAAAATCGGTTTTTTCTGAGCGGCAAGTCCTGCATAGACCCAAGCAGCCTCCTCTTGTGTCAACACATGTTTCGAATCCGATTTATATAATCGTTCGAGCATATACGCCTGTAATTTTAATTCATCAAACGGCGTTTCCTCTCCGAGCAAAGCGATTTTTGCACTGAGAATTGGATCTGGATCTGCATACGAAAGCAAACGAATTCCTCCGTCATCTTTTTGATACGCGCTTGCATCCACATCTAAAACAGCATTCTGTTCCTTAAAAACGATGTTTAAAAGCTCTGTCGCAACAGCACGAACAATGACTTCATCCGCGCGATCACCAAAACGCCACGAAAGTTGTTGCAAATCATCATAATATTTTCCTTGATTGGCATCCACGAATGTCATCCATGTTAAACCGGTTTGCGATCCACTCCACTCTGAAACGTCGGCAAGTTTTTTTTCTTCTACAACCGGAATCGAGAGTCGTGACGGAACAATTTGTACAACGTGTGAAACCGCATCTTTCAAATTTCCCGTTTGCGCGTGAATCACAATTGATTGTTTCCCTTCCGGAAGTTTTGGAAGTTTCAAGTGAGCGCGATCACGCACAGAAACTTCCGTTGTATACGCTATGTCTGTTCCAGAAACCGTGATTTTGTACGAAACGATATCATCTTGCTTCACAGCTGTTCCTTGCGCGATCACAATTATTTCCGGTTGATCGTCCGTCAAATACGTTGGTTGAATGGCTGTGTGAATAAAAAATGGAAGTGTCGTCGAAACATTTTTTTTGTTTACTCCCGCTTGAATCTTGTTTGTGTCGATCGCTTGAACCGTAAAACGCCAAGACGTCACGTTATCAGGAAGACGCACTTTTGTGGATCCGTTTCCATTTTGATCCGTGATCATATTAACAAACGCCCCTGTATCAACAAATTTACTTCGAAGACTACCTTCATCTCCTCCTCCGCCGCCCCTGCCATCTGCTATTTTAAATGTATCGTCATGACTCACCAGGACACTCTCGATTCCACTCGACACAGATGAATAGAGAGACAAAAGTGGGTAGGGAGTGTTCGGAAATAAATTAAAATAGGCTTCATCAACTACACTCACATTCACCGATGCAGAAACAGGCTTTCCTTGTGAATCTTTCACATAAATTTTAACGTCCGCTTCTGCTCCTGGTCGATAGGAATCTGCATCTGTTTGAATCTGAATGTCGAGCTTGCGACTCGTTGTATCAAATTGAATCATGGCTCCATACCTATAATAAGAACTAATTACCGAATACCCTGAGCCAGAAAAGTAGGTGCCGTATACATAGATGTTTGGAATATCACGTTCCTGAAAGGAAAAATTGTATCTCGGAATATTCGTGATTTGATATTCTTGTATTCCGCGCTGTGCTTGCAAAAACAAAAATGATCCATGTTCATCCGCTTCGAAACGTCTATTGTTTCGCTGAACCTCTAACTGAACTTCTTCTCCGATAGAGAAAGAGTTGTCCGAATTCCCATACTGATCAGTCATTTTTTGTGAACGAAACTCCAGCGAGCTTTCTCCTGAACCATCTCCGAATCCACGTTCAAAATCTCTCAAAACAGAAAGAGTCTGTGTTGCTTTTCGCAACTTGTCATCGATCGTTGTCAGCTGAACTTCATAATAGGCATTTGGATTTGGAACAGAAAACGTCATGCTCGCATGACCTTGTTGATCGGTTGTAAGCGTTTGATTTTGAATGGTGTTTTTGTGATAGTCATATCGATAATTCTTACGAACTGTTTTTGAAATAAAATCATAAGATGTCCCTGTTTCAATCTTCTCATAAAAAGATTCAATCACCGCAAGATTCACGCTTGTGTTTGGACGAATCGTTTTGACATCATCTGAGCGATCATCTGAATTTGTAATAACGACGGTGCGCGAATCGAGAGAAACCGTTGCTATCTTATCTTTTATCTTTGCTTCTCCTTGCACATGAATAACAGACGGATACATTTTCAAATAGTTTGATGAGGATACACGTTCGAAACCTGGTTCCGTCAAAGAAGCCCCTACGTTCAGATACCCATAATCTGTCGAAGCAATCAATGATCCGGAAACTTTTCCAAATGCATCAAGGACGTAAGATTGTTCATTGACATGTACTTTTTTTCCCACAACAGGTGTCCCGTCAAAATAAGAGACTTCAACATTAAATTGAGCCTTCTCACCAAAAATAACGGCCTTTTCAGGCATCTCAAGTTGCATGGTATAAATCGGTTTACGATATTCTTGAACTTGAATCGTGTGAGTTAAGATTTTCTTATCACCCTCACGTAACTCAAGACGATAATAATCACTTCTCACATCAGGTAAAACAAATTCGCCTGAAAAAATATGATCGGAAGAAATATCTATTTGCTGTTTGCCATATTCCGTCTCTTCGTTTATGAGATGCAATGTAGTCTTTTTCGATAAAGATTGATCGTTGCGTGGTTTCACAAAGCCCCACACATGAACCGTATCTCCTTTCTTGTACACCGTTCGATCCGTATACACATACCCAATATAGTCCTCACTCGCAAAAGAAGATTCTCCCCACATACCATACTGTGCGTAATTTTCTCCATTTTGAACGGGAAGAAAAAGTGTTCGATCACCAGAAGAAACGTTTAATAAACCAAAATCTTTTGGAAGCTTTATGTTTGCAATTCCTGTTTGATCCGTCTTTCCTGTCACGTCACTTGCCTGAATCGTTGCGCCTACCAATGGTAATTTGGTCTTTACGTCATGCGCCCAAACAAGCGATTTATCTTCCGCTTTTATGAGTGTTGCGGTAATCGATGTGGATTGAATAAACGCAAACACCTCTTGACCTTGCCATGTTGCGCGAACACCGTAAAACCCCTCGTCCAACGTGAAAGGAATTTGAAAAAAAGGATTATAGTCTTTCGTTAACACATCTGGCTTAAATGTCCCGACGGAAGACAACGTATCTATGGGCACATAGCTTTTAAATGGACGGTAAGAACGCCAGGTGTCTACAAAAGATTCTTCCAAACTTTTTTGAAAACTTTCTTGTGTCGGAAATCTAAAAATTTGAAACGCTGTTTCCGTAATCTGAGATTCTGCTTGATTCATGTATGGGATGGAAGGATCAACAAAATTCATTTGAAATTTCGCTTTTTCTGTTGGTGTTGTTACAAGGGAGGTCTGTAAAAAATTCATCGATGCACCACGCTTCAAACCATCACTCGTTTCAAAACGCATCACATAATTTTTACCAAGCGTTTCTTCCGTTTCCATGGGATGTAAGGATTGATCGATGGTAACGGTATACATCGTTGATGCCTCTAATCGATCTGGAACAAACACCATACGACGATTATTCTTTTCGACGTGTCCTGTCAGTTTAGGTTCAGAAGAAAATGCTTTTTCAAAATCAGAAACAGAAATATGTTCATGGCTAAAGTTGAATTCAATACCCGAATCAAGTGGAACCTGGGATGTTTTATCTCCCGGAATAGAATTTACGATTTGAAAAGTTGTTTTCACCTGAAAAACCCATGCATAGGGACGATCTTGTTTTGTGCCGTCGGGAGAGGTGATCTGCGTTGGAAGGAGAAAACGAATCATCTGTCCGCTCGAAAGTTTTTGTACGAATGTCACGCGTACTTTTGTGTCCGAAATTTTTTCCAACTCAAAGGAAACATCCATATCCGATTTCAGATATTTTTTCAAAAAATCCATGTCGATTTTGTTTCGACTTTCCAAAATAAAACTCGTCGACGGATCAATTCCGAGCGAATCTTCCGACTCCGCCGAAAGGGAAAAATTATCTTGCGCGTAAACCGTTGGAACCATTTTTGAAAATGGATTCAGCACCAACATCAAAATAACAACAGCAACGACCGCAAACGTCCCGCCTGTAATAAGCTTTGAAGAAAGATGATGAAACCAAGAAAATGAAGACATACGTTTATGTTGCCGCGCGGAGAGGATGCGCAAACGGAGCGCTTCTTTAAATCCGGAACGAGCAGGCAAATCAGAATCATGAGACATGCGAGTTAACATCTCGCTTGTCTTCTGAAACGAATCGTGTTCATTTTCATTACGATTATTCATACTATTGCTTTATTTCCCATAAATTTGGCACATTTTTGCAACGCTCGATGAATCAGGACGCCGACATGGTTTGTGGAAACGTTGAGCGAAAGAGCGATCTCCTCGTTCGATAATTCAGAAAAATACTTCAATTGAAGAACAGATTGGGATCTGGCATCCAATTTTACGAATACACCTTCTATAACGTTTCGAAGGTGTTTTTGATCAAGAATCTCTGCTACTCCATGCGACGAATCAGTGACATCATGAATTTCCGAATCAAACACGACCGTTGATTTATGTGTTCGGTAATGATCGATGATCGTATTGTTTGCTATACAATAGACCCACGCTTTGAATGATCCCTTCGAAAAACGACCGCGTGAAGCGAACGCCTTCAAAAAAATGGTTGAAACCAAATCTTCCGCGATTGAATACGTTCCGACACGTTTTATGACAAACCCAAACAATTGATCAAAATAACGTTCGTATAAAATATCAAAAGCGTGATCATCACCGTCTGACATTTGTTTCACGAGGTCTGCTTCTGTCACGGGTTTATCAGAAGTGCGGTATCCACCACCCAGAAGATCTACCGAAAACGCAAAAAGACCCCGTACAAGAGTAAACGATGATGATAGAAAATAATTACAAAATGTCACAAAAATTTTAAGGCAAAAACTGTAGGGATCTTCTCTTACGATGATATCGTACCGCAAAACGATGAGCTTCGTCACGCACACGCTGAAACAATTCTTTTCCACGAACCGCCGCTCGAGCTAAATCTTTATTCGTTCGATCAAACACAAGTCGATCTTGTTTACGGTCGAATCCTTTTGCAATTCCGATTATCGGAATATCGAAACCTAACTCGTCAAGAACTTCTTGCACCCGATGCACTTGTGCTTCTCCCCCATCAATCACCATCAATTGCGGGAGTTCCCAACCCTTTGCGCCTTCTGCGCCTTTTGTTGCCCTTCCCAACCTTCTCCGCATCACTTCTTCCATCGTTGCAATATCATTTGCGCCGATAATGGTTTTAATTTTGAATTTACGATAAAGATGCTTCGCGGGCTTGCCTTCGAGAAACACCGTCATCGCCGCAACCGGATTTGTTCCTGAAATATTTGAGTTATCATACGCCTCGATGCGTCCATCAAGATCGATTTGCGACCCCCTCCCGACCTCCCCCTTGTGAAGGGGGAGGAGATCGATCGGAAGTGCGTAATCCTCTTTTGTGAGTAATGCGACGTCACGAATATGTTCAAGCGCGAAAATCTTTTTACGAAGCATGGTCGCGTCTTCAAAACGTAATTCTCGAGAAGCATTCTGCATCTCTTTTTTCATCCCTCGAACAATCGACGACTTTCTTCCCTCAAAAAACTGAATGAGTTGTTTGATGATGTGTCGATACTCTTTTTTTGAAATCACACCAACACACACACCAGGACATTTCTTGAGTTGATAATCAAAACAAGGACGCTTCGCATTTGGGACACACGTCGACCAAGGCAACATCGGTCGTACTAAATCAAGTGCACGCTTCAGTGAAATACCGTTCGTGTACGGACCGAAGACGCGCAGAAATTTTCTCTTCGCTTTTTGTGAAAGAGTTTTATCAAAAGGACGAATACCAAGTTCCTCTAATTCCCGACCGCGATACATCATCGGTTTTGGAAAATCTTCGTTCGTGATGCACAGATACAAATAACTTTTATCATCACGCTCAAGAATATTATATTTTGGTTTCTTTGCCTTAATTTGGTTTGCTTCCAAAACTAATGCCTCAAGAACAGAAGGGGTTTCGATGTAATCAATGCGATCGATGTTCGATACCATTTTAGCAATACGTGGATCCAGACGTTTATTTGAAAAATAAGACCCAACTCTTAATTTCAATGATGTTGCCTTACCGATGTAGAGAAGATTCTTTTTTGCGTCAAAATAAAAATAGACCCCGGGAGCATCCGGTAAAAACCCTTGTTTTATTTGGATAAAATTTGGTATCATGATTTTCGATGACTTTTAACCTCATTTTATGAAAAAAATTCTTTTTCTTCTTTCTGTGCTTGTGCTCACAGGGACAGGTTGTGCCAAAACTCCAGAAGTTCAAAAAACTGGTAATACTCTACCAAATAATCAAAATCAAACAGAAACGACCACAGCCAGCTCAACCATCGATACATCCGGCGAAACAACGTTAAAAACAAATAGTGGAGGAGAAATTGTTTACAAGACACCGCCGAAAAAAGTCACAAAAAATGAGGACGATGATGTTCCTGTCACGGATATTTATCTTGGAGAAGCACAGGTAAAAGTGAATATGGAAGTTGGAAATACGTATTTCAAACCAACAATCATCGACGCAAAACCAAGTGACGCTGTTGAACTCACGTTTACCAAAGTACAAGGAACACACACATTTGTGATCGATGGGACAAACGCCAACTTTCAAATCACAAATGGATCAAAAAATATTTTCACCGCACCGAACAAACCTGGCAGTTACCCCTTCTACTGCACCGTCGGTAATCACCGATCCGCGGGAATGGTCGGGACGTTGATTGTGAAATAATTATTTTGACTCAAACGCATATACCCCGCTCCAATTCTCTGGCGGGTGTAATTTCAACTTTTCACAGCGCTCGATAAACAAATGTGAAGGGCCATCGTCATGAAGATCGATGGCTTTTTGAAATGCCGCGGTCGCCTCATCCCAGTTCCCTTTTGTGTATGCGTCACGGCCACATTGGAAGGCCTCAAGTGCTTGATCGAGAACTTCACTTGGATCATCGACAATCAATTCAAAAATCTTCTTCGGTTCTTTTTTTCCTTTCACAATAACCAAATCCAATTCTCGAAATCGAAGTTCGTTCACCCCCTCTGCTCCCTCTGAGCCCTTTGCGCCCTTCACCACACCCTCTGTCGCCTGCATCATCGTCTCCTCCGTAACCAAAATACTCACGCGATAATATTTTGTCAGACTCTCAAGTCTCGAAGCAAGATTCACAACATCCCCCATCACCGTGTAATTAAATCGTTTATGTGATCCCATGTTCCCAACGACCACATCACCTGTATTTAATCCAATCCCTATGTGAAGCGGCGTTTTTGATTGTGCATTAAACACGCGAAGTCGTTTCATCATCGCAATCGCACTCAAACATGCGTCTTCTGCATGAACAGGATTATCAAGCGGCGCACCCCAAAACGCCATGACCGCGTCTCCAATGTATTTATCCACCACCCCATTTTGATCCATGATGATGTCCGTCATGGCAGTAAGATAGTCATTCAACAGTTGTGTGAGTTCCTCTGGAGTGAGCGCTTCTGAAATCGTTGTAAATCCACGAATGTCGGAAAATAAAATCGTCATGTTTCGTTTTTCTCCGCCGAGTTTCAGTTTCTCCGGATCTTTCAAAATCTGTTCAATGACGTGTGGGGTCAAATAATATTGAAAACTGTTTTTAATAAACGCTTTCTCTTTTGCTGTTGAGATGTATTCAAACAAAAGTGAAGCAAGGATCGCAAAAACAAATGCAAGCAATTCATAAAAAAGAGGAACCATGATGTGAAATCCAAATGCGATAGAT
>CAYHWG010000003.1:28274-36956 GCA_964360375.1 uncultured Gammaproteobacteria bacterium | reverse complement strand
ATCAATTTCATTTAAACCTCTCATCTTCTTGACTTCTTAACTTCTTAACTTCTTGACTTCTCGACTTCTTCTCTTCTTCCCGACTTCTCTCTCCCTACGGATTCCAAATGGCAATCGATAATCCTGCGCGACTCTTTTCCGGAAACGGAAAAAATCCGCCGACTGGATCCATAAATGCATTAAACACGCGAACATGAGGTCCGCCTTTTGAAATCGGAACGGTGTAAATTTCTTCTCTCTCATTTCCGTCAATGTTTCCAGCAACGAGATTAACCCCACCAAGATACGCTTGAGGATAGACAAGGGTTGTTGAACGTAATTCCCCAAGAGAACTGTACACACCAATCCATGACGAAGATCCTTTTTCCGCACCGACAACAATCGCATCGGTTTTTTCTCCGCGCGTATGAATCGTTGTGACGCGTAATCCTGTTTGAATAAATGGAAGAGCCTTAAACTCACGAACATAACGGCCATTTACATCAAAAATACGTACGCGATGACTTTTATCTTTTCCTCCAAGCGTGGCGACAATTTCTGATTCTGCGTCTTCATCCATGTTTCCGATCGCAACATGCACAGGAAACGCGATGCGACCAAACGGATAAAATGCTCCTTGTATTTCACCACGCTGATTAAAAATACGAACCTGCCCGTTTCCGCCTTCTTGTTGCGTGACGAGAATTTCGTCCACACCGTCATGATTTGTGTCACCTGTTGTCACGAAAATTCCATGACGATCAGACGTATCAAACGCAAAAAATTGTTTTTGCAATTTTCCATTCAGATCAAATACGCGCACCTGCGGACCTCCACCTTTTCCGGGCCCTGTCACAATTTCTTCTGTTCCGTCTCCGTTCACATCCCCCATCGCAAGATGCACACCACCCTGAAATTTTTTGTCATAGGCCAAAAACGATCCGAGTTCTTTTCCTTGTTGATTCAATCGTTTCACAAGCGGTGGTGTTCCTGCCCCTTGCGCCACAACGAGAGATGCGGACGTTTTATGAATTGTTTCTCGAGGAGTCGTGTGAACGTTTGCAAACTCAGCTCCCACGGAAAGTGCTCGATCAACGTTCAAAATTCCCGCGCCCAATCTTTGCTTTGCCGCAAGCGTAATCTCATTGGATGGATCCGCAGAAAGCATGAGAACGAGTCGAATTTGATTTGGTGTAAGCGTCGGATAAGCGCTTCGCAATCGCGCGACTGCAGCGGTTACGAGTGGCGCGGCCATCGACGTTCCTTCAAACGGACTCCCATAGGCCGTCGAAAAAAAGAGTTGGGAAGGATCGTGATACACAAGTCCAAAAATATTCACACCCGGCGCGCTTATATCCACACAATTTGTCCCATCATTTGAAAATTCCGCTTTCTTCTTGTTTTCATCGGAAGCAGCAACACCAATCACAAGATTTCTTCCGATGCGTGTATCAAAACACGCAGGATACGTTGGTGTTTTATCCGTATCAAGGGATTCATTTCCAACAGCCGCAACAACGACAACTCCTTGATCCACCGCCCACTCAATGACCTTTTGCAACAAAGGATCCGCTTTGGTTGATGTTAAACTCAAATTGATGACATCCGCACCGTTATGCACCGCGTATTCAATCGCATCACGTTCATCGATCGAATTTCCTTTGCCGTTTAAATCCAAAATACGAAGCGGCATGATTTTTGTTTTCGGAGCAATACCCGCAATCCCTCGTCCATTATTTGCCTCCGCGGCAATCATGCCAGCAAGCAATGTCCCGTGCGAGATAATTGTATCAAGCGAAGGATTCGAAAGATCTGGTGATGGGTCTGGATCATTATCCACAAAATCCCAGCCATGTACATCGTCCTCATACCCGTTTCGATCATTATCTTTTTGATCATCTGCTATTTCCGTTGAATTTTTCCAATACTGATTCATCAAATCTTCATGATTCAAATCGAATCCCGCATCCAAAATCGCAACGATCGTCTCCTTCCCTTCCTGCTGTGAAAATGGAGCACGAATGGCGTTCCAATACCAAAGCTCCGACATAAACGGATCTTTGTACGGAAATACCGCTGCAAAAAGATTCAATGGAAAAAGCAAAAAAAACGCCATGATCATCGCGATAAACGTTCGAAATTTCCAAAAAAATAAAACCCCCATAAGCGGATTTATTGTAACAAAACCAACTGATTCACGATAGACGTACGAGACCGTTGAAATACTCCAAATTGTGTCATTGCGAGGAGGAGTCATCGACGACGAAGCAATCTTTTTGTCCGAAATTCAAGGATTGCTTCGTCGTCGAACTCCTCGCAATGACAGCAAAGATGCGCTTTTAGAGAGGTCTCGCAAAACAAAACACCCTCAGCCGAAGCTGGGGTGTCTTGCTCCTCAGAATCCCATGCTCGGTGCGACTAAGACGCTTGGCGTCAGCCAAATGTCGACTATCGCGTGAACAATGTGGATGGATGAAGATATTTTTATGGGATCGTAGAGAAGGGGCGAACCCCTTCTCTTTAAACGATTTTTTCCCAAAGGATTTCCGGCGAAGCCGGATCCCTGCCCGACCGGCAGGCGGGCGGCTCCGCCGGACAATCAGCCGAAGCTGTTATCCGATCGATGACCGGAAAAGTAAACCCTAGTTGATAACGACCTTTTCGTTATTTTACTTAGACCATGTCTCACCTGGGAGATCAAGGCTTAAGACCAAGTATCCGTTTGCCCAATCTGCTGTTGAAGATGCGTTACCGTCGGAAACGTGTCCTGATGCTGAAATATCAGACCAGACGAATCGAGCGGTTGAGCTTCCTCCAGGTGTTTGACTTGCAGCAGCTGTTGCTGTGTGAAGTCTCCAGATATTAACACCATTACCAGTAACAGCTTGCTCGTTCAAATACTTCATTGCTGTTGATCCATCGACGTTATCAGCAACGTCGCCTGCAAGATACAACGTGACGGAATCAGCCCCTGCTGTTGTTCCGTTCGCGATTGCAAATAACGATGGTGTTCCGCGAACAATGAATGTTGCAGTTTCACCACTAGCAACGACATCTTCTGATGTGTAGCTAACAATAAGCGAAGTATTTGCTTCTAATAAGCTTGTGTCTCCTGTCAATGCGTCTGATGCAGAAGCACTCACTCCTGCGTTAGACATCATATTCACGTTTGAGGTGATATCAGAACCATTCTTGTAGAACTTGAATGATCCAAGTGTCAATGTGTCAGCTGAAACTCCATCACTCCAAGAAATTGGGAATGTGAATTGTTTCAATGCAACATCACCACCACTTGCGGTTACGGTGAATTTGTAAAGATCAATTGCTTGACCGTTAGAAATCGCATTGTTGGTAAGGTCAACTGCCGCAACAACTGGAACGCTCTTTGTGACGTTCACTTCTCGACCTGCTACGTTAGAAATACCTGTCGAGGTTGAATTACCTTGGCTATCTTTCTTTGTTGCAGATGTGAGTGTAAGAGCTGTGTTCAATTGTGACGTTGCTCCACCTGTTCCAACTGTGTTAAGAACAAGTTTTGCTGTCAAAATTTTGAATGTTCCTGCAGCAACTGGGAAGCCCAAATTACTGAAGGTTGCTTGAGAACCGGCGGCTGCATTGGCGCCTTCATTGAAGACTCGTGTTGCAACCAATGTGGTTCCGTCATAAAGCATGACAGATGATGCAACACCAATAGCAGCTGTAGGAATTGTGAAGACAGCGGTATCAAGTGTGTAACTCTCGTTTGTTGCGCTCAAGCGGTACTTAGCGGCAGTAACCGTTTGGTTTCCTGCGTAAAGTGCTGCAACAGGAGTCGATCCATCGAGCGCACCAGCAAAAGCACCGGTACCGATGGTGATTACTTGACCATCTTTAGCTGTTACAGATGCACCTGCGCCCGAATTTTTTGCTGTTGCTGCAACAGCAAGAGTTGTCATTGTCGTTGTTGCTGTCATTCCTGTGTTCAAATCAGCATAAACATCAAGGTAAACAGTTGTGTTTGGTTGAAGGGTGTAATCAACAGAGAATGCGTTTCCTGCATCAGCAAGTGATGGGGAAGTTTTTGTTGCAAGAGTTGTCATACTAGCGGCAGGTCCGTATTTGACATACATGTTGCTAAAATCTCCTGCTACTTCACCTGCTGAACCGTCAAGATCAAGCGTAAATGTGTTGATGTTGATTGGTTCAGATGTACTTGATGTGATTGTGTAAGAACCAATCTTGTAAGCCGTCTTTGGAGCGACCGTTGTTTGGGCCGCGTAAGACGTATTCTTCAAAACAGTTAATGCACCCTCTTTAACAGTCAATGAATTTCCAGCAACATCTGCTGTTGGCTTGTTGATATATGTTGCAGATGTCTTACGAAGGACGTTGACTGCAGTTGTAGACAAGTTGTTAGCCTCAATATATGCGGTAAGAGTATCTGTTGAATCAAGATCGTTGTTTGATCCTTGGCTATCAAAGATATCTGCACGAACTTCTAGCACAGCTGGGGTTCCAGGATAAACAACAAAGGAGGATCCGTAGTTGTAGCGAGTAGAATAGTGTCCTGAGGCACCTGTTCCGGCTGAATTATTGCTAGATACAAGAGCTGTTGTGTTACCAATTTGTGTTCCATCAACATAGACAGAACCATTTCGGAGAGCGATTGTTAAAGAATCTGTAGTGTCATCACCTGTTGTGACAGTATTTGTTCCTGAAACATTGACGTCCAAAAATTCGATTTTCATGGCTTCACCGGTTGCTTTTACATCATAACGAGCAAGAACTGCACCGGATGCACCGTTTGTGACATCACCGGATGGAGAGTCTGTTCGTCTAATGAAGGAAACATCTCCAGATGAGATTGTTTGCGCACCAGCAGAGAATGAACTAAATGCTGCTGTTAAAGATGAACCATTACCGGTTACCAAAACAGGTTGCTTGTAGTTATCCTCCATGAAGAAGGCATCGGCTGCACTACGAAGACTTACAGTCACCGTGCGTGTTGAACCGCCTGTAATATCTGCAAGCACCTTAAGTGCGTGAGAACCTGTGTTTAATTTAACGGGAGCGGCAGAAAGGTCAAATGTAACGTATCCGTTTGCGTCTTGAGATGCAACAGCTGCACCTTTCATCACGCCGGCTACGTACAAGCGCCAGTTACCGACATCAGATGCATTAACGGAACCTGTGTTACGGAAGCGAAGAGAATAAAGCCAAGCTTCACGTGTTCCGACGTTTACATTGTTTTCCCAAACACGAACATCTGTCGCTGGATCAAGAGCAGTATTTGCTGCTGGAGCAACAGTAGGTGAGTAGTTTGCAAGGTTTACCGTTCCAAAACCTGTTGTGGAAGCAACGGTGTTCAATGCGCTCATCATTGGGAATGTTCCTGCTGCGGCATATGCGCCGACAAAAGTAACATCCGTTGCAGCGTTCAAGCTCAAACCAAGTGTTTGACCAGAAGTGCTTGCTGCAACGTCAGAGCGAACATTCAATGTAACTTTTCCACCTGCTGGAATGGTAAAAAGACCACCAGCATCATTGAAGGAAACAACACCTGTTGAAACAGATGCGGAGTCTGTCAAACGTGTGTATCCACTAAAAAGATAAACGTTTGAAAGAGTTGCATCAGCTGAGACACCTGTTCGGCGAAGAGCCACACTCTTTACAGAAACAGCTGCGGATGTTGGGTTTGTGAAGTCAAATGCTGCGAGGTTTGCAAGAGCTTGTCCTGCAATAACCGTTGAAGCAGATGGGGAGCTTGCAGAAAGCGCAACACTGACATTTTGTGAAACAGCGTATGTTGCTGTTTTCACTTTTTGTGCAGCATCCGTAAGATTTGACATAGCAACAGCTACGTCAGCTCCTGCTGTCAAACCAGACTTTGTGAAGCC
Organism: uncultured Gammaproteobacteria bacterium; assembly: GCA_964360375.1. Classification (GTDB taxonomy): domain Bacteria; phylum Patescibacteriota; class Patescibacteriia; order UBA9934; family GWF2-40-263; genus XYB2-FULL-45-11. The sequence goes on along the minus strand of CAYHWG010000003.1, from coordinate 31,101 downwards.
TGTTCCCATAAGAACAGCTCCTGCTTTGTACCAGTTCGCTGCAAAACCTGCATCAGAAACTTTGGAATAAGATGTTCCAGAAACAAGAAACTTGCTTGTTCCATCAGACCAAAGCATTCCGTCGTATCCTGCTGCTGGGGAAGACAAAGAGTCACCTACAGAGTAATCGGTAAAGAAGACATCTGGAACATCATCGATGTGAGTATTCCAAGCGTCACCGCCGAGTCCTTTTGCGGTTGCCTCGTTTTCAATCCAGCGAACTTTTCCGCTTGTTGAAACGGCGTAAACTTTTGCATCAGAAGTGATCTTGACCCATCGTGAACCTGGGCGGTACACAATGTTTCCTGCAAGGGTAATTGCAGCGAGTTCAGCGTCTGAAATTGTTTTTACGGAAGCGAAATCGTTGTACCAGCTAAAGTATGTCTTCTCGTTAGGGAAGGCATAGCGTTGACCGTCTGATCCGTAATAATAAAGAGTTTTGAGAGATGTTCCTTTGATGACGTCACCAAAAGATGCAGCAGAAGCTGCGGTTGGCAAGAAAGCGCTCAAACCGATAGACCAAAGAATGGTTGTCGTGGCAACAGTAACAGAAAAAGCTTTCTTTGCGATTTGAAGAGAATTAGTCATAATGTATTTCGAATTTTGTCCCATTATAGGGAGATTAGATTTATGTGTGAACCCGAGCCTTGCGGCCTCGACCTTGAGTAGGTTCACGAATGGACTTTATGACCCGTCAACATGTTCATGTTCACGAGTGATTGATCCCGCCATTATTGAAAAGGGCGGGACGGATCATCTATTTTCGTATTTCATTCGACTACAGATCTACCGTTCTTCGGCATCAGTCAATTCTTGATTAGAGCCAATTGTAAAACTCATCTTTATGTCATTGCGAGGAGTTATACGACGAAGCAATCCTTGTATTTCCGGAAAAAAGATTGCTTCGTCGTCGATGACTCCTTCTCGCAATGACACAATTTGTATTTTATTCTGCGACGACGACTGTGTGCGCCAATTCAATTTCTTTTAAAATCTGAAACGCTCGACGATAGGCGTTTTGTTTTTGTAGCTCTGTGGCGAGTTTCAATTTTATTTTTTCGGCTTCGGTTGCGATGGCGCTCGCATGCGCAAACGCTTTTTCAAATGTGAGCGCGAGTTCGTGTGTGTTATCCGCAGTTTGAACGCGTTCATGCGCGGTTATCATCACTTCAACGGCTTGCTCTTTTGTTTCGGTAATGATTTCTTTGACCTCTTTCACTTTTTTCTGCACGTCTTTTGAAAGCGATGGTGCTGACGAAGTGATGGTGGTTGTGTAAACATCTGCTTTACGTCCAACCGCTTTTGCAAGCTCTGTCACCTGCACATCTGTTTGATTTTCGGAGAGTTCATCTTTCATGTCTGAAACATCTTGTTTTGCGCGATCAAGCGCAAGAGCAAGAGCCGTGACATCCGTTTGATTTGAGGCGGCAGCAAGGGCGACCATCTCATCCAATCTTCGACTCGTAAATTCTGTTTTCAGTTGTGCTCGTTGTGAACTGGATGTCGCAAGAGCAAGCTGAACCTTTTCCATTCCCGTTTTGACACTATACAAGCGATCTCCAGGGAGAGAGCCAAGTGATGCATTGACCACTCCGACCCATCCACCAATAAACAAGAGACCAAATACAGCCATCCCGGCAACCGGTTTGAACATCTGATGTGAGAACTCCCAGATGTAAAACTCGAGCCAATCACGCCAAGTATGTTTTATGTGAGACGTGTCTTTTGGAAACCCGCAATAATCCGCGACGTTATTCCAATTTTTTTGCACATCAAAATCTCCGCCAAAAGCCGGATCATTTTTCATTTTCGCAAAAAGTTGTTTAATGTCGTCGTCTTGAAATTTCATAAAACTCATTGTGAGTTATTTTATATCTTCCCTGATCTAAGAAATACTATTGTCTTTAAAGTGTCATCCCGAGCGAAGGTTCGACCGAAGCCGAGGGATCTCTCGTTTCATATCCCCATTGCCTCAAGAGATTCCTCCGCTCCTCGATGACTCGTCGGTCGGAATGACAGAGAAACTCGACTCATGGATTCATTTATGATGCATTGCCGAATTTCTCGTTTGTGATTTTTCGTAATTTATTGACCACCCGATGAACCATCACCGTTGTCGCGTTTTCTGATTTCCCAATCGCCTCAGCGATTTCTTTCATGCTCAACTGATCGTTGTATCGCATGAGCAAGACTTGTGCCTCATCTTCCTGTAATTCCTCGATAACAGACTTGAGAAAACCGGCGTCAATCTTGTCGATCGTTTCTTTTTCAAATTTTGTTGAGCTGTAACCTTCTATGTACGTTTCATCAAATGACGCTTCTCGTACCTTTCGATTTCTTGTTCGATAGAACTCCGCGATCACGGATCGGGCGATCGTGAAGGCAACCGCTGGAAACGAATCGATTTTTGTCTGTGTGGAATAATTCCACAATCGAAGACATGTTTCCGAATAAGCATCCTCCGCATCCTGCATCCGAGGAAGCTTCAGTTTCATTAAACCAAGAATACGCGGAGCGATCTCGTTTAGCATTTTTTCAAAGGATTTGTGATCCTGAAACGCTCGAACGCGAAATAAATGAAATTGTTCAACTGTTTTGTGCACACTCTAGGTAGTCTTTTAAAAAATTACATTACAGAACCTTAATAGAACTCAATCTTGGTTTCCTTAAACTTAATACTTATTTCAGTAATAAAATTTGCTAAATATTGAGCAAATTTTTCTTAGCTTCTCTTATTGCCTGAGCTTGTCGAAGGCCTGTAAAGTGTACCCTTCGACTCGTCGATGAC
>CAYHWG010000003.1:0-28174 GCA_964360375.1 uncultured Gammaproteobacteria bacterium | reverse complement strand
TATTGCCTGAGCTTGTCGAAGGCCTGTAAAGTGTACCCTTCGACTCGTCGATGACTCCTCGCTCAGGGAATAAAGAAAGAAACTCGCTATGGGTTCATAGATTGAAACGATGATACGCTAAAATGAGAGAAAAATCAAGACTTCGACTCAAAAAAATTGACAAAATCCATTTTTTTGCTACACTGTTGTGGACAAATAAGTTATTCACAGTCCACATTCCACTGCTATGCAACCAATCATCCGCCTTTCTGTCTCTGAAGCGTCAAAGCTCTTCGGGGTCAGTCAACGCACTATCCGTCGCGCGATCACTCTTCAGGAAGTGACCTACATTGTGGTTCAAGGACGTTACAAAATCAATTTTGAATCTTTGCTCCGATGGTCACAACGAACAACAACGGTTCGCAACAAACGGGATAAAATTGGCATGGGTCAATACGTTGACCAATGGAAAGTGCGCAACAAACTTTTCTCCCCAAATCCCCAAACACTCGAGATGAACAATGATCGTGAATAAACGTATGTTTCAAAAACAAATCATTACTCCTCAAAAACCAAACCATCTCTTTTTTTATTTTTTAGGTTTTGGCGTTTTGTGTCTCAATAAGATCAGATATGCGATCCGCGGATATCGGGAACCTCGTCCGTTTGCCCCAACAGAGCATGAACGAGCGATCGCGTACGATAAACAAGTCGTCACAAACTGGCTCGATGCATTGCATGATTATACAGGTCAAACGATCGACGATAAAGTCGTGCTTGAGCTTGGACCCGGAGCAGATCTCGGACCCGCTTTTTTTTTACTAGATCAAGGAGCGCGACAATACATCACGATTGATGCAAACCGACTGATCGACCAAACCCCCGCCATTTTTTATAACGAACTCGTAAAGACCCTCACAAACAAAACGGAATTAAAAAACCAACTCGAAAAAACACTTTCAGGAAATGACGATCGCATTTGCTATCTCGTTGATCCAACGTTCAACATTGCGACCGCGCTCAAACGTGATTCAATCGATATCGTCGTGAGTCAGGCTGCATTCGAACATTTTTCGGATGTAAATCGAACGATCGAACAATTGAGTACGGTCGTGAAATCCGGCGGAGTCTTGATTGCTGAAGTCGATTTAATGACACATACAAGTGCTGTACGTTCGCGGGATCCGTTAAACATTTATCGCTATTCAGATTTTCTGTATCACCTCTTGCATTATTCCGGCATTCCCAATCGACTGCGCCCACATGATTTTCAAAAAATCCTCGAGCAAAACGGTTGGGATCGAATCGAGATACTGCCTCTTCAACAACTTGAAAAAACGTACACACAAACAATTCAACCAACCCTCGCACCAAAATTTCGTGAAGAAAATGCCAAGATGGATGTTTTGACGATTCTGATTCGCGCAACAAAAAAATAATTTACCTATGAAGCGTCTTTTCCTCATTCTGCTTGTTGCTGCAACGGTTGTCTCGATCTTCCCACACGACGCTTTTGCAAAAACAAACAAAAACGATTTTGTGAAAACCGCCAACATCTATTTGATGGGCGGTCCGGTTTTAGATTCTCATACGGAAGAGCTTTCAAAATTCGACATCCTTGTTCTCCCGGAAGAAAACCAAGTCTATAACGTTCCTTTTTTTCAAAAAATCCGTAAACTCAATCCAAAAATCATTCTTCTCGCGTACGTTGCAACCGTAAGTTGGAATGATAAATTTTGGACGGATCCGCTTCATCAATCCATGTACCCACACATCAAACCAGAGTGGTGGCTTACGGATGCAAACGGAAATCAACGTTCGGTTTGGCCAAACACCCGAGCCCTTAATCTAAACACCGACTGGAACCAATATCTTGCCGAACACGTCAAAAATGATGTTCTGTCGACGGGTCTTTGGGATGGGGTGTTTTATGATGAAGTCCAAGATTCTATCAGTTGGGTAGGACCAACGGACGTGAACCGCGATCATGTGACAGACACGATCGCCGAAGCAGATGCGCTTTGGGCACAAAACTACACGTCCCTTTTTCAAAAAACACGTGCGCTAATCGGAAACGACGCAATTATGATCACAAACGGGAGTTCAAACCGCGCATTTTCGCCGTATGTGAACGGTCGCATGTACGAAACGTTCCCCTCTTCAAACGACACACTCGCAGAATGGAAAAACATGACGCGTGATTATCTCAAGGAAGAATCGTCTGTAGGCTTCCCTCCGATCAACATTGTGAACGTCAACACCAAAGACACAGGGACACAAAACGATTTTAAAAGCGTTCGCTTCGGCCTCACCACAACATTGCTTGGAAACGGATATTTCAGTTTCGATTTCGGCACAACGGACCATGCACAAGTTTGGACGTACGATGAATACAACGCATCGCTTGGACTCGCAAAAAGTACGATCACACACGACCTCGTCACAGAAAAAATTTTGGAACGCCAATTCGAACGAGGCCGTGTCCTCGTAAACGCAACAAAAGATGAACAGACAATCTCCTTAAACGGCGATTTTGAAAAACTGCGTGGAACGCAAGACCCAACGATAAACGACGGATCGATCGTCTCAGAGGTCACGCTAGCCTCACGCGACGGCATCATTTTGCTTCGGCCGATCGATGAAATCATCGATACAACATTTCGTAACGGAGCGTTCGCACGTATTTTTTCTGGAAACGGAACCACCAAACGAAACGGGTTTTTTGCCTACGACAGCGCGTTTCGTGGCGGGGTTCAAATTGTCCACGTCGATTATGATCGTGATGGAAAACGCGACACAATTATGGCCGACAAAACATTCGTGCGCGTGTTTGATGCCTACGGAAATCTGCATGCGTCGTTCGCCCCGTACACCGAAGCGTATGACAAAGGAGTGAATATTGCCGTTGGTGACATAGAAAACGACGGATCATTTGAAATCGTGACGGGAACATTAAACGGTGCGAGTTCACAAATCCGCATTTTTAACACAAAAGGAACGCTCATTAATCCAGGATTCTTTGCGTTCGATAAATCCTTTCGTGGTGGCGCAAACGTTGCGCTCGGTGATCTGAACGGTGATGGAACAAAAGAAATCATCGTCGGCGCGGCCGCTCTTGGCGGGCCACATATTCGCATGTTCAACAAAGTTGGCAAACTCATCAATCCAGGATTCTTTGCGTTTGATAAAAAATTCCGCGGCGGTGTCACACTTGCAAGTGGCGATATTGATGGGGATGGTGTCGACGAGATTGTTGCTGGAATGGGCGCGGGTGGCTCCCCTGAAGTGCGCGTCTTTGATCGAAATGGTAAAGTAAAATCACATTTCTTTGCCGGTGATAAAAAACAAAAAAACGGCGTAAAAATTGCCGCAACGGATATTGACGGTGATGGCAAAGCAGAAATTATCTCCCTCTCGACAGATGTGTTTACACTAAGTAGCGTGAGATAAAAAATCGAATGAATTATTTCTCGAGCTTGTCGAGAGACTACTTTAAATGGGCTTTCGACAGGCTCAAGCAATAAAAAATATGACGTCCAAACACGGCATCAGCTGCAATTCAGTCGATCGTCCACATTCTGTTATTGGACGAGCTGTTTGTCTTTCCCTTCACCCAGGACGGATGATTTTGTTTCCGTTTCGCACATGGTTTCATCGACGCTACAACAATAAATACAAATTTGCACGATCAATCTTTGCGTTTGATTCAATTTTGACAGGAATTGTCATCACGCTTTTAGGCTTTGCCATCACGCTGTTTTTCTTTCCACATAAAAATTTTGAAGACAACATCTTTTTTTCTGCAACCGTTGCTCCGAGAGCAATTATCACAGGTGATCAATCTACACTTGTCTTGCAGTATCGAAACGGAACAAAAGAACCATTACGTGAAGCAAAACTCAATCTCAAATTTCCCAATCACTTTCTCTTACAATCGATCACGGTCAATGAAAAAATGGTTTCTGAACAAACGCTCGATCTTGGCGAGATTCCGATCGGCGGCACGGGAACAATACACATAAAAGGCGTCATGTTTGGTGATGTTCACGGAAAACAATCCTTTCAAAGTTCCCTGTCTTTTGTCCACGGCACCAAAATGCCTATCGTTGGTGTAAAAAAATCGTCTTACACATTTTCCCCTGAACGTTCCAGCTTGCAGTTATCTTTTTCCCTTCCAGATGAACTCATCAATGGACAGCCTGTCACAGGATCAATCACCTACAAAAATACGAGTTCCGTTGATTTTCCCGAAATTCAATTGGAGCCTGAATGGCCGAAAGGTTTTACACTCCTCAATGCATCGTTTCCGTTTACACAAAATAAATTTGCTTTGCCAAAAATAAAAGCAGGAGCATCCGGAACACTCACGTTTACCGGTTTGCTCGGAAACGTTCCGAATCCTGTCGTGTTTATTTTTCATCCATCATTTAGCTTTGGAGAAGATCGATACAAACAAGACACACTCACACAATCCATTCCTGTCTTGCCGGCCCAATTGCTTCTCGAAGAAAAAATCGAAAAAACTGTATTACAACCAGGAACACAGGCAACGTTTACGATTCACTATAAAAACATCGGGGAACATACGCTTGACAAACTCGTGTTTGACATCCAATCAGACAGTCCATTTCTCGACAATGAAAAACAAAAAACAAACGTATTTCCAAAAATTTTGAAACCGAATGAAGAGGGCGACATTACAATCACCATACCTGTCCGTCTCACGGTTCCGCAAAGTTCTCTGAAAATATTCCAAGAACTCCTCGTGACCACCCACGCACGCGCCAAATATTCGCTCGAACAAAATCCAAAACGTATTCTTGAAACAAGAAGCACTGACGTGATTCAAAAACTGACATCCCCAATTCATCTTGAATCTTTTGCACAATACGTCACGCAAAGTGGCGATCAAATCGGTCGCGGTCCACTTCCGCCGCGCGTAGGACAAAAAACAAGTTACTGGATTTTCTGGAACGTAGATGGAACAACAAACACAATTGCGCCCGTATCAATCGAAGGCATTCTTCCCGAAAATGTCACATTCACAGGACACGAAACATCTTCCGAAGATAACGGGGTCTCCTTTGATCCAGACACAAGAAAAATCCACTGGAACGTTTCGAGTATTCCACCAACACTTAATCCACAAAACAAACTGTTTAGCGTCGCATTCGAAGTTCAACTCACACCGAATACGTCCCAAATCGGAACATCCCCAATCCTCCTAAAAAACATCCGCCTCACCGGAACCGACGCCTTCACAGGCGCATTTGTGAGTGCATCAAGCGCAAACATCACCACAACCATACCAACAGACAAAATGGCAGGAAAAAAGAGCTTTGTGGTGAAATAAAGGGAAACAACAATCCTGTCCCCTTCTTTACAAGGATTAAAGTAAACAAAAAGCCCTATTTTAGGGCTTTTTTTGATCTTAAGGCTTGACAAAAAGCCCCTTTTGTGGCAAAATTCACCGTTATGAAAATTGCCATGATTGGACAAAAAGGGATCCCGGCTAAGGCTGGTGGGATCGAACGGCACGTAGAGGAACTCTCTGCGGAGCTCGCTGCACGAGGACATGAAGTCCTCGTATATTGTCGTTCCTGGTATGTTTGGCCGATCAAAAATCATCGTGGGGTTCGTTGTATCAAAACACCAACGATTCCAACAAAACATTTGGATGCGATCATAAACACATTTACCTCGATCATTGCGGCCGCTCGTGAAAACGTCGATGTGTTTCACATCCATGGCGTTGGCCCCGCTTTACTCGCGTGGCTTCCAAAATTACTTCGCCCACATGCAAAAGTGATCGTCACCTTTCACTGTATCGATCGCCATCATCAAAAATGGAACTGGTTTGCACGCATGATGCTCGCATGTGGTGAACGAATCGCCTGTCACGCGCCTGACGCAACCATTGCGGTTTCAAAAACGCTTGAAGCGTATTGCCGCATGAGTTATAGCGTCAACACAAAATACATTCCAAACGGGACACAGATTCCAATGATTGAAGCAGATCAAACTCTTCTCAAATCGTTTGATCTTCTCCCACAAAAATATCTCATGTTCTGTGCACGACTTGTAAAACACAAGGGCGCACACGTACTCGTAGAGGCGTGGAAAAAAGCGAAAATCATACGTCCAGAACTCACAAAACATTTCAAAGTAGCGATCGTGGGAGGAAGTGCGTTTACAGATGAATACGTAAAACAATTAACAAAGCACTCCGCAAAAGAATCAACGATTGTGCTCACAGGAACACAAACAGGCGAATCGCTCCATGCCTTGTTTGCACATGCCTATGCGATTGTGCATCCATCTGAATCCGAAGGTCTCCCGATCGCCGTGCTTGAGGCGATGAGTTATGGAAAATGTGTGCTCTCAAGTGATATTCCAGAAAATATGGAACTCACAAAGGATCACGGAATCACATTCTCCGTTGGCAATGCAGATGATCTTGCAAAAAAAATCATCATGATGCTCGAAGCTCCGGAACATGTAGCGGCCGTCGGAAACGAAGCACGTCTTCATGTAGCAAAACACTACGACTGGAAAGATATCGCTGAAACGACGGAATATTTGTATGAACTCGTCATACTCGACCCAAAACTAGAGCGAGTAAAAATTTAATTAAAAAAATAAACCGAACGTCGGTTTATTTTTTTTGTTTCATCGCAATCACTTCTTCGTAATACATCAAAATTTTTCGATGATGTTCGTCGAGTGAAAATCTTTTTTCCACACTCTCGAGAGCTCCACAACTCAACTGTTTTTGCAAATCATCATCATAAAAAACGCGCATCACGGCCTCGGTCCACCCATGAAGATCAAGGGGTGAAACCAAAAAACCATTTACACCATCTTCCACAATTTCAGGAAGTCCTCCGACACGGCTTGCGATCACAGGTTTACCAAACGACATCGCTTCAAGCGTGATGAGTGGAAAAACTTCGTGCACGCGCGACGGAAGCAAGACAACGGTTGCACCTCGATACAATTCTTTTAATTCCTCTCCCATACGAAATCCCACAAATTCAAGATTTGTATATTTGTCTCCGAGTCTGTGTAACCGTTCCATCTCGGGTCCGCGACCGACAATTTTGAAATGAATGTCCGGCAAAATTTTTGCAAGTGAAATAATCGTCTCAATCCCCTTCTCTTCCGAAAGCCGTCCGACAAACAACGCATATTTCCCGGCGGAGCTGAGTCCGGCTCCGCCGGATTTATACAGAGAATGAGACTCAACAAAAAGCGCATCAATTCCATACGGCAACACGCGTAATTTTTTTTCCGGAAATCCACCACGGATCATTTGCTGTTTCATGTAATTCGACGGACACAAAAACAGATCAACGAAACGCTCATACAGTTTCATCTTTCGATGAAACTTGTACGTCATAATTTGTGCAAAACTTGCAGCGATCGATCCTTTGTGAAATTTTGAAAATGTCCCACGGATCATTCCAACATCACGATAATTTCTCCCCGCACCTTCCGTCCACAAATTATATTGTGGGGAAATAAGATGATGATCATGCACCGTCATCACAACAGGAATATGATGATCGTGAAGCGTATGAAGAATAGACGGCGAAAGTTGTGTATAAATGTTATGGATATGACAAATATCTGGTTTTGAATCAACAAGAAGCGTTGCGAATTTTCTTCGAGCTTCGAGGGAATAAAACATGCGTCCAAGCGTGTGTAATCCCTGAAGATTCAATGAAACATTTTCTGTTTGCACTTCTGATGGAAAATATTTCTCATACGACGAAGATAAATTCTCCGCGTGTTTCATCGCAAACGGAATCACCACATGCCCGTTTTGCACGAGCCAATCCGAAAGAGAGAGCATGTATTGTTCAGCTCCTCCACGAAGGTAATAGTATTTATTGGCTTGAATAATTTTCACAGAGAGGGTTAAGGGATTAGAAATTGTGTCATTGCGAGGTACGAAGCAATCTTTCATTTATAACGAATCCGCCAAATCATTCCACTCAGAATTATCTGCGACGATTAAATCAATTTTCTTTTTACGAGATCCGCCCTTTAACTGTTTCTCTCGTGCAATAGCGTCTCGCACGTCCTCACATGATTCAACATACACCAATTTGTTTACGTTATATTTTTTTGTAAATCCTTCTACGCGTTTCTCTTTGTGTTCGAAGACACGTCTCGTAATATTATTCGTCACACCGATATATAAAACGTCGTTGTTCCAATTTGTCATGATGTAAACGTAATACATTTTCATAAATACAAAGATTGCTTCGTCGTCGATGACTCCTCCTCGCAATGACACAACAAGAGACACACTCCTTCACTCCATAACTTCATAACTCCATAACTCCATAACTCCTCGTTTCATTTCTCTCTTCTCCCCAAGCACCATCACAAACCCTGCGTACAACCAAAAATAAAATGCGGCTGTGCGTATTTCAAACAATGTCGATGTAAATGCGTTCAGAGAAAATCCAAGAATACATGCAGCAAACCCAATGGCAAGAGCGCTTGTGAACGGATCTTTTGTGTTTCGATAGATGGACATGGATCGCCTAAACAACACAACAAACATCGAAAAATACAATATCAAACCAAGGGTTCCTGTCTCTCCCCAAAGAGAAAACCAATTGTTATCGATTGCTCCTTCTGTTCCAAACACTCCAAACGGGAGCCCGAGTGATTCATACACTTTTTTGTTATGAAGCGCAGCAACAGCCCCTCCACCAAATTGACCCGGACCAACCCCGAAAATAGGCGCAGACGGAATCACACGCAAAGGTGTTTGAACATCCCAATAGAGACGCCCAAGACCGTAATATTCTCCTCGCCATCTTGTGAAACTAAACGATTCCAAAAAACGTTCGGTAACCGTTTGACCGGGTGTTTCTGTAATATATCGAACAGAAATTCCTGTCATGGCGAGATAAGAAACGATTACCAGGACAAACGTCGCAAGAAAAATTGCAACATAACGATTGCGTTTGATGTAAAGACCGATAAACAAAAATCCTAAAAGGAACGCGAACCATGATGCGCGTGAATAGGTGAGAACAAGTGCGGGAACACCGAAGACAAAAAGTCCAAAAAGCCACAGATGCATTTTTTTTATTTCAAAATCAAATCCTTTTTTCTTTTTAAATCCAAACAAAAACCCCGCTCCAATCAAAAGAAAAAAACTCAGAAAATTCCCAAGACGATCATAACGTCCAAGTGTTCCAAACAGACGAGATCCCGGCTCCCAAGATTGTTCGACACCAGACATGAGCGTTATCTCACCGAGTGAACGCGCGTCCGATGGAAGCAAGAGCAAATCAAGACGTTCACCAACAGTATATTGCAAAAAACCCAGAGCACATTGAAACAAAACGATCGCGAATAAAATCATGGTTAATTTTTTGACGAACTCCTTAGACGGTTTCAGATAAATAACCAAAAAAAATACGATCATGAAACGAAGAATCTGACGTGTCCCAAGAATGGCAATATCAAACGGAACAAAGTTAATGAGCGCGGATCCAAGAAGTGTGATGAGAAATAAAATAAACGCAAGATCAATCGGTGTCGTCGGAAGTTTAATCGCACGAACAAGCACGCGAAGGAGCATAACGCCCGCAATGACATAAATCATCCCTTCAGATGCATAACGCGTAATCACATACGCGTCATTTGGAATAAATTTTAAAATCACAGACTCAAACGGAAAATACACGGCGAGAAATGCAAGTATCCAAAGCGGTCGAATGATGGTGATAAAAACGATCGAACACAAAACAAGAATCGCGATCAAAATCGTCGGCGAAAAAATCGATTGAAATAAAATCAAAAACGCAAGACACAAAAACAATCCCCCCATCGCAAGTGTGGTGTGTTCTTCAGCGTGTCGATAGACAGAGCGAAGGTTGAGCATGGAGATATTGTAACAGAAGAAGTCGAGAAGAGAGAAGTCAGGAAGTTGAAAAAATGAATCTCCCCGCCGCAAAGCGGACGGGGTATCGGCTACATTATTCACTGAGCCTGCCTGCCGCAGGCAGGCTTGTCGAAGTGCTGTTCGAGTACAGGCTTTCGACAAGCTCAAGCGATATGATGGAACCGACTGACGCGGCAGAGCCGCGATGTATGAGACCTACGAGAGAATAAAAAACCCCGAAGTAAAACTTCGAGGTAAAAGAGAACTACTGAACCGTGAACTTGATCTTGTACTTGCCGTCAACCTTCGCATCCAGAACGATGTAGTCAACTCCGACCACACCACCGGACACCGACGTGATCCCGAGCGCTGCGCAGGTTCCCTGCTTCACGAGCGGCGTCACTGACGTTGTACCTTCATTTGGCGAACAGCTTGTCTGCAAGCGCCCCAAAACCGCACCAGTGCCTGAAGGCAGCTGAACCGAGAACTTGGTCCCGGAAGGCGCTTGCGGCGAGAGAAACACTTCATTTGCCGCAAACACTACCTTGAGTGAAGCAGATGCTGAACCGCACCAGTACGACGTAATCGCATTCTGCTTGCCGAGAGTCGCCGTATCGATTTCGACCCAGTCACCCGGGACAATCGACTTCACAAGCGGACACTTCAGATCGCAGGCAGCCGTACCGTCTGACTTGATGTCAACCTTGCCGTCGCAGTTGTCGTCCACCTGATTGCAGACGTCCTTCGCTACCGGATTGATGTCACTCGAGGCATCGTTGCAATCACCACCCTTGCCCCCAATCTTGTCGAGGGTACACAGGGTACCTGTTGCAACATTCATCGAAGCATCACAGTACTTGTCACCATCATCGTCACAGCCTTCATCGGTCTTCCCGTTACAACTGTCATCGACGTTGTTACACGTTTCCGACGCACCTGGGAAAACCAGCTTGTCAGCATCGTTGCAGTCGTTACCGGCCGTGCATGGAGGACTGGTGCCAAGCCCCATCGAGACATCGCAAAACCCGTCCTTATCATCGTCACAGCCTTCGTCGGTCTCACCATCGCAGTCGTTGTCCTTGCTGTCACACAATTCCGTTACTGCGTTTGGCAACGCTTGAACTGAACAGGTCAACGTGCCATCCGTGGCACACACCTTGTTGCCAGTATTGGCACAGATACCCTTGCCTTCCGTGCATGCATCACCCTTACCAATGCCGTCATCGGTCTGGCTGTTGCAGTTGTCATCAACTGTGTTGCAGAGTTCCTTCGCGCCCGGATTGACTGCCTTGTCCGCGTCATTGCAATCACCGCCGGACTGACACGCAGCACCGGACGTCACTGCCATCGCAAGATCGCAGTAGCCGTCGGCATCGTCGTCACAACCTTCGTCGGTCTTGCCATCACACGTGTCGTCCTTGCCATTGCAAGTTTCGACTACATTCTTGCCAACTTCATCACAATCGAGTGCACTCTTGTCAATCGAACAGATGAACGCACCATTCGCGCACGAATCCAGATCCGATCCGTCGCAGGCCTTGCCTTTGTTTGGGAAGTCCTCGTCAACCGGACCGTCACAGTCGTTGTCAAGACCATCGCAGGCCTCAGCTACATTTGTCTGTGCCTCGTTCACACACTCCGCAGAAAGCTTGTCCGCTTTGCACGAGAGCGTACCAGTGAGACACATGTCTGAATCCAAGCCGTCGCACTTGTCGCCAACCTTGAATCCATTGTCGACAGTTCCATCACAGTCGTTGTCCTTGCTGTCACACACTTCAGTCTGTGCCAATTCCTTCTTGGACACAGCCGAGCATGCACATGAACCGTCGTAGCATGGCATATGACCATTTGCTTCACAAACAGTACCAATGGCTGCCTTGCACTTTGCATACGGGTAAAAACACTCGCCAGCAGGATCGCCATCAGCACCAGAGATGGATTCAAACGTCACGACACACTTGCCGCCATTGTTGACGATACAATCACCGTCAGCAATACACGTTTCGACCGTACAGACCTTGCTCGTTCCGAACAAACCATCGTACTTGCACTTGTCACTCGCGGTGTAAAGCCGCAACTTTGCGTCCGGATCACACTGAATCCGCTGACCAGAGCCAACTTCGTTCAGCGAGTCATCCGACGGCGTACATGCCTTCGGATTCCACACGGTCGCCGTGGGATTGTTCGGATCAGCCACCTGCTCCATAACGATTGCAGCACGCCACACCTTGTACTCCGACTCTTGAGCCGGAACTTGAGTGGTTGTATCGACATCGGCACACGCCGAGGTCAACGCAACTGCGATCAAACTCACAAACAATGCGATGTTCTTGCGCATGTCTTTATCTCCTTCAGAAACCAACACGGGAGACTGCCCATGTAACAGTGAGGTTGGAAATCAACCTCGATATGAATCAACAAATGTTTTGTAGACTCGTATCGATTTTGATTTGTGGGGAGATCCTTCGCAAAGCTCAGGATGACGCGAGAAAAAAATGGGACGGGTGTGAGGAAGCGGCAAGATACCACTTTCCTCACACCACGTCTAGAGCACTTTTACTGACACGCCTTGATCTCTGACTTCGTGTAATTGAAGTCAAGTCCTTGGGTTGAGAACGTCACGTTTCCTGGCACACCTTGCTGTGCCTGGTCTGTGAAGCTGTCAATCAACTTGGTGAAAATTCCACCCACCCAGTTCGCTGCTGGATCAAAGTCCAGATAGTCGAAGCTGTTCACATGGAGAGTCTTACCAGCATTGAGCTTGGTACACACATCTTCCATTGATAGCGGGACGGAATCCTTACCGATTTCGAGCGTGAACTTTTGATCCACACCCGGTTCACCAAAGTAGTAACTCACGGAACAAGCATATCCGTCCGTTACTTTGTACTCTGGTGCGTTGAAGCAACTGAGGGTCAGTTTCTGTACTTCATGCGAACAAGCTTTCGGCCCGTTGCACATGTCTTTGGTAAACTTGTTTCCGTCATCACAGATTGCAATAGGATCACCTTCGTCAGTTCCTCCATCACAATCGTTGTCCTTACCGTCGCAGACTTCCTTTGCGCCCAAAACGATGGATGGATCGTTGTCGTTACAATCCTGTTTGTCTGGGACGTAACCGACAGGCTTTGAACAGGCAGCAATCATTGTGCCTGGCTCACCTTGACCGTCACCATCCTTGTCCTTGTAAAAAGTAAGTCCGGGTTCCTCGTCGGTCTGCCCGTTGCAGTTGTCGTCGATGAGGTTACAAACTTCCTTCGCTCCGGGATGGATTGCTGCGCCGCCCTTTGCAGAGTCGTCGTTGCAATCATCGCTCGATGCGGTTGCACCGGTCGGGACGCTGCATGCTTCCACCTTCTGTTTCAGATCACCGTAGCCATCGCCATCGGAATCTTTGTAGAACGGGAGAAGCTTGCCTTCGTCTGTTTGACCATTGCAGTTGTTGTCTTTTTGATCGCAGACTTCCGGATTGCCAGGAAAATTCTTCGCGTCCGTGTCATCACAGTCATCATTGCTGACAACCGCTTCTTTCGATGGTGCGCACGCGAATACATTCTTCTTTGGATCACTCGATCCGTGACCATCACCGTCAACGTCTGCATGGAACTCGGAAAGCTGACCTTCGTCCGTTTGTCCATTGCAATTGTCATCAACACCCGGAGTGTTGCACGTTTCCTTCATCACTGGATTGATGATGGCAACATTGTCGTTGCAATCCGTGTTGTTTGCGACAAAGAAACTCTCAACGCCGGTACATGGACCAACGTGTTCGAACTTTGCATTGCCGAAACCATCCTTGTCAGCATCCAACCACCAAGACTGCTTGGTGTCGTCAACGATCTTGTTGCAATTGTCATCCACGTTGTTGCAGCTTTCGCTTGCACCGGGATGCACGGTCTTTGCCGCGTCATTGCAGTCATCGTTGCTCGCCACATATCCAGCCGGAGCCGAACATGCGTCAAGAAATTTTGCTGGATCACCGTGCCCGTCTGCATCGCTGTCGATAAACCACGTTTTGATCTGACAGGGTGCTGGGCCGGAATCGGCTGAAGAAGAGATGGAACTGTCAGTGGAAGCAACGGACTTGAAGTCCACTGCCGGAAACATGGATTCACAACCGGAAATCGCCACTGCGGCGACTGCCAACACAAGTTTGAATTGCCGCATGGCTTTTCTCCACACACTGAAATAGGCCAATTTCAGTGCAAAATTGTTGTAGATATCCTGGCCTCATTGCGAGGTTCAAAAAAACCCCATAATGAGACCAAGATACAATATTGACGACCCACTTTTTTATCACAGATTAAAGAAATTGTCAAGCTTTCCTGCTGTTTCAAAGCAAAAACCAAAAAAAACGACCCCAGGCGACAATTCGCTATGGGGCCGAGAAAAAGTTGAGAAATGGATTCTACAGCTATTTGCCGCAGTTTTCCTTAAGTTTGAGCTTGGCTGAACACCCTTGACCTGTCGGATCCGACCATGTCCCGAGCTGTTTGGTCACGTCAATCCACAAATTCGTGGCGAGAATGACCTTGTAGACCGTGACATTCGGATCCAATTTGGCGCTTGAATTGTTGCCCATGCAGATCCAACTCGTAGCAGGATCACCTGATGCAACATTGAACCGTGCGCCACACTTTTCCTGACTCGAGACACTGATGGAAACAACTTTACCGTGAAACACCATTGATTCGTGCGTCCAGCCCTTGGCTCCAATTTCTGTTTCGGAGTCGTACTCCTGAACAGACATCGTGCGCGTGACGTCGTCCGCATAAACGACGATGATTCCGATTTCAGTCGAGGTCGAGGCTGCTGGCGGATTTACGACAGGATCTGCGACCTTTACATCAATCACAGGGCGAACCGGGCAACCTTCATCGATCTTGCCGTCGCAATTGTTGTCGACATTGTCGCATTCTTCCTTCATGTCTGGATTGATGAAATGACCGACAACTTTTCCGTTTTTGATGACGACACTGTCATTGCAGTCACCATCTTTCGAAACAAACCCGTGGGGAATATTCTGCCCCTTGCAGATTTGAATTGCTCCAACCTTGCTACCGAAACCATCCTTGTCAGCGTCCGGAAACAAAGGTTCTGTGACGTTTTCATCGGTCTTGCCATCGCAATTGTTGTCGATGCCGTCACAGTCCTCGATCGCACCCTTGTTCACCTTTGGGTTCGACTCATTACAGTCGAACTTTCCGGTGTAGTGGTCCCTGTCGAGATCTTCGTCAACTGGCGTTGTCGGAGTCGGCATCGGCGCTGCATTCACATCAGCCGAAGCATCTACAGCGGCAACATCGTTGCCGACCGACGAATCGACTGAGACGCTCGCATCGCCCTTGGTCTTCCCCTTGAAGTCAACTTCGGGGAAAACGGCCTCACAACCGAGCGAAATGATGAAAACGAGAAACGAAACGATTTTCAAACAGCTCTTCATGATGACTCCTGTTCCCTTTTGGGGATTTATCTCCTCTTGTGCAAATTGGACAACCTGTCCAAAGCACTTGAATCGACAGCTCCATTTGGAGCGGTTTTTCACACTCACTAAATAGAGAGAACCCACATGAGATCTCTACAAACGTATGTTCGTTTCCGGTGCTAGAAAATTCTTGAATTTCTGTCTAGAAACACACAATAAGTCGAACATACATTTTTAGAGACCTCCTCATTTGTGAACACGATAATATACCATAAAATGACGATTTTGTCAATAGCTCCTGGATGCAAATAACGTCATTTATTTGGCTTTTTTGATTATTTAGCAATTTATGTCAGTTATTTTTAGACAAAAAAAGACCTCTCACTTCTGAGTAGGTCCAAGCAAAGCCTTATCGCCGAAAATCTAGTAACCGCAACTTGCGACTGTCGAACCTGTACCCGGAACTACGAATAGGCCACTGCAGCCTGCGTTCGTTCCGCCCGGAGCCGACCAGGTGATCAGCTTCGTCTTGTCGTAGGTTTGACCCCACAACTTGAGGCTCGGAGTCGCGTTTGCGTCCATCTGTGCGGTCGAACCGTTGCCCATGCATGACCATTTGGTCGCAGGATCGCCTTCGCTCACACTGAAACGCACATAGGTGCATGGTGCTGCGGCAAGAGTGCCGAGATCCTTCATCACCGAACTGCCGGTCGAAGTCGGACTGCCATTTTGCCAAAGACCGCCGAGATCGGCCTTGTTTGTGGTAACTTGTACGTTCAACACTCGAGTGAGTGCACTTGTGTACGTAACCGTCAAGGTGTTCGGCCCAGTTGGCGCAGTACAGCCCTCGTCGATGCTGTTGTCACAGTTGTCATCCTTCCCGTTGCCGCAGACTTCCGTGGCGCCAGGATTGATACTCGAGTCGAGATCGTTGCAATCAGGCTTCACAGCCTTGTCGCAGTAACCGTCCTTGTCAGTGTCGGTGCACGGAGGATTAACCACCGCGACATCAGCTGTAGGTTGAGCTGCGGCGACATCGGCTGGAGTAGATGCCACATCGGCAACACCAGCTTCCGCCGAATCAGCAGCATCCTTGCTACCATCCGATGAGTCGGCAGAAGACGAATCCGCTAGGGAACCGTCCAAACCTGCCTTCAACTTGAAGTCCACTGGCTCGCACGCGAGCAAAGCGATTGCGGAAAGTGCCAAAATGAAACTGCGCATGAGAACACTCCTTCGTCAGAGTCTTTCTGACGTCAATACCCGGGCCTGATGCCAGAGTAGCCTGTTTCACTGACACCATGTCAGATGCATCAGGGCCAGAGATAATATCAGAATTCCGTGTCTTTGTCAAGACATCCTTTTTAAGCAAATTAAGCAAAAAAAATAGTCCTTGCTCATCATTCCAGAATGGAAATCAGAGCAAGGACAGAGAGTTCTTTGACTATTCTTCGTCAGCCTTGTCTTCCGCGTCCGCTTCCTCTTCTTCGTCGTCAGTATCTGATGCTTCTGACGGAGGAGCTACAGCAGGAGCAACGTTTTGCTTGACCTTTCCTGGACTCGATCCATAGAGGAGATCAAGCGAGATTCCTGCGAACAAACCACCCTTGTGGACATTCGACTCGAGATCTCCTTGCATCCCGAACGTCTCGTATCCAGCGGTCAAACGAAGCTGAGCACCGATCTTTGATTCACCGCTACCAATTGCGGCAACAGAGAGACCGAGACCAGCACCGCGACTCACAGCATTTGGGTTCATGATCGAACCGCCCGCTGCGTGTTGCTGCACCATCAAATGGCCGCCAACCAACAGTGAGGAACTGACTCGCTTCATGGCCTCAAGTCCGCCCTGCATGACGCTACTTGCTTCCCAACCGTCCGTACCAGAATCCAAGGTTGGAGCAACGACTATGAACAGACCTTTCGTTCCGCTCGGCGACTGCTGTCCGAAATTTGCACCAACCCGGAGATTGGGAGCAAATCGACCACGAGAAGTGATCCCGGAATCAGTCGAACCTGCAGGTTGCTGAATGAGCGACCCTGCACCAAGAGAACCTTGAAGGAAGAATCCACTTTCTTGCATCTTGGCGATCTGCTTTCCATGCTCCCGATCGGAGTCACGTACTTCACCAATTTCAGCTTTCAACTTCTTGTCAGCTGCTTTCCTTTCCTTTCCTTCAGTCTTGAGACCTTCATCGAGGGATGCAAGTCCTTCGCCAGCCTTCGTGATCGCTTCTGCCTGAGCATCAACAGCCTTTTGAGCTGCATCTGCAGTCGTCTGCGCCTTGTCAGCCTTTCCTTCTGCTCGATCAGCCGTAGCTTGCGCCTTGGTGACGAGAGCGGGATCAACTGCAGGAACTTGCGAAACCTTGCGCGATGCAGGTTGCTTGGCTGGTTCAGAACCAGTCGGCGTTACAGCATCCGGAAGGGACACTGCCTTTGCCTTCTTGCGCGGAGCGGGAGCCTTCTTGCATCCGGCACCACGCTTGATCTGCTGATCTTCCGCGTCCTTCGCGTCCTGATTAACAACCTCGCGGACTCCGTTGCAATCAATATCGATGAAGTAGTGTCCATCATCGGTCCGGAACTTTCCGGCCGTCTTGTCGACATGACATTCGTCTATGGCTTCACAAGCAGCGATTTCCTTGATGAGCTTGATGACCGCGGTCTTGTTACCAGAACTCACGCCAAAGGCGCGAAGCAACGCAAGTGCCGGAGTCACAGAATCCTCACCATCGCAGTTTTCGTCCTCACCGTTGTCCCACACTTCCTTGGCACCCGGGTGGCGCGAAGGATTCTTGTCGTCACAATCCCAGCCTTCGATCTTTTTGTCATCGTCCGGCGCGACACAGTAGCCGTCGGCGTCTTCGTCCACACACTCATGACCATTTCGTGCCGTCGCCTTCTTGGGCGGATCGGCGAATGCGGTCATGGCGAACAGACACAGAACAAAACTCGAAATGCTCGAGAAAAAAGACTTCATGGGTAACTCCTTGCTTGGGAAGAAATATTCTCCCCGTTTGTCGGGGCACTCTGAGGCTTTGGAAAACTTTTCCTTCGCCTTTACCGTCTACCCCGACATTCGGGTTTTGACGGAGGATCTTGGTTGGACGATTCCATTCCATGACCACAGCGAGAACGAGAATCAATAAATTCTGGTGCATTTCTGCCGTTCTTGCTCTACTCATGGGCTTAAGTGGTTTGATGTTCGTTTCGTTACAAAGGAGGATTTGTTACGAAAGGCCCCCAAACCACTTAAAAACAAGAGATCTATAAGGTTCTTCATCAGTGAACGAAATAATATATCATCTTTCATCAATTTTGTCAAGAGTCTGTACACACCAATTGTGGACGAATGGATTGACGAAATAAGGTGATTTTTGTAAGATAGTCTCGGTTCTGAAAGAATTTGTCAATTCAAAAAACCCGCTCAAATGGCTTGGGAGCAGCGGCAATCATGTCTCCTCCTCATGATCGCATGCCAGTCCCAAGCTTTTCGAGCGGGTTTTTGTGACCTCTCTAAAAGCGCTTCTTTTCGTCGACCGGGCGCCCGTCGATCACGCTCAACGTAGAAAACCTACGTTGTGCGTGATCGACAGCCCGTTCGACAAAAATCTGCTACTTTTAGAGAGGTCACATGCATTTTCCGAAAAAAAGAAATGGCCGAGCCATTTCTTTTTTATAAATTAATCTTCGTGGACAAATTGGTGTCTGCGACGAATGCGTTCAAGTTCAAGAAGAATATAGGCGGCACCCACGAGACATCCGAGAAAAAATCCTGAAATGATGTTTGCGAAAATATTTGGTTTCACTGGCCAGACAGAATTAAGAGGTGCATCTACCAAACGAATGTCCACATTTCCACCGGATGTATATTCCTTTACATGCTGCGTTAAAACAAATGCGATCGCACGAACAAGTTGTTCCGCTTGCGCGATGTCTGTGTGGTACGTTGCAATGGTGAGGAGACCGGATCCATGAGAGACGTTCGCATCAACGGTTTGTGTCCAGACACGTCGACGTTTATTGTCTTCTTTTGGAAACGTATTCACATCGACACGAAATCCACTTGCTATGACTTGATCAAAAAACGTACTCGTATAAATAATCGTGGAAAGATCTTCTGCAACGCGCTCGACGGAACGGGAGGCAGTATACGCATCAACAGACGGACCTAAATTTTGAAAAATCAATAATCGTATTGCTGAACTGTATCGGAGCGGTTGCACAAATGAAACAATGAGTGCAAGAACGAGTCCGAGCAATCCAAACATCAATATAGTGTTTGACCGACGAAATAATTCTTTCGTGTAATTAAGCGATGGCATAACAAATTCAGTATAGCTTATTTTCCATATTCACCCAAAATGAGATGGATGTTTTGTTTTTTACCCAAGCGATCGATCTCAAGAACAATTTCGTTTCCTGGACGAAACGCGAGCAGGCGTTCATCAAGTCCGTGTGCTTCATCAAGCATTTGACCGTTGAGCGATAAAACAATATCTCCCACCTTTAATCCGGACACTGTGGTAGGATTCAACTTTTTGATAATTGAAATATCCGTCAAATATGCTCCCACCTCATAATGGCGTTTGAATTTTTCCGGCATGCCTACTGCATGTGCAATATCAACATATTTGAGACCAAGGGATGGACGTGAAATCAATTTTTTTTCGAGTAACGAACTCAGTGCCGGAAGAATATCTTCCACGGGAAGGACGAATGATTCTACGTCTTGTTTTTGTACAAATCCCACAAAAGAACCAGAGAGATCAAACGTCGCGTTCCCTGTCTCTAATGCATCGGAAGCAATTACCACACGACGTGAGGGCACATCTGAAAAAATAGATGTTCCTTGAGGCCACATTTGATTCCGTACGGATGTTTCAACCAATGCTCCAGAATTTTTGACAGCAAAAATTTGTTGTCCACGCGTGAGATCAAACGCTTTTCCAAAACCTACAACAGGAAGATCCGCAGCGGCGATTTTTAGAAATGTTGTATTTGTGACTGGATCTGTTACAAGATTCGTTACGGCGTACACAGTCTGTTTCACTTCCACAGATAATAAATCTGCAGAAAATGCTGGAACGTTTGCGATCGCGATCCATCCGTCTGATGTCACAACCACTCCTGATGTAACGACCGCGTCACGACCAAACCCATACGTCCCTTTTTTGGATGTTTGATAGATGACTGCAATACTCGGAAGCGTCGTATCAACAAATCTATTCGTTGCGTCCGTATAGGAATTTGGAAATGATTTCGGTGTGTGATCGATCGCTTGAAGCGGGCGCGTTTGATCTGTTAATTGAACGCGATAATCCGAAAGCGAAGCCGTTGTCATTGCTGTCATAAAAACACCGCTCGCTCCGCCAAAAACGAGAGAGAGTAAAACCGTAAAAAATGTGGTGGAAAAAAAAGTATGTTTCATAGCCACGGAGAGCTTAATCCAATAAACAGGAGAAGGCAACTTCCTGTGATGAGATACCTTCGTACGATGTCGGGCGACAATTTATGAATCGCTTGCGCTCGCGTGAGACCAAAAAAGACGTAGGACAAAACGGTGAGGAAAGCCGCGTTTGTATAAAAACCGGTTGGAAGAAAAGAAAGGGCCACAAAAAATTCCGTGAATAAAATCGATCCAAAAAAAACAGAAATGCGCAAATGAGGTGATTCCGCTTTCGAAACCCAAAGCATGCCGTAAATTAAAAAAAGACTTAAGAAAAAAAATGGGATGGAAAGAAAAAAAATGGGAATTTGAACAAGGAAAGAGACAGCGAATCCAAAACACGTGAAAAAAAAGATGGAAAGGAGATTCATGAGAAGCGTCAAATACTCAAGAGAAAACGGTTGATAGGCCGACGGCAAATGGACATATAAAAAAACAAATTCCGAAAACAACATTAAAAATCCAACCGAGATGGAAGATACGATCACACGTGTAAGCATCTCTTCAAATAAAAACAAAACGGAAAATGTACTCAAAAGAAAAATCGCGGCCGTTCCTAAAAAAAACCAAAAAGAAAACGTAGACCATTGGAATTGCAAAAGACGCGCAAACAATATCATCATTAAAAATAATGCTATTCCAACGATGACGAAAGGATGTACCCATCGCAACAACAAGGCTGTGAATCCAAGAGCACTTGTAAACGCAACCAAAAAAGGTGTGATGCGATACAATAAAATCATAGATGAAGCCAGGAAGTTTGTGTCACAGCATCTTTTAATCGCGCGAATCCTTCCGGGAGATCTTGTGAATGATTCGCGAGTCCATCTTTCATTTGTTGCAAACTAAGCGCAAGCTCAAGATGCAAATCTTTTTCCTGCATGGGCACGCGCATATGCAACAATTGATTGAACAATTCTTGAACAAGCATTGTACGTTCCGCGTCATCTTTTGCCGATGGGTATTTATCAAAAAAAGATTTGATGTAGATGGAAATATTTTTTTTATATAATTCGTCTGAAATAGAAGAAACGGTTGCGGGAGCATTTTTTATCGATAAAGATTTTGATCGATAAGAAACGTAGAAGAAACCAAAAAGAACGATCGTAAGAAAAACAACAACAAAGGGAAACCAAGAACGTTTATGAAACATAGATTATTGATATGCTTTAAAAGTATCATCAAGAATAACCATAAGCATTGTTGCAAGAGGAATGGCAAAAAACGCTCCTAAGATTCCTCCGATTTTGACCCCTACTAAGAGAGCGATGATGCTCACGATCGGATTAAGGCCTGTTACTTTTTGCATAACCGTTGGAACGAGAAGATGGTTTTCTATTTGCTGAATCACAAGATAACTCACAAGAACCATAATGGCGAGGATTGGTGATTGCACAAATGCAATAATGATTGCTGGAATGGCTGCAAAAATTGGACCTACATACGGAATCATTTCACAAAAACCGGCAATGATCGCAAGAAGAAGTGCATAACGAACACCGAGTATCGAGAGGATAATAAAACTTGCAAGGCCGATAATAAATCCGAGGAGAAGTTGCCCGCGCAACCATGCACCAATTTTTATCTGAATTTTTTTTGTCATTTCTGACAAATAGGGTTGATAGTAAACAGGAGCAAGAGATTTAAAATATTTTTGCATCTTTTCCCCTTCTGCCACCATATAAAATGTGAGCACGAATATGATCAGCATAGTCGCGAGTCCGCCAAAAAATCCTTTGACCGTCGTAAAGACAGAGCCGATTGATTGTGAAAATCCTTCTTGTAAACTTTGCAAACTGTTGATCATGTTTTCTGAAAATCCATGCTGAACGGAAAAAGATTGGACACGCGAAAACGCCGCAAAAAAATCTGTTGTAAACGTCGCGCTGTTTGCGGTTAATTGAACAAACTGATCTGTGATCACTGGAACAATACCGACAGAAATCAAAGTGATGAACGATAATAAAACAATGTAGACAATGAGAACCGAGATGGATCGTGGAATATTTCGCTTCGCAAACCATTCTGCAAAGGGCTCAATGAGCGTTGCAAGCAAAACGGATACGAGACAAATGGCAACGATATTTTTGATGTACCACAAAAAACCGAGCACAAGAATAATACCAACGGCTTTTAAAAACGTTCCGGTTGAAATACTAATGACCGTATTTGACTTCATACAGGGAAAGTATAACACAAATTATGCACAAGGAGACTGTTGCAAAACTCTCAGATGTGTCATTGCGAGGAGGAGTCATCGACGACGAAGCAATCTTTTTGTACGAAATTCAAGGATTGCTTCGTCGTCGAACTCCTCGCAATGACAAAAAAATGAATATTGCAACGGTCTCTGCAGGGTGGATTGACATTTTCAAAATTTTTGCGTAGACTTTTGCCACGCGATCGATCGCGCATTTCGCACGTGCCCTACGTGCAAAATGCGGGGTTGATCGGTATCGATGAGAGTCGATTTGCCTGTGATCAAGTCGAGTGTGTGTGAAACCTCGCAAATCCTTCACACAGACGCCAACTGCAAAAAACGTCATGGCGATGATCAAGAACGCATTTCGCGCTCCATCATTCGCTCCGGTTTTCGCCTAATCGCGCATAACCCATCTGCCTTCATGATGTTCGATAATGAAACGCAGGTGTTATAATCATCGAGCTCGAATAACAGGTTGTCGATCTCTGTTATTTTAAATTGCGACCGGCGATCATGCATGCATTTTGTCTCGTTTTAAACATGCATGATTCATCAAACGAGACTCAACTTGCAAACATCCTCGCAAAAACACTTATCAGACAGGGGTTCAATTCCCCTCAACTCCACCATCCTACGCTCTGGATTTGTATCAAGAGCGTAGGATGTCCTCCGTAGCTTTAGCGAAGGATGGCAGGCCATCTTAATGAAACAAAACAAAAATCGATGCCTTTGCATCGATTTTTTAGACATTTTAATTGACAAAAACCCATTTGTGTGTCATTATTTTACGTTTCCTGAGTGTTCTGTTCACTGCTTATAAACAACGTTCGACTCAAAATGAGTCTATTAGGAGAACCATGAAACAATTACTTGTCGCTCTTTCCATCGTTTCTTTGTTTATCTCTTCCATCGCTTTTTCAAACACACCGAACTTGCCGGCGCAGATGGATGGCTTTGGCATCTTCACCTTCAAATCTTCGGTCGATGCGGCCACAGACAAAAAAAAGGCTGAAGTATATGCAAAAGGCATCAAAGAAAAAGGGTTTTCTTATGTCATGATCAAAAGTCACGACGGAGGAAGTTGGGGGACGATTGTCAACAAAAAATGGGAACCGGCAATTTCAAAAGATCTCGTGAGTGCGTTTCATGCCGAGGGCATGCGCGTATACAGTTATTTTACGGCTCGCGTTTCAAACGACACGTCGATTTCAAAATCTGTTGAGCTCGCGGGCGATACACTCTCTATGGGAGCAGATGGCGTGATCATCGACGATCTTGGATTGTATAGTCATGACAAACGAAACATACATCCAAAAAATTGGGAAAAGGTTTTCAGCATGCTTCGAAAGGAGGTCGATAAACACAAAGGAAAAATTCTTGCGTCATCGACATTCCCGCACCTCATGAATCTGAACAAGAAACTCTGGGGCATCGCGTTCAAGTACTCGGACTATTTTTTGCCTCAGGAGTACTGGATGCAATTTGTCGCGGAAGAAAAAGGAAAGAATGTAACGATGCAACCGCAAAATGCACTTGCCTACGGACAAGCACAATTCGACATCATTCGCTCGCGCTATCCAGATTCACATTGTGAACTCGTGCCGATCGGAAGAACGTACGGCGGAAAGACAGATGCAGAACAGATCAAAACCTTTATCAATTCGGCAAAACCGTTTTACAAAGGGGCAGGCCTCTTCGTCATCGAGAAAGAACCTAAAGGTGGATGGAACGCGATCAAAGAGACGATCAAGGCATTCAAGCCTGGTCGAAGCATAACGAGCATTTCCATTATCGATCGAATCAATGATCCTCCAAAAGAAGCGAAGGGGGAAAAGAAAAAAGAAAAGAAAGAAAAAAATCCAATTGCAAAAAAACCGCCGAAGAAAAATTCTCCCGGTGGTGGCATGCAAGAATGGCCAGGCCATTAACCTCTTCACAGCATCCGAACACAATCGGATGCTTTTTTTATCCTTTCAAATCTTGTCTCATCTGTCGATCCACATCACGTTTTTTTATTGCCTCTCGTTTTTCAAATTTCTTTTTTCCTTTTCCAACAGCAAACACTAACTTCACCAAATTCCCTTTTGTGTACATACGCACCGGAACGAGCGTGAACCCTTCCGTTTGTTTTTTTCCAATAAGTCGCTTCAGCTCACGTTTATGAACCAACACTTTTCTGTCGCGATCAGAAACCACTTCCCGATTCCCTGCCGGTCCATACGGACTAATAAATGCATTTTTGAGCCACAATTCATCTTTAAAAACGTGTAAAAACGAACCCTTTAATTGCACATGCCCTGCTTTTGCCGATTTTACTTCCCAACCCTGTAAAACCAAACCGCCTTCATATTCCTCTTGAAGTTCATAATCAAATGCGGCTTTTTTATTCACGGCAAGTTTTGGCACATGCAAACAGTATAGCGAATTACTTGATTTATTCCAGTATCGACATTATACTCTTTTCAACCTATGCGTATTCACCGTCACAGAGCTCGACAATCCAATCTTCACGTTCAAAAATTTCGCATGAACGAAAAAATAACCGCACCTGAAGTGCGTGTTGTTGATGATGAAGGAAAACCACTCGGTATTCTGAATACCGCAGAGGCTATAGCGATTGCAAGAACAAAGGAACTTGATTTGGTTGAAGTATCACCAAAAGCGGAACCTCCTGTTTGCAAAATTCTGGATTACGGCGCATTCAAATATCAAAAAGAAAAAGAGGCTCGAAAACAAAAGGCTCAATCAAAAGAAGTGGAGACAAAAGGTTTGCGTCTTACGTTTCGAATCGGCGCACATGACTTTGATGTCCGCATTGCACAAGCGAGTAAATTTCTTGATCGTGGAGACAAAGTCCATATTGAACTTCCTCTGCGCGGTCGTGAAAAAGCCCATCGTGATGTAGCAGAAGAACTCATTAAACGATTTGTCGCAACGCTCCAAACAACCTACACGCTTCGTATTGAACAAGTTGTCACCTATCAAGGTGGAAAATTCACCGCAATCGTCACAAAAGCCTAATTTGTTTTGCAACAATATTGAGACCTCTCTAAAAGTAGCAGATTTTCGTTGAACGGGCTGTCGGACACACGAAACGTAGGTTTTCTACGTTTCCGCCAAAGGCGGATCCGCCTCTGGCGGAGAGTGGGGTGAACGGGCGCCCGTTCAGCGAAAAGATGCGCTTTTAGAGAGGTCTCACTTGACGCTTTTAGTAACTTCTTATATACTTCCGGAGACTTTTATATGAAAACGAAGACACATAAAGCGACGGTAAAACGTCTTAAAGTAACAAAATCCGGAAAAGTTCTGAAGCGCTACGCAGGGCAGAATCATTTTAATAGCCGCGATTCTGGAAAAATCACCCGCAAGAAACGCCGAGATGCTTCACTTTCCGAGTCTTTCACAAAAACCGTGAAGACGTTAATCGCCCAAGGATAATTATATGCCTCGAGTTAAACGCGGAACCCAACATGTCAAACGTCGAAAGAGTTTGCTTGCGAAAACCAAAGGGATGATGTGGCGTCGCAAATCAAGCATCCGTCTTGCACGACCCGCTGTTTTGAAAGCAGGTGTCAACGCTTACCGTGATCGTCGCAACAAAAAACGATCATTTCGCCGCCTTTTCGCCGTCCGTATCAATGCAGCTGTTCGACCGCTCGGTCTTACCTACAGCCGCCTCATCGACGCGCTTCACAAAGCAAACATCGAACTTGATCGCAAAATCCTTTCCACGCTTGGAAAAGATCATCCAGCTATCTTTGAAAAAATCGTCGAAAAAATCAAATAACCATAAAACGCCCACCGAGCATGCCTGCCTACCGGCAGGTAAATCGAAGGGCGTTTTTTGATTGCAAACCTTGACTTTTTTCATTTTTCATGATAGTCTTTTTTGTCCTTCAACATACGGACATCGTGACGAAATTCGCACGATTCAAAAACAAAAAAATCTAGGGAGGTAACAATGGTTGTCTACTCACATTTGTCGTCACCGGACCCCGTCCTTGGCAAGCGCTTTGAGCTTACGTTTGTTCTCGAAGGACTTGATCCTGTCACAGACATGGGAGAAAGCTACGAAATTCGTTCGCCAGATCGCTCCATCTTGTTTGTCCTTCACACAAAAAAAATCGAGAATATCGATGGGACAAAAAACAATCGAGCGAAATTGGTGTTTACCTCCATGGATGGATTTACAAAATACGGTGATCAGCGTTTGCTGATTGAAAATTACACAGACCCGTCCAAATCATACGAAGCGATCATTCCGGTGGAAGCAACTGTCAAACCGGCAGTCATTGTAGCAACAGCAACTGCAGCAGCTCCCGTCGTCGCGACAGTAGCTACTGCTGTAACTCCGCCGACACCGACGCCACCCAAAACGAGCTGGTTGGTAAAAGGACTGGGTTGGGCTGTTGCCGGATCGGTTATCTTGTTCGGAATCATTGTCCTTGTCATGGTGGTGAAAATTCCATGGTACGCCCTTTCGGAAAGTTCGAAAAATGGTGAAATCAGTATCACCCCACAGGCTCCGCAGATTCCATCACCACCGACAAAGATTGAAAAGGCACTCGCCAAAGTTCGCGAAAAGGCTGAGGACAAAGTCATCGATGCGATGCTTGGTTCTACGGATCCGACACCGACAACAGGATCTGTTGCAAAACCAAAATCGGAAAAATCGCCAAAGGCTGCGAAAATCATTCCTGCAAAACCTCCAAAGAAGTCTCGTCCTTCCGGCGGTGGCGGCATGAACGAATGGCCAGGTCACTAACCCCTTACACTTGAGAAATCTCAAGTGTTTTTTATTTTTCATTTACCTACATCATTGCTAAATCGTTCGCGATCAACTATTGTGCATGGACGGGCACCTGCCTGCCGGCAGGCAAGACAAGACCACGCCCCTACAAATGCCTATATGTCTGAACCAGTGCGTATCAACAAATATCTTGCGGATCATCATTACTGCTCGCGTCGCGAGGCGGACCGATTAATTGCGTCCGGAAATGTCTTTTTGAACAACCGTCCCGCAAAACTCGGCGACAAAGTAGGTGATGCGGATGTGGTACGCGTAAACGGTCGTGAACGCGGGGTGCGAGACAATAAACTCTATTTGATGCTGAACAAACCTGCGGGCATCTCGCTTGATAAAAAGAAACAGGACACAGTCTTTGATTTGATCGACTCAACAGAAAAATTTTTTCCAATCGGAAC
>CAYHWG010000002.1:35661-38055 GCA_964360375.1 uncultured Gammaproteobacteria bacterium | reverse complement strand
AATTCTCAAAATTGTGTCATTGCGAGGAGGAGTCATCGACGACGAAGCAATCTTTCTTATCCAAAATGCAAGGATTGCTTCGTCGTCTAACTCCTCGCAATGACACAATTTGAAGTTTTGCAACGGTCCATGCTTCGCACATTCCTCCATGTGGATATCTTCCGTATCGGAAATTCAAAAAAAAAGTTAAAATACGCTTAATTAAATTTTCTAATTTATTTTTTCTTTATGCAAACTCTCCAAAAGAAATGTACAAGTTACGCTACGAAAGCTTTTATCAATCTCTCCCTTACTGTACCAGCCCTCCTCAGTTTTAGTCTTCCCGCACATGCAGAAGCACTTAAGGGCGATCAATTATTTGGAGGTGCAGCAGATTCAGGTGCAGGAAATGCATTTGCAAGTGATGCAGGACTTGGATCAACAGATCTTGTTACAACCATCGCATCTATCATTCAAACAGCCCTCGGTTTTCTTGGAATCATTGCCGTTGTAATCATTCTTCTCGGTGGATTTAAATGGATGACGTCCGGTGGAAATGAAGACAAAGTCAAAGGTGCAAAGAAACTCATCTTCTCTGGGATCATCGGACTCGTCATTGTTCTCTCTTCCTTCGCGATCGCCCAATTCGTGGTTGGAAACCTTTCTTCCGCAACAACAAAAGGCGGCTAATCAAAAATCATCTCCCCATTTTATAAATGGGGATTTGCATGAGCGGATAATGTTTTGTCCCTTCGTGTGAATATAAGTACTTGAGGCACACCTATGAAACGTTCGCTTATTTATCTTTCTGTTTTGTTTCATTTTTTTGTTCTTTCTGTTTTCACTGTTCTTGCGGCTCCTGATGCACCGGCAAAAGATGCCGGTCCAGCTGCACTCGTCATCGGAGGCTTAGATGCCGCTGCTGTTGGAACAGGTTATAACAAAAGTCTTGGACTCTCGACAGTCATCGGAAGAGGCATTTCTTTTTTACTTGGAGCCGTTGGGATGGTTTTTGTGATCATTGTGATTTACGGTGGAATCATGTATATGACTTCCGCAGGAGTGGAAGATAAGGTAAAAACAGCAAAAAAAATGATCACGCAAGCGATTATCGGAATCATCATCATCATCAGCGCGTATGCGATTTCAAGTTATGTCCTGATAGGTTTGGGTGAAGCGGTAAAATAACGTATGAAACAAGGTTTGTTCACAAAAAAAAATGCTCTTTTCATTCCAATTGTTCTTTGTCTCTGTCTCATTGCCGCATTATTCCTTACAGACTTCGCTCTGGCTGGCCCTCTTAAAACTTCCATCAAAGCATTAAACGATACGGGCGCAGGTGGAGACTTGGGTGAAGCAACAAGCACAAAACTCCCCATCGTAATCGGAAAACTTATTTCCGCATTACTAGGGGTTTTAGGAATTTACTTTGTAATCGTTATTTTACAAGCAGGATTTGAGTACATGACATCAAACGGTTCAGATGATAAAGTAAAAGAAGCAAAAAAACATATCGTGAGCTCCATTATCGGCATGAGTATTTTAGTCGGAGCCTACGCCATTTCAAATTACGTCATCTCCGCCATCGTGACAGCTTCCGGACAATCAACAGCAACAACACCGGAAGGTTCTTCTCCATCAGACAAAGAAGATACGTTTGACCCATGGTCTGGCGATGATTCAACCGGTGGAAGCCCTGGACCTTAACACTTTTTTCAACAATCACATTAATTCACACAAAAATTTATGTTAAAAAACAAATTTCTCAAATTCGGAGCTTGGATCGGTGCGTTGCCTGTATTGTTTGTGCCTCTATCTGTTTTAGCGGTGGTTACAGGTGGAGGGCTTGCTGGAAGTTCAGAAAAACTAGGTACTGTTGGTACGTCTGCAGGACAAACAGGTGCTGCCGCAAATCTTCCTCAACTCATCGGAAACATGATCTCCGCTATTCTCGGAGTTCTCGGAATTATCTTTGTGGTTCTCATCATCCAATCCGGCATTCAATACATGACTTCAAGCGGAGCAGAAGACAAAGTGAAAGAAGCGAAGAAACGCATGGTCACTGCGGTTGTCGGAATCGTCATTATCCTTGCTGCCTACGCGATCTCCAGTTTCGTGATTACACAACTTGCAGCCGTTGCAACAGCGACAACATAAAAACCCAAAAAAATACTCGTTCATCCGAGTATTTTTTAATGAAAAAACCCTTAGAACAGTACACGCAAATGTGTTCACTGTTCCAAGGGCGAGTTGACTATCGAATCTTACTTCCGAGATATGGACTCATTTCCCATTTTCTTGGCGTCGCTTCCGGTGGCTCAAGTTGAAAGGCACCAACCGTTCGCCACAGAGTTTGTGGAGGCATTCCTGGTATCCCGACCATGTTTCCACTTTGACAGAGGAAATAGATCTGTA
>CAYHWG010000002.1:17268-35651 GCA_964360375.1 uncultured Gammaproteobacteria bacterium | reverse complement strand
GGAATCACCGGGCCGATAACTGGTGTAGATTTGGTCTGCAAAAACCGGGTCCACACCTTTATACGCAACCTGATCCGGTTTACCGTCCCCATTCAAATCTGCGTACAGCTCCACATACCGATGCGGCCCGTTTGGAACTCCCGGATGAGCGACCGCAAGCGGTTGGCCATTTTTCATGACAACAACTCGCGTCGGCGTGTTCTCAAGTGCGAACTTATACTTCAACGTGAAGTTCAGATTCACAATCTCGATGTAGGAAGCCGTCATTTCCGGCATTTCCCATGTCGCTGCCATGTACCGTCCCGGCTGTTCCAGAATGGTGTATGGACGAACCGCGAACATGGGTCTCGGACCTGGTGCTACTGGCGCCGCTACTGGAGCTGGACCTGCTGCGGTCACTGCAGGAGCAGGACTCTCCGCAGTCTTTTCTTCCTTTGGTTGCTTCATGAACGCTTCGAGCTTTTTTGCGTCCGCTTTTTGCCGCTGCTTCATCGCTTCGATTTCGATTCCTTGCATGCAGCTGAGCCGACTTGCACGAATCGCTTCGTCGCTCCCTTCGAAATTCTTTTTCATGCAAGCCACCTTTGCCTGCGCGACGATCTCGTCTGTGAGGACCACTTCCTCTGCAAACGCATCCAGAACTCCGACGAAGCACATGAACACGAACGACCATCCCAAAATGTGACTCTTCATGATCTTTCTCCTGTGCGACCAAGTTTGATCGCGTGCGTCGAGGCGAGCGCTTTTCTCAACCTCGACTTTTTGTTGATTGTCTATCGACGTTTCTCGAGCGCGTGAATTTGCTTTGAGTGAATCAATGCAACTGCATCAAGACACGCAATTCGCTCGGATTCGTTTGCTGTAGCTCGACCTTTTGGACACTTAACCGATTCTGTCACTTGTGCTGTAGGCTGACCGGCTTGGAAAACAACTGGAGATTCCCCAAGCTGCGGCAGATGACTTTGTCCGTAACCAAAGCTTGCAGCTTCCGCATGCATGCCTGCAGGACTCATCATTCCGCCGTATCCTTGCCCAGGCAGACCGTAACCGCCAGCGTAATTGTAGCCAGCACTCACGTCACTTCCCAAATCCTGCCCATGTACAGTGACCGGCAAACCATTCTTGATCGCCATCTTCGCGATCTGAATGTTGCCCTTCACCGCGATGCGGTGCGTGGTCTCTTTACGCTTGAGGATCTCCCCTTCATCAATCACGAGACTGTGAAGGGCACTGCAACTCGAGAACACGAGCACTAGAAACATCAAAAGCGTTTTCATCGATTCCTCCTGCCAACTCGTCTTTTGAGGTGGCTCACTAGTAGAATAAACGTCGTCAACCGACAACGTTTGTCAATCAATTTTTGACAGATAAATATACCACATTTTTACCTTTTTGTCAATGGTTTATCCTTAAAAACCCCCTAAAAAAGCCATTTTTTTAAAGAAAAACCACCCGAAGCTTTAAAAAAGCGAAGGGTGGTGAGGGTTTTATTCGTCGCATCCTAAAGCTATACGATGTTCGAAAGGAAGCCCTTCTTGAGCGCAAATCCCCTCCTTCTCGACTTCTCGACTTCTCGACTTCTTCGCTTCCTTTGCCTTTCCACTTTCTGTTCCTGTTGTAGAACCTCCTGATTTCTTGATTTCTTTTGTTTCCTTTTCCTTTCCTTCAAGCTTCACTTCCGCCGTTGGCTCAGGAACTTTCAGCTTGTTTTTTGGCATCTCTACCCAAGGACTGATCACGGCAATCAGGAAAAGAAGGACGAATGCTACGCGCGTAAACCATCGTGGTTTTTCTGCGACGAGCTCTTCGCCGTCTACGCTCGCACGTGTCCATTCAATGCGTTTCAAAACTTGATGTGCAATGACAGAAACGATCGAACCGAACACGATACTGAGAACAAGTGGGTGTCCAAAAATGCTTTTGACAATTTCAACGATCCATTGCCCAACACTCGTCGGAGTGAGACCGAAGACACTTGTAACAGCAAAGAGGATGGCGATACTCATCGGAAGAATGACCACAATCCACCCAAACCACTTCGACGCCTTGTAAATCTGACGACGAATCGTCTCTTCAAAACCGATTGAGGAAAGCATCATTACAACACCAATCGCACCAAGTGGAACGACGAGGAGTGTTGTAACGCGCCACACAAGCGGTACAAGAGCAAGAACCATCATGGCCGCAAGAGATCCATACACGGCAAAGAAAGCACTGAACTTTCTTCCAATTTGGACAAGCCAGTCTTTTGACACGTCCGGCAAGAACACCGTGACCCAGTTCAAAAATGACTGCATGAAAGAAAAGGTCATGAACATGAGCGTAAGCGTCCATGCTCCGATCATGGTCGCAAAAAATGCCGACCACCTTCCTTCCGGGAAACTCACAAAGTACAAATCAAGCGGATTTGGAACGACTTTCGAGATGAAACCCACGGTCTCGATTTTTGTCGCGACATGAATCGAACCGGCAATGAACAGAAAGATCGCTGTCAAAAACACGGTCGTCGCAGCCATGAAGAAAAACCACATAGGTGCTGTTGCGAGAAAAAACGTCGGGATCACATCTTTCAGAGTTGTTCCTGAGCCGTGTGCTGCACGCATACGCGCAATCGCCAGACGAAACTTGTTCATGCGCGAAAGTTCCGCACCCATCCAATCGTCGATGTACTCAATGATCGTAAGATAGTCTTCCAAAGAAAACTTTCCACTTGTCGGATCAATGCGCGATTTGAAATCCACGCCCAGTTTTGTCATATGAACGATACTAACATGTCCGTCAAGATTCTTGACGAAATTCTCGCCCACAACCCGATCAAGCCAAGGCAAATCCTTTTTGGTCCGTGAAAACGCCATCATGACGTCTTTTGTCGGCTC
Organism: uncultured Gammaproteobacteria bacterium; assembly: GCA_964360375.1. GTDB lineage: Bacteria > Patescibacteriota > Patescibacteriia > UBA9934 > GWF2-40-263 > XYB2-FULL-45-11. The sequence continues at coordinate 32,775 of CAYHWG010000002.1, read as the reverse complement.
CGTCAGTTTCTCTGCCCAGGATTTTTCTTTTTCAGGCTTTGCAAACTGCTTTTTGATTTCCGAAGCAACCTCCGGACTGATTCCGGAAAGGTTATGGTCCAGTCGATGAAATGCTGTTTCAATCGGAATGATCTCGCAAGGAAGCTCTACTGCTAGAATCCATTCTTCATGTTCACGCGGTCGATTCCTGTTGTTCTGATTGTTTTGTCCAGGAGGATATTCAATCGGAACTTTTTCCTTGCGAGGTCCGTGCGCCCTATCCCAGACAGCTTTGATCCGTTGAAATTCTGGACCATAGCACATCGGAACATTTGGCGAATGAAGACGAATGTTTTTGTCCGCATCGTATTCGATCAAAAAGAAAGGACTGTTCTGTCCAAGATCCGTTTTGATCCAACAAACAAAATCCGCAGATCCAGGTTTATCTTGCACGATTACATCCTTAGGATTTGATCGCACCGCACTTACCGCGCGATTGATCACATCACCAAATCCGTCTCCAGCTCCCATGATGATGTGTGGAACGATAAACTTCAACGCATACTTTGCCATTTTCACAACAAGCCTGTTGTCGCCCGGCAAAATCTTGTCAAAGTCCATCTGCTGCAGTTTTGTCGAAAGTGCTGCAGCAAACATGGTGGAAGTGAGACCAGGAATCTTGGCTTTTAGAGCCTGAAAAACACCTGGGTCATCTGCTGCCCTGAGGCCCGCAGAAACAACTTCAACGTCGTTTTTTCCTTCATTCGCAGCATTTCCCATTCCCTTTGAAATCGCTTCGTGAATGAGACGTTCGATTCCTTCCGCCTGCATGGCTTCAAGAACTTCTGGATTAAAAAATGCCATTGATTTTCTCCTGTGCGGCCAAATGCCGCGGAAATTGTATAGAACACCATTTCCTTCCGCGCAAACCCGCTTTGGTCGCACACAGAAGAAACAATTTTATAACACAAAATTGCTTATTTGTCAATCATTTCAAACTTTTCCGGATCTGCTTTTTCTGAGATAAGCTTCGTCAAAATTGGACGATCTGTGTTTCTCCCAATCAATATCGCCCCAACAATCTGATTATTTCGAACAAAAATTTCCGATATTCCACCAGATTCAATAGAACCGAAAAGTCTCGTTTCCTGAGCCGCCTCTCGGGAAGTGTCGCCAATAAAGATGATTTCAAGACCAAGAGCGTTTGTCGCATAAGAAGAAACGAGATCAAAAGCATGTTTTTCGCCGAACATATTTTTTGCCACGATTCTTCCTTGCGTCATAGCGCTCATCCAGTTCCCTGCGCGAATGTGACGACCATAGCGCGGGTCATAAAATTCGGCAACATCGCCTGCCGTAAAAATGTTTGAAAGATTCGTTTCAAGATATTGATCACACACAATTCCCTCTTTCACTTCCACTCCTGCTTCACGAGCACAAGAAAAGTTTGAATCAATACCAATACCGACACCAAGAAGGTTGCACGAAAATGTTCCGTTTGTTGTTTCGATCGCTTCAAGCGTTTTATCACCGATCAATTGTGTCAGATGTGTGTTTGAAAAAACCTCCACGTTATTTTTTTCCAAATGTTGTTTTAAAATTTCTCCAGCCTCTTTTGAAATTCCATGCGACCACATATGTTCACCTCGAAAAATAATGGTCGTAGGAATATGAAACGCGTGAAAAATATTTAAATACTCGCAGGCTATAAATCCTCCTCCATAAATCGCGGCATGAGCGCTGGATGGAAGTGCGTGCACTAATTCCAAAAGATGATCCGCATCATCGAGTGTGCGAAAATAAGAAACACCTTTTAGATCGTCCTGAAATAATTTCACCTCTCCGCCCGTTGCAATCAATAATTTGTCATACGAAATTTCTCGACCACTTTCTAATACAACATGTTGATTTTTCGGATCAATTTTCACTACAATTTCTCCACGCGCCCATTCGATCTTTTGCTGAGCGTACCAGGATTCTCCGGCGGAGCCGGATCCGGCTCCGCCGGACTTTTTTAAAAAAACACGTTCGCGCGGAATTTTATTTTTGATATAGTGCGGCAAAAGCACGCGAGAATAAATCGCGTGCTGTTCTTCTGAAACAATCGTGATGTGTGCTGTCACATCCAGTTTGCGAAGTTCCTCCGCTGCGGTTGTTCCGGCAATTCCTCCGCCGATGATGATGTAATTCACATCTCTGGAAATAATTGTTTTCCCTCTTCGTTGTAAATAAAAATCGCAAGGGTTGGGCAGGATTGTGCACCAAGAAGAATGTTTTCCATCTCATCTTCTGTGACCGTCATCCAACGTTCATACCGTGATCCCTCAGGCTCTTTCCCATGATCTAAAACATTCGCCTTGTTTTCCGCATTCATCTGAAACGTTTCTGGGGCAATCGTGACGCACGACGCAGCACCAATGCAAAGATCCTCATCAACTTTAACTCTGATACGTGGCATAAAGAAATAAGAATAATGAAGGAGAGAAGGAGAGAAGGAGAGAAACGAAAAATCTTCTCTACTTTCATTCTTTCCTTCTTACTTCTTTCCTTCTGTTGTTACACTTCTTCAAAATTTATATCTGTGATTTCCGGACAAATTTCTTTTACCAAATCCGTAATGCCGTCTTTATACGAAGATGAACATGCACATCCACCACAAAATCCGGACAAACGAAATGTTGCGCGCGGCGTTTCAACACTTAAAACATCAATCGACCTTCCGGCAGACGCAAGAATCGGTTTCAGATGTTCGAGACGTTTTTCTAATAATACTTTTTGCATATGTTTTTTTGTGTCATCCCGAGTGAAGCGAAGCGAAATCGAGGGATCTCACATTCATACACGCGAGATTCCTCCACTCCTCGATGATTCGTCGGTCGGAATGACACAAAGGATCAAATTACGCAGCCCCGAAATATTTTTCTTTGTAAAAACGAATCAGCTCTTCAACGGCTGGTAAACAGTTTGGATTTCCGATGCCGACTTTTGTTTTTTGTTGAACCTGTTCAAGCGTTTGTGCCCCATCAAGCACAGCTTCTTCAATGTCGTGATCTGTAACTTTTGAAACAGGATCAATGATGCGCGATGATTCCACAACCATTTTATCAAAATTATCCGTGCGTCGATAGAAGTCGTTAATTGCGTCACGAAGGGCTTTATCACATAAGACCGAGCAATGAAATTTTCGTTGTGGTAATCCACCGAGACGCTCCATGATGTCTTGTGGTTTGAGTGCTCGTGCTTGTTCAAGAGTCATACCGCCGTTTTCTGTCACCATCACAGACGCCATGGAGGTGGAGGCAATTGCACTTCCGCAACCGAATGTTTTCCAACGAAATTCTTCTATTTTTTCCGTATCCGGATGCACTTTCATCCAAACACGCAGCTCATCTCCACACGCGGGTGATCCAACTTTTCCGAGCGCATTATACAAAGATTCATCCGCATCGTTTTCCATAAAATTTTTCGGATGAAAAAAATGTTCTTTCACAATATCTGTGTAGAACCAAGATTTTGTTTGATCATGAGACGCAACATCGCCTTGTGTGCCTGCGATAGATTCTTGTTTGTGAGACATATTTTTTATGTGTCATTGCGAGTCCTTCGACTTCGCTCAGGATAAACTCCACGAAGCAATCTTTTCGACGCGAAACGTAAGATTGCTTCGTCGTCGAACTCCTCGCAATGACAATTACATTATTGCCAATATTTCTCATCCACGCTTACTGGGCTGATCGATCGTAATTTTTCGACAAGCGGTGGAAGGGTTTTTAAAACGTATTCAATGTCTTCTTCTGTTGTAGAGTGACCGAGCGAGAAACGCATCGAGCCGTGCGCAACTTCATAAGGAAATCCAAGAGCAAGGATAACATGCGAAGGATCGAGTGAAGCGGACGTACAAGCCGATCCGGTCGAAGCATAAATCCCGGCCGCATCGAGATAGAGCAAAAGAGCTTCGCCTTCAATGTCTATAAAGGATGCGTTTACATTGTTTGGCAAACGATGTGTGCGATCTCCGTTCACGCGCGTTCGCGGAATCGTCGAGAGAATTCCATCGATGAGTTTATCACGAATTGGTATGAGACGAGCTATTTCGGCTTCTTTTTCTGCTTGCACAAGCTCGAATGCTTTCGCGAAGCCTATGATTCCGGCAATATTTTCTGTACCTGGTCGAATCCCGCGTTCTTGCGCACCACCAAACATGAGAGGTTCAAGTTTTATCCCTCGTTTCACATACAATAATCCCGTCCCTTTTGGTCCGTATATTTTTGGACCGTTCATGGTAAGCATGTCGACATGCAACTTTTCAATATTCATGTCGAGATACGCCGCGGCCTGACAAGCATCCGTATGAAAAACGAGATGTGACAATTTATGTTCCTCGCGATATTTGCGAATCACATTTCCAATTTCTGCAATCGGCTGAATGGTTCCAACTTCATTGTTTGCGTACATAATAGACACAAGAATCGTATCTTCTGTAAGCGCATCTTCGATCTGACGCGAATCGATCATTCCTTCTTTGCTTGGTTTGAGATATGTCACGCGAAATCCTTCTTTCTTTTCAAGACGAATGCACGCCTCAAGCACTGCATGGTGCTCAAATGATGTTGTAATGATGTGCACACCAAACTGTTTGTTCATTCGCGCGTAGCCGAGGATCGCAAGGTTGTCAGACTCAGTGCCACCAGAGGTAAACAAAATTTCATCTGGTCGAACATGTAAAATATTTGCGATCGAAGAGCGAGCTTCTCGTAATGCATCCGTCGCAACTTTCCCACGTGAATGAAAACTTGATGGATTGCCATATTTATCTTCAAGATACGGCAACATCACCTCGAGCACACGAGGATCAAGTGGGGTTGTTGCGGCGTGATCAAGATACACATCAGGCATGTCACGACACGGTATCAAAAAAGCCGTTGAAAATCAACGGCTCCATCAAAGAACACTAGCCTTTAAAAGACACGCCAAAATAGTGATTCACGAGTTGTGAAATCAGATATCCAAAGACGGCGGCGGAAAGTGACACAACCACCATTTCTAATCCACTTTTTGTGCGGGATCGTTTTGTGTAACTCGACGACCACACACCAATCAAAAATAATGTCACGACCGTAAGAATCACGGAAGGAAGAATGGCGTTTCTTGTTGAAACAAGAAAATACGGCCCAAGAGGAATGAGTCCGCCGAGAAGATAAGAAAAGAACATCACGAAAGCACCACTTACAGGATGTGTTGGTTCGCGCTGAAACTTTTTTCCTTCTTCCTTCTCTTCTTCCTGTTCTGCGTCTTCTGCAGAACGACTTGAAAGATAACTTCCTGCGGCCATCGACGTGCTTTCCGATGCAATCAAAACAAGTCCGGACAAAATAACGAAATATGTACTTTGTGTTGCAATCGCAATTCCTGTAATCGTGCCGAGTGTGGACACAAGCGAGTCTTCAAGACCAAACACTAATTCACGCATGGAGGACAGAATAAAATGACGAAACGATTTCATATGGGTATACTATTGAGACCTCTGATTTGAAAATTTAATTATCTCCTATGCAAATTCCAGAATCTCTTCCTTCTTTTCACAAAAAAACACTTGTTGTTGTTGCAGATCATGTTCACGCAAAATTTTTTCTTGCGCACGACCGAGAGTTTCTCTTCGTTGAAGATATACGATCAGACCATCATAAAAAAGATGGGGGTGACAGAACATCGTTTATTTCGTCGGAAGGCGGTCACGGGGCGATCATGAATGAAAAAGAAGAAATCATCACAGAAGACCACCTCTTTCATGCGATCGCAGCTTATTTGCACAAACAATTACAGAACAACGTATTTGAAGAATGCATTATCTCGGCTGGACCGGAAGTTCACACACTCGAACAGCTCCTTCATCCGGATGTGCGAGCATGTATCAAAAAGATCATTCCGAAACTTCTCGTCAATCTAGACGAGGCACATCTCATCGAGCATCTTGTGTAAGTATACAGGATTGCTTGCTCAGACAAAAAGAATTTGGTACATTTGCACTCGATCAACAGGATCGAGACGGCCACGTGGCGAAGTGGTTAACGCGGGGGTCTGCAAAACCTCTATGCATCGGTTCAACTCCGATCGTGGCCTCCACAAAACGCGTAAAATCGGCGGCTCACTCGGGCTTCAGGAAAAAATATTTTCACGGTAGGTCTGTCTACCGTGAAAATATTTTTTCCCTCCACCCCGTCGTGATCCATCCAATTTTACGCGTTTTGTACATGAAACAAAAAAGTAGGGGTGGCTCGCGAGCAACCCCTACTTTTGTTTTTTAAAACACTTCAATTTTTGCGAATTTTATTCCGAAGCGTTTTGCTTCAGAAAGATCTTTCAGCCACACATCCATACGTTTGTGATAGCGTGCGTTCATGCGGTCTTGCACTGAAAAAATACGTTCGCCGTATATTTCTGGAATACGCACACGCGTACCGATCGGCAGAAAATTTGCCGCAACAATATCTTCCTGATTTCGATCACATACATTCATTCCAGAAGCTGTAATACAAGGAGTATCGTCTGTTTGTGCCACGTCGGATGTATATGCCGTAATAGGAACCATGAACGTCTTTCGTATTTTTGCTTCACTTGATACGGGAAGTGTTCCAAACGGTTTTGCGGCGTTTTGTGCCGAAGCAATCACAAGTGTGTTTGTTCGATGATTCATTTGTTTTTGTTCACGAGAAACATCTGCGCTCACGATCGATGGAAAAAAGACATTGGATCCTACCACCATAATAAGAAGGATCATGAAAAAATTCACGGCCTTCGTGCGCAAGAAAAAAAAGTGTTTTTCAAAACGTAAAAATGTTTGAAGCCCAAACAACCATACGGTTCTTATATAACAAAAATCATTGTGCCAGGCATCGTCCAAAAAACGTAAAAACATCTTTTGGATAGTGAGATAACGTTGTGTAACGAATTTATTCAACATACCCGACGCATCCTTCCTCCTAAAGAAGCCGCGTTGGGCAGGTAAAATAAGTGGCAAAATAATAACATGAAAATCTGTTTTTGTCAAGAGATTTACGTTGATAAATGGTCTTTTTTACTATCAACAAAGCGCATTTTTACAAGGAATCTTCTTGTGGGTATCTTTTCGAAAATAGAGTTTTTATGTATCCTATACGTACATTATGTCTCCTTATCGTTATTCGCATCACAGGTCGCGCCGTCATAAAACTTCTGGAATACTCAAACGTCTCTTTTTCTGGTTTTTTGAAACACAAATAGGGAAAAATCTTTTTCTGATTCTTCTTTTTTTTCTTGTTCTTGGTTCTCTTTTTATTTTTGTCGCCTTTGCCCTTGCAAGCAAAAATCTTCCAAGTCCAGGAAGTTTAACGGAACGTAAAATTTCTCAAACAACAAAAATTTACGACCGCACAGGAGAGCATCTCCTTTATGAAATCGCAGGAAATCAAAACAGAACGTTAAAAAAACTCCAAGAAGGCTATTGCAATAAAACCGATCCGAAACTTTCTTTTGATACAAACGGTATACCTTTGTTTGCCGCAAAAGCAACGATTGCAGCCGAGGATCGCAAGTTTTGTACACACAATGGATTTGATCTAAAAGGTCTCACACGAGCATTTGTTTTAAACCTGACGGGCAAACGTGCCGGCGGTTCAACACTCACACAACAACTCGTCAAAAATGCGATTCTTTCAAACGAAAAAACGTTTACTCGAAAAATTAAAGAATTGATTTTATCGATAAAGCTTGAACAAAAATATTCAAAGGATGAAATACTTCAAATTTATCTCAACGAAATTCCGTACGGCTCTTCCTACTACGGTATAGAATCTGCTTCACAAAATTTTTTTCGTAAATCAGTAAAAGATCTTACGATTGCGGAAGCTGCAACCCTTGCTTCCTTACCTAAATCTACAACCAAACTCTTAAACAACCCGGATCTCTTGTTGATTCGTCGTGACTATATTCTTGATGAGATGCTGAAACTCAATTTCATTGATGCAAAAATGCACGAAACAGCAAAATCTGAAAAAACTCCCATTATCGCTCATATCACAAATATCACTGCCCCACATTTTGTCTTAGATGTGAAAGCAGATCTTGAAAATACGTACGGTCGGCGTGAGGTCGAAGAGGGTGGAATGAAAGTTGTGACAACACTTGATTATTCCTTACAGAAAATTGCGGAAGAAGAAATTATAAAAGGTGTCGAGGCAAAAGGTTCTCAATTTGGATTTACCAATGCCTCTTTAGTGGCAGAAGATCCAAAAACTGGACAAATTCTTGCTATGGTTGGTTCAAAAGATTTTTTCGATAAAACAATCGATGGTCAAGTGAACGTTTCAACACGCCTTCGACAGCCAGGCTCGAGTTTTAAACCGATCATTTACACAAAAGCATTTGAAATGGGTTACACGCCAAATACCGTTCTTTGGGATGTTGTGACAAATTTTCCAACAGCGGTCGGTACCTATACTCCACATAATTATGACTTAAAAGAGCATGGTCCTATCCGTGTCCGAAACGCTCTTCAGATGTCATTAAACATTCCTGCCGTAAAAATGGTCTATCTTGTTGGCGTTGATGCTGCACTTGATTTTGCAACATCTCTTGGATACACATCCTTTTCAAATCACGCAAATTTTGGTCTTTCGCTCGTCCTTGGTGGAGGAGAAGTTCGTTTGATTGATCATGTAAACGCCTATGCAACCCTCGCAAATGAGGGAAAAAAGTTTGATCAAGTCTCTGTTTTGCGCGTTGAAGATGCAAATGGAAACATTCTAGAAGAATGGAAACCAAAAGATGGAAAACAGGTTGTTGAGCAAAATACCGCAAAGATGATCACAAACGTCTTATCTGACAATGTGGCTCGTACGCCAATTTTTGGCCCCGCAAGCACGCTTCATTTAGCGGATCGGCCTGTTGCTGCAAAATCTGGTACTACGAACAACTTTCATGATGCTTGGCTTATGGGATATTCCCCCTCACTTGTTTCTGGTGTGTGGGTTGGAAATAATAATAACGCCGCCATGAAAAACAAGGCAGATGGCTCTGTTGTTGCGGGTCCCATCTGGAATGCGTTTATGAAACGTGCTCACATGGGAAAACCTGTTGAACTTTTCAATCCACCTACGATTCATCCAACAGGAAAATCTGTTTTAGATGGAACCGTTCCTATGCAGTCGTTCGTCATTGATCGGGCAAGTAACAAACTCGCCACAGAATTTACACCTGATTCTTTCAAGGAAACACGTTTTTTTGGAGGCTATCACGAAATTCTGCACTATATTAATCCGAAAGAACCTCTCTTAAATGCACCAGAACATCCGGAACAGGATTCAAACTATACTGCCTGGGAAAACGGCGTAGCTGATTGGGTGTTACGTAAACAAAAAGAAACAGGAGTCATTCTTTCTCAGACATTACCTCCTACAGAACAAGACGATCTTCATATCGCAACAAATATTCCATCTATTCAGATTATTTCTCCTCAAAACAATAGTGCTCTTAGCGGAGGAACCTTTTCTGTCAGTGTTAATGCAACTTCACCAAGAGGAATTTCGCGTGTAGAGTATTATCTTGAAGGTCTGTATGTTGGATCGGCATCACAGGCTCCCTACAGTCTTACGGCTCAAATCCCTTCATCGATCGCAAGCGGACAAAACATCTTAAAAGCTGTTGCTTACGATGATATCGATAACAGCAGTTCAGAAACAGTAAGTTTGATTATCTCTTCAGATGCGTCAGAAACGATTGAATTGATTGATCCAAAAAATGGGCAGTCTATTGAAAAAACAACAGATGTTTATACGCTTGTTTCTTCCCTAAAAAATCCTCAAAACTACTCAAATGTGACTGTTTTCGCTGAAAAATTAGGAACAGGAATAAAATCTATTGTTGGACAAACGATCAACCCTTCTTCCCCATTTATCACGATAGACTGGCCACTTACGGAAACAGGAACCTGGGTGCTCTCTGTCACAGCAAAAACAAAAGATGGTTCAAAAACCATTCTGACAGCAGGATCTCTTGTTTCTGTAAAAACACCATCAACTCTCTTTGTTCCTGCAAAAGAGACTCAAAATGGAACATCTACGCAAGCAACCATTTTTAGCCCTCAAAACTCGTTAGATCCTTTTAAACAACCATAAATAAAATTCCATCCCACAGCTGCGGGATGGAATTTTTTTACTGTTTGATTGGCATCACGATGTAACGGTGGTCTTCGTGTTTATCTTTTACGGTGAGAAGACAGGGGTTTGATCCATCAATCATTTCAAAAACAACTCTCTCTCCACTCATAGACTGAAGACCATCTAACAAATAGCGGTAATTAACAGTTACTTCATTTTTTATCCCTGAAATTTCTGTTTGGCAATTTGTCGTATTTTCGCCTCGTGTTACATCAATCGATGTAACACGAACACACTTTTCTTCCGGAGAAAATGTGAGAGACACATCAAACAATCCATTTTTTGAGAATAAACTTGCTGTCTTCACCGCTTTTAAAAAATCTTCCCGATCAAGAACACTTTGTGTTTGAAACTGTTTTGGAATAATTTGTTCGTAGTCCGGATAGTGTTCCTCTATTGTTCTTGAAACAATTTCAACAGGACCATAAATAAAGACAACCTGATTTTGACGAATATTCATGGTGAGAAAAGAAGGGAGTTCAACATCATCCCGAAAAACAGAAAGAATACGTCCAACCTCAGACAATGTTTTTGCAGGAATGACAACACGAAAATCCTGTTCGGGTTGATTCATAATAGGAACGGTTTTTTCCGAAAGTCTGTAGGAGTCTGTGCTTGCGAGTTTAAGTCTTCCTTCATTTCCAAACGCATAAAAATGCATGAGGACACCTGTAAGTTCTGGACGTGATTCATTTGAAGCAACAGAGAATAAAACTTGCGAGAGAGCCTTTTTAAAATCTTCGATAGGGATATTGAAGGCAAATTCACCTTCTACTTTTGGAACGAGAGGAAAATCCGCAGCACTCAATCCGTGAATTTTTGTTTTTTGTTCACCACATTGAATAGATAGGTCCTCTTTTATATTTTCCAAGTGAATAATTTCATTAGGAAGTAATGAAACATAATCGAAAAATAATTTTGAAGGGATGGTAAATTCACCTGGTTCTTCTACTTTTCCTCTCACAGAACACTTGATAGCAATCTCTAAATTTGTCGCGGTAAATTTTATAATACCCCCTTCTGCTTTTAATAATACATTTTGTAAAATAGGAAGATTAATATTTTTCGTCACTAAGTGACTTGTAATACTCAAACCTTGATGGAGATTTTCTCTTGTACAAGAAATTTTCATACGTTCTTATAATTTTTTTGTTTAGAGAAAAGAACAGAAGAAAACAATAGTAAGGGTGTGCAAAGTCTGAATAAATAAAATTTTTCGCTGAATGAAGCTCTTTTTATTTTGTTTACGCTGTGGAAAATATCTGTAAAAAAAGGTGTTGATGTGTGTATTCATTTTTCAAAAAGGAAACATTTTTTATCCACACTTTTTTTCCACAGAGTTATCTCTCCTGTTATCCCGTCTTGATCCACACAGATAACCTGTGGACTATGTTGTGTACAAACGTTGCTTAATCAGTTCAAGATCGTGTTGTAATTTTTCGTCTTCGCATAAACATCCTGAGATTTTTTCATACGCATGCATCGCCGTTGTATGATCTCGTCCACCCAGTTCGTTTCCTATGGACGGATAACTTGATTTCATCTCTTCTCTCATGAGATACATGATGATCTGACGAGGAAAGGCTAACTTTTTTTGACGGCTTTTTCCTAACAAATCCTCTATGTGTACATCAAAATAAACAGAAACCGTGTGAATGAGTTGTTTTGGTGAAACGTTTTTTTTGAGAGACATTGGTTGAAAACTTGTAAGAATTGGTTTGACCGTATCAAGCGTTGGTCGAATGTTTTTAAATTGATGAAAAGCTATAATTTTATTTAAAGCTCCTTCCAATTCACGAACATTCGTTTGAACAACCGAAGCAATATGATGCAAAATATCACGCTCCATCTGATAGATCTTTTCACGACTTTTTGACTCTAATATAGCAACACGGGTTTCAAAATCTGGAGATCCAACATCCGCGAGCATTCCCTGTTCAAATCTTGAAGATAATCGAGGTTCTAAAGAAGGAATTGCTTTAGGAGGGCGATCAGAGGAGATAACAAGCTGTTTATTATTTTGAAACAGTTGGTTGAATGTGTGGAAAAACTCTTCCTGCGTACTTTCTTTTCCTCCTAGGAATTGAATATCATCAATAAGAAGAACGTCCACGGTACGGTAACGATTTTTAAAATCATTTATTTTTCCCGTTTTTAATGCGTGGACATAATCATTCGTAAAACGCTCACATGTTATGTAAAGAATTCTTAAATTCGGATCTTTTCTTAATAATTCATTTCCAATAGCCTGCAATAGATGCGTTTTTCCAAGTCCGACACCACCATAAATATAAAGAGGGTTGTAAATACCTCCCGGTTGGTTTGAGACAGCTTGAGCGGCCGCGTGTGCAAGTTCGTTTTGTTTTCCAACAATAAACGTTTCAAAACAATATTTTCCGTTGAGGGAAAATTCCCCACTTTGAACTTGTGCTTGTTGTTCGTTATTTAAAGAAACATTTTTTTGAGCAGAAAAAAAGGGTTCTTTTTCAGAAACAGTTTGTGAGGGAATTGCAGGTTCAGATTTTCCGCCAATTTGTACGTTTAAAACAGGTAATTGTCTTGTTTCGACACGAAAACAAATGTGTTTTACAGAACCGCTCGTGTGTTCCTGAACAGATTTGATGATATCTTTTGAATGTTTCTTCTCGAGCCATGTAAGAGTAAACAAATTAGGAACACCGATCGTAATTGATTGATCGTGAACCTCTGAAATAAATGTATTTTTAAACCAAGTTGTAAAGTTTGCTTTACTTAGCGATAATTCAAGTTCGCCAAGTACAGCCTGCCAGAGTTCGCTTGTGTTCATAGGATTGATTTATCCAGGCGAGTGGATATCAACTCGACAATAAGAGCGTCGAGAAGTGAATAGCGAATAACGATGTTTGTTAGTGTAATTCATTTGTCCACAGGTGAGCAAGTGTGTGGATGGTTAGTAACCATATTGATAGGTTGTGGATAGTGTGTTAGTATGTTTTCACTATGCCAAAACGCACCCATCAACCAAAGAAAGCGATTCGCTTAAAGACACACGGGTTTTTGAAGCGCATGAGCACAAAAAACGGTCAAAATGTGATTGCTCGTCGACGCGCAAAGGGACGAAAATCTCTTTCCGTTAAAGGTACAAGTAAAAAATAGTATAAAAACCATGTTTCTTTCCGTAAATCGATTACGAAACGACACAGACATCAAAACACTCTTCTCGCGTGGAAAGAGTGTTTTTGATAATGCTCTAGGAATGAAGTTTCGTAAAAATCAACTTCCCGATTCTCGATTTACGGTTGTTGTAGGAATAAAAGTTTCAAAAAAAGCCGTTGTGCGCAATCGATTAAAGCGTCGAATTCGAGCTATTGTAGAAAAACAGATACCCATGATGAAAAAAGGGTTTGATATTATGTTTCTCGTAAAAAAAGAGACCATTGATTTGACACCACTTGAACTTGAAGAACAAATCTTACACGTATTCAAACGAGCCAAATTGCTATGAAAATAAATCAATTACCCTTGATTCCAAGGTATACGATTTTAAAAATGATTCGCATCTATCAAAAAACACTCTCGTTTGATCACGGACTCATGAAATTTTTTTATCCTAACGGTTATTGTCGATTTTACCCGACATGTTCAGAATATGGATATCAAGCGATCGAAAAACACGGAGTGATAAATGGAGGATTGTTAACAATCAGACGAATTGTACGATGTAATCCTTTCAATAAAGGTGGAATTGATGAGGTTCCAAAATAAAAACATCGTTGATTTAATTTCGACGATGTTTTTATTTTTGGTTTTTCCACAGTATTTCAAACATTTCTTTAAAAATATCCACCATACTCGGGACTTCGATGACAACAGCAAGTGCGGTTTGATCCGGATTTACAATCAAGATTTTGTTGTCGAATATATCCATTGTGCTTTTAAAGGTGTGATTTTTTGGAAGAACACGAACTTCACGGAGTAACTTTTCCTCCTCAGGACTCGCTGCGAGTGAGTCAGCGGACAGAAGAATCCGTGTTTTGATTTTTGCGTCTGCACGATCATAGCGAAATTTTTGAAAAAACTCAGGATTAATCCCCTCCCAAGCTGTCGCGCTTCCGATCGCAGAATACGACTTTCCTTTATACTCGATGAGTATGCCTGTGTAAAAACGTTCAAGCTCCTGTTTCGTTTCAATAAATCGCAAGCCAATGCTTGAAACAGTTTGTTTCTCAATCGTTTTTAATTCAGGAATAATCGCATTGAATAATTCAAGCCGCTTTTCAAACTGACCTGCTACTTTATCTGGTTTTTCCGCCCGATAGAGTCGTTTTGATTTATGAAAATACGTGGAGGCAAAACCTTTTTCGTGCAAAGATTTGAGAATTGGGTAAATGGTGGTGCGTTTTAGATTAACCTCTTTTGCAAGAGTAATAGCGTTTGCCCCCCCAAATTTTAATAAAGCGAGGTAGGTACGAGCCTCATCTTCGGTCAGACTAAGAGTTTGAAGGGTTGAAATGTGGGACATATTAGCATGTCAAAATTTTACAACGAAATTTTATTTTTGTCAATCCTTCACTAAATTTAAATAAAAAATTATTCAGATTCGTTTAGAATCATTGACAAAAAGGTAAAAATGATGTAAACTAATGTTATCGAGGATGAGAAATTGCATGGGGCGAGATTGAAGACTCGATGAGGATCGAAACGGCGATCTGAGGATTGCTGAGGAGTTTATCGTGACCAGCCAAATTGAAACAATTTCGATTCCACATCCGGCCGCGGAAGAGTGGAAGGAAAATCAGACTATATTCATATTGAGAGATCGTACAGAGGAAATGCGCTTCGTTCGCCACACACAACTTCCTGAAGTTGCGTTTCTGCTTGATAACAAGGATCATCACACCTATTGGAAATTTGAGCCCAGGGGAAGTGACCGAGTGACTCTCACATGTGTTGGTTGTTGTAAAAAAGAGCACATAGACATGATCAGTCGCAAGGCAAAAAAGAAGGGAATTCTTTTCATTTGTGTGCGAATGCACAGAGACCCCTCCTACCACTCTCTTGTACAACGTACCATTGAACACGAAGGTCTTGTGTTTATGGACGGTGATGCTCTTTTTGAAATACTCTTTACTCGAGAGAAAGATCTCCTTTCTGAGATCGGAAAGTTGTGTAAGGAATAGTAATAAAACTGCGCACACAGACCAACATCTGTGTGCGCTATTTTATTTCAATGTGTTTTATACGCGTTGTTTTTCCTCTCACAATCTCGATTTGCGACTTTGCCACTCCGAGATCCTCGGAAAGTACCTCAATCACTGCATCATTTGCTTTTCCCTTCTCCGCAGCGGCAATGACT
>CAYHWG010000002.1:0-17258 GCA_964360375.1 uncultured Gammaproteobacteria bacterium | reverse complement strand
AATGACTGATATTTTTGCGGTTTCTTCATCAATCCATTCAATCGAGTTTTGTCGAGAACGAGGTTTTACGTGCACGGTGATCATCATAGTGTTGAGGACGTGTCTAACGCACACGTCATCGACATCAATTTATCGTGAATATGCCCATTTGATGCCAGTAAATCCTCACTTTTATATGTCCAAGGTTTTCCACAGTAATCTGTGACCACTCCTCCTGCTTCTTCGATAAGCAATGCGCCCGCAAGGGTGTCCCAGGGCTTGCTCCCTGTTAATATCACGGAATCTGCGCGACCGGCAGCGACAGAGGACAACATGACGGACGCGCATCCTAGGCGACGAAAGTAAGTTGTTTCTTTTTCCAAAGCGAGGATGATTTCTCCGTGCCTGTCACGATCGCGCTGTTTATATCCGCGCCCAGCGAAAAGCATTCCGCCTTTTGTCACAGCTCTATTTGAAACGTGAATGGGTTTATCGTTTAAAACAGACCCTTTTCCCTTGATGGCGAGAAACAAGTCTTCATGAATCGGATCATAAATAAGACCAAGTTGTGTTTCATGATTCAAAACATAAGCAATCGTAATTCCGAAAAGAGGAATGTCTGCAATGAAGTTTGACGTTCCGTCAAGCGGATCGATGACCCACGTTGGATTTTCATCAATGATCGTTTCAAGAGCGTTTGGCGATTCCTCACTGAAAATTTTGTGCGTTGGAAACGATTTCCGCAATCTTTCAACGATCATGTGATGACTTGTCATGTCACAGAGCGTTACAGGAGAGGTGTCTTCTTTTATTTTAACAATATTTTTTTCATTTCGAAATGAACGGCGCAGGTATTCCCCGGCTTCTTTTGCACAGATCATTGCGACGGTTATTTCGTTCGTCATATTATTTTTTGTCGCGAAATTTTTTGAGAAGAATGACCTCTTTTGGCCGTTCTTCATCGATCGGTGTTTCAAGTAATAAATCGATGTGGCGTAATGCGGTGTGTTGAACAAATCTTTTGATAGCTTCGGTTCCAATACACCCTTTTCCGATTGACTCATGTCGATCTTTGTGTGAATTTAACTCGACTTTTGAGTCATTTACATGCGAAGCAACCAGTTTATTTAACCCGACGATTTTGTCGAATTTTTTGAGCATGGTATCGAGCAATTCTTGTGTACGAAAATCATATCCACTTCCAAATGCATGTTGTGTGTCAAAACAAATACCGATTTCTTTTCCGCGCTCAGCTCCATCGATAAATTCTGCTAACTCTTCAAAACTCGAACCCATCACCATACCAGCTCCTGCAGAAATTTCGATGAGCAACTGACAAGAACCTTTGTAGCCATCGAGGATTTTATTGAGTCCTTCGATTACGAATTTCATTCCCTCTTTTTCACCTACCGTTTTTGCGGATCCTGGGTGAAACATCATTCCAGCTACACCAAGCAAACTTCCACGCTCGAGCTCTTCGCGCAAAATACGGATTGAGTTTTGTCGAGTTGTTATTTTTTCTGAGGCAAGGTTAATAATGTAAGGTCCGTGAATGTAACAGTTTTTTATTTTATTTTCGATCATCGCATCAGAAAACAGCTGTTGATCCTCTTTTGAAATGATCTTTACATTTCCGCCTTGCGGTGGACGCGAAAAAAATTGAAATGTTTCACATCCAATCTCGCCGGCATTTTTCGGGCCATTCCAAAGACCTCCCGCTGCGGAAACATGTGCACCAATGAACATAAAATAAAAGTGATGGATTTGTTCCATCACTTTATCACATCTTTTTACATTTTAACCACGACACGCTTAATACATTCAATTACCTTACGATTCAGGGTGATCTGCTCGGCATATTGTCTGTATTCTGGGGAATAGATTTGAAGTTTAGCTTCTTTTTCTTCATAACGTGCAGCGGTTTCATCGAGTTCTTTGATCATTTCTTCTTCGGTTACGGTCACCAGTTCTTGTTTTGCAATTTGACGGAGCAGAAGCGAAACTTTGATTCGCATGAGCGCTTGTGGAGTAAAATCCAGTTTGATTTGTGCAAGTGTCCGTTTTAAACTCTTGATGTAATCATCAAAGACCATCCCTTGTTCCTCGACACGTGTTTTTAATTCACGAATCATTTTTTCTATTTCCTCGTTTAAGAGAAGGTCTGGAATATTTTCAAATTGTGATTTGTTTGCAATAAGTTCGAGCATTTCTTTTTCTTCCCGAAAGGATTCTTCACGGATTTTTTCATCAAGTAAATTTTTATGAATGAGTTCCTTCATCATGGAAACATCACGAAGTCCGAGAGATTGTGCAAACGCATCATCAATGGTTGGTGGTTCAAGATGAAACAATTCTTTGAGCACAACTTCAAAATCAATATCTTGACCGGCCAAGAATTCTTGTTTGTGTTCTTTTGGAAATGGAATCGTAAATTTTTTTGATTCCCCCTCCTTCATTCCAACCAACTGTTCTTTAAAACCTGGAATGTAATATTCTTCCGCAAGATATACAGAATGATTTTGCGACTGCCCGCCTTCAATAGAAACACCTTGCTTTTTCATGTCCATGGAGACGACGGCTTTGTCGGTGATTTGAACCAATGAATCTGTAGCTGCACGCACTTCTTTTGTTTGCATGCGCGTAAGATCTTTGATGGCAAGTTCAACGTCCGCATCAGAGACTTCTGGGATTTTTGCAGCAACAGAAAGTTGTTTCCAATCGGCAAGTGTCGTGACGCGCGGCATGCGTGTAACGACAGCAGTAAAGACAAGATCATTGCCAGCAGCCATTTTTTCTACATCGATTTTTGGTGAACCAACAGAATCGATTTCATGAGATAAAATCGCGTCAACGTAATATTTACGCACGATTTTTTCAAGCGCTTCTTCCATGATTTTTCCCTCACCAACACGTTGTTTCACAACCTCATAGCTCGCTTTTCCCGGACGAAATCCTGGAATATTCGCATGCTCAGAAATGTGTTCTGCCGATGCTTCAAGAAACGGCTGTTGTTCCTCGGGGGTCACGGTGAAGGTAAGTTTCACCGTATTTTTTTCTTGTTCTTCGATCTGAATATTTAGCATAAAAATAATATGAATTTCTGCGAAAGTGTAGCGAAAGAATGTATTTGTGTCAATGCAGTTTGAAGGAATTCCAACCCGAAGCCGAACATCTCGAGTGATTTTTTTGTCGAAAATAAAATCTGCCCATACAAAATAGACAGATTTTATTTTTTTTGTTTAGATGAGGAATCCGACAATCAAGAGTGCAACGATGTTTAAAATCTTGATCATTGGGTTTATGGCTGGTCCAGCTGTATCTTTATATGGATCGCCAACGGTATCTCCTGTTACGGCTGCTTTGTGTGCATTGGATCCTTTTCCGCCGTAGTTTCCAGATTCAATATATTTTTTTGCATTATCCCAAGCACCTCCACCTGTGGTCATGCTGATTGCCATGAAGAGTCCTGTGACGATTGCTCCGATCAAAAGTCCTCCGAGAGCTTTTGGTCCAAAGACGAATCCGACAACAATCGGTGCAAAAACAGCAAGTAAGGATGGAGCAATCATGTAGCTGATTGCGGCTTTTGTTACAATATCAACCGCTTTTGCGTAATCTGGTTTTCCTGAACCATCCATAATTCCTGGGATTTCACGAAACTGTCGACGCACTTCTTCTACAACTGAACCTGCGGCTTTTCCGACGGATTCCATAGCCATTGCGCTGAAAAGATAGGTGACGATTCCACCAAGGAAGAGTCCGGAGAGAACAGAAGGATCTGAAATTTCAAAAACAATGTGAGCTCCTTTTGCAGACAATGCGTGAACGTAATCTCCAAAGAGCACAACGGTTGCGAGTCCAGCGGAACCAATCGCATACGCTTTGGTGACAGCTTTGGTTGTGTTTCCAACGGCGTCAAGTGGGTCTGTTACATTACGAACGTCTTCTCCAAGATCAGCCATTTCTGCAATTCCACCTGCGTTGTCTGTGATAGGACCAAACGCGTCGATCGCAACGATAATTCCTGTAAGAGACAACATTGCCATTGCAGCGATCGCAACTCCATATAATCCAGCGAGTGAATTTGCAATCAAAATTCCTGCAATAATTGTGAGGACAGGATATGCGGTTGATTTCATGGAAAGCGCGAGTCCTGCAATGATGTTTGTTCCATGTCCGGATTCAGATGCAGCAGCAAGATCTTTTACAGGTTGATGATTTGTTCCTGTGTAATATTCTGTGATGAGAATCATGGCGGCTGTAATCACAAGTCCGAGAATTGCACAGAGATAAATATTCATTGTGTTTATTCCGGCGATTCCTGAAAGCATGTTTGTGGTGATTGGATAGAACCCAATCGCGGCAAGAACACCAGCAACAACCAATCCTTTATACAGAGCCTTCATGATTTTTTTGTCGGCGCCAATTTTGATAAAAAATGATCCGACAATCGAACACACGATCGCAACAGCTCCAAGGGCAATAGGATAAAGAACGATTTGTTCGTTGCCTGGAAACGTAAGAGATCCAAGTAACATCGCCGCGACAGATGTTACTGCATATGTTTCAAATAAATCCGCAGCCATTCCAGCACAATCACCAACATTGTCTCCAACGTTGTCTGCAATAACAGCCGGATTGCGTGGATCATCTTCCGGAATTCCTGCTTCTGTTTTTCCAACAAGGTCTGCGCCTACGTCTGCGGCTTTTGTAAAAATTCCACCACCCAAACGTGCGAAGACAGAGATGAGAGATCCTCCGAATCCGAGACCGACGAGTGCTTGGATATCATGTGTCAGTAAATAAAACACCGTTACACCCAAAAGAGCGAGACCGACAACGAAGAGTCCTGTAACAGATCCTCCGCGAACAGCAACATCCATCGCCGCAGATAATCCACTTTTTGCTGCCTCTGCTGTGCGAACGTTTGCTCGAACAGACACAAACATGCCGATATATCCAGCGGCTCCAGAAAGTACAGCTCCGACCAAAAATCCGAGAGCAAGTTTAGAACCGAGAAACCAGTACAAAAGAATAAAGACAGCCATTCCAATCATGGCGATCATTTTATACTGTCGCGCCATATAGGCGTTTGCCCCTTCTTGGATTGCAAGAGCAATTCCCTTCATTTTGCCTTCTCCTGCCGGAAGTTTAAAAATCCACCTAATGAGATACGCTCCGTACAGAAGCGCAAGTAAGCTCGCCGCAATTGCATACATGGATATGCTCATAGTTTTTGCTTAAAAAATGGGTAAATAATGTCGGTATTTTAAAGAAAACCATCCAAATTGTCAACTGATTTGATTGACAAAAGCAAAAAAAAAACGTATCATGAACCGGTGAATGTTTTTAAACAATCTTCCTATCAAACACTCCATTAAACATTTTTTTGTTCGCGTTTCGCTTGGATTCTTACGTGCTTTAATTGTGGTAAAGCGCGTAGGTGTGCCATTTTCTATTCGCGTGTTCCAACCGTTTAAAACGGTTGGTTTTGTTTTATTGAAAGTGATCGGCGTTCCTCTTTATCGTGTTATTTTTTCTGTTCGACGATTCGTAACAAAAATCATCCTTCCAGCGAAAAGTCGTTTTTTTTATCTCCTTTCCAACCGTTATTCCATTCACGTTTTTATTATTACCTTGATGGCGATTGTTGGTGTTACAAACATTCAAGCGCGTCATGTTCGTGCTGAAACATTCGGACAGCAAAGCATCTTGTATTCATTGGTATCTGTCGATGATTCTCAAACCATTGAAACCGTTACGGCAGAAAGAGGTGTTCCTTTATCCGAAGGAACGTTTTCTTACACAACGGATGCACTGACTATAGCTTTACCACACACCGATGTAGATTTTTATCCCGAACAATTCTTTTCAACAACAGAAACAACGGAAGACAAAATTGCAACGCGCAGCGGTATTGAGATGTATACCGTTGTTGATGGAGACACTCTTGGTCGCATTGCTATCAAATTTCAATTGAGTATAAGCACAATTCTTTCCGCGAACAATCTAACCCTTCGAAGCACTATTCGTATCGGTGACACGTTGAAAATCCTTCCAGAGGACGGGGTTTTATATACGGTCGTTCGTGGGGATACGCTTTCAAAAATTGCGGGAAAATATAAAATTGAAATAACAGAGATCGCGCGAGCAAATACATTTGGCGATGAACAAGTTTTACAAGTTGGGACAGATATAGTTTTGCCTGGTGCAGAAGAGATCATAAAACCACAGGCAATTGCGCGACGCCCTGTGAGCGTAAAAGATATTTTTGTTCCAACATCATCGTCAGACTCAGGATCCTCGAAAAACGAGGAGTCCGTTTCTTCTATGAAATCTGGTTGGGTTTGGCCGTCATCGTGGCGTGTGATCACCCAATACTATAATTGGAAACATACAGGTATTGATATTGATGGGGATTATGAGACGTACAATCTTGCTGCACACGACGGTGTTGTGAGCTATACGGGTTGGAGAAATGGGTACGGTTTGACGGTTGAAATTGATCATGGAAACGGATTTAAAACACGCTACGCACACAATTCAAAAAACTTTGTAGAGATTGGAGACGTTGTGGTTGCAGGAGAAAAAATTGCTCAAACAGGCACAACAGGACATTCAACAGGGACACACTTACATTTTGAAATCATTAAAAACGGAAGATTTCAGAATCCTCTTGGGTATATTCGATAAATCATGTTGAAAATTGCATCATCGTTCCACTCCATTTATCCCGCGAAACTGCAAAGCTTCGGCTAAATGATCTTCGGTGATGAGATCGAAGTTTGAAAGATCTGCAATGGTGCGCGCTACTTTACGGACACGCGTACAACCACGCGGAGAGAGGTTTTGCAATTCAATCGCCTGGCCTAACAATATTCTTGCTTCCGGCGTAATAGGACAAAAATGATCTAGGAGGTGTGGAGGAATGCTTGTATTGAGGTGATGAATGTTTTCTGTAAAACGCATGGTTTGTTTTTTTCTGGCATCTGTCACACGCAATCGAATTTCTGTTGATGATTCTGTGCGGGCTTCATTCAATAAAACATCTTTCGACAAGTTTGAAACTTCAATGCGAAGATCAAAACGATCGAGAAGTGGGCCCGACACACGTTTTTTGTAATTTTGGATTTGCATGTGTGAACAGATGCATGGATGTTTCGGATCACTTGCATAGCCACAAGGACATGGGTTCATGGCAGCAACGAGAATAAATTGTGCAGGAAACTTAACGGTTGCATGTGATCGCGCGATCGTGACCGTCCCGTCTTCAAGAGGTTGGCGCAGATGTTCTATGACATGGCGAGGAAACTCAGGAAGTTCATCCAAAAATAAAACACCTCGATGTGCAAGACTGATTTCTCCCGGCATTGGCCATGTTCCGCCCCCAATGAGCGAAACAGCAGAGGATGAATGGTGTGGTGATCTAAAGGGTCGCGTTTGAATGAGACCATCATCTTTGTTTAATGTTCCAGAAATTGAGGCAATGCTTGTGACCTCGATCGATTCTTCTTCGGATAATTCAGGAAGGATTCCTGGAAATGCTTTTGCAAGCAATGTTTTTCCTGTTCCTGGTGGGCCAGATAAAAGGACGTTATGTCCACCAGCGGCGGCGATTTCAAGTCCGCGTTTTGCAAGAGCTTGACCTTTGATAAAAGAAAAACAGGTTGATTCGGGTCTTTTTGTAGTTGTTTTTGTATAAGAGACAGGGACAAGCGTTTGTCGATTTAGTAAATGATCAACAATTTCGCGAATAGAGGTCACTCCATAAATAGTAAGATTTTTTAAAATGGAAACTTCCGCGGCATTTTCTTTTGGGAGAATAAGGATAGATTTACCAAGTTTGCGAGCCATGAGTGCTGTTGCAAGTGCGCCACGAACAGAACGCACAGACCCGTCGAGACCTAGTTCGCCCACGATGACCATTTGTTCAAGTCCGTTCATGGGAATTTCACCGCGTGCAGCAAGCATAGATAAAGCGATCGGTAAATCATATAACGGGCCTTGTTTATGCAGATTTGCCGGAGCGAGATTAATCGTGATGCGTCCGCGCGGAAATTGGAAGCCACTATTTTTGAGCGCTGCTCGAATACGGTCGCGAGCTTCTTTGATAGAAGCGTCCGGCAGCCCAACGATCGTCATATTTCCGATTCCAAAAGAAATGTCCGTTTCGACATAAACAGGAACAGAATCTGTTCCAAGTGTGGCACTTGATGTGATAGAAAACATAAAACCTCCCAGCAATTACGCGTAAGGGAGGTTATCAATAAAAGAAGTCTAAAGGATTTCCCGTCTTTTGTCAAATATTTATTTCATTCATGGGAATGAAATTCATGATCTGTTTTTTGTTGACGTGATGCAAGTAGGAGTAAAACAACACCGTACACAATGAGGATGTCTGAGATATTGATCGCTGTACGACCGAAGAAAATAAGATAATCGACCGTGAATCCGTAAACGATACGATCATAGAGATTACCTATTGCTCCCGTTAAGATAAGCATACTAGCAAACGAGAGCTTTGGATGTTGCTTGAAATTTTGGACGGCGATTTTTACAAGAAAATACCCGATAAAAACAGAAATAAGTAAAATAAACTCACGACGAAAAGGGATGTCAAATGCTAATCCCCAGTTTTTATGCAAAGCAAGATTAATAAAATTTCGATCCGTTAATGTGTTTTCGTCTGGAAAATTGCGAAGAGCAAACGCTTTTATGTATTCATCGATACAAACAAGAATGGCGGCTGGAAACAAAAACCAATAAATTTTTAATCCAAAATTTTTCACACTTCTTGTGTCAAAGTTTTTTTACATTGAATGCAAGAACTCGAAGTTGGTCTCGCAAGCAAACGACGTTCATCAATAGGCTGATGACAATATTTGCATGTACCGTACTCACCTTTTGCAATTTGTTTTAAAGCAGATTCCACATCCCGCAATGCCTTTTCTAATTCATTCTCTAAAGAGAGATTATCAGAAAATTGAGCCACTTCTGAGGCATTTTCATCTTCTTTGTCTCCCATGTTTGGAAAATTTGTTTCAAACCGTTCTTCGGTTGTATTTGGATTTCGGTGCGAAAACTTAGAAAGTTCCGTTTCAAGACGGACTTTTTCTTCTTCAAGAAGCGTTTTAGCTTTGGATGTCAATTCAGCTTGCATATGCGAGCAGCTTAACATTCTTTTTTAAATAAAAAAAGGGCCCGAAGGCCCAAGGAAATTAATTTGGACCGGTTCAGGCGTCGGGTTTCAAAACACACAGAAATGTGAGTTCCAAGACTCGACGTCTAATTCGGTCAACAAGTTAATTTAAGATACTCGTTTCTCTCTACCATTCAACGGTTTTACCCAGAAAGGATCAATAATAGACCCTCATAGGTTGGGTGAACCCAGATTGAATTCATTTTGTTTTTGTTTTTTTGTATCAGAACAGTAGAGAATATGCTGTTTTCTTCAACGATATATAATACAAGCGTGGGGTGCTTGCCGAACATGTCGGCATTGAGAAAACATCACGGAGTGGAAAGAACGAAGCAATGCATTATTGCAAATACAGTGTATCAAAAAATTGACCTTAGGTCAATCATTGAATTATTTTCTCATTTTAGATAAAAAAAATAAAAAGAAGAAAATAAAGTGTTCAAGCGGTTGCCTTTTTTTAAAAAGTTATCCACAAATAACATGATTTATCCATAAGTTATCCACATTATTTTTTGCAAAAATGGACTTCTGTTGAATACAATTTGTTTTTTATACCAAAACTTGAAAAATTCGCCCCGAATTGTTCAAAAATACTTATGTTCAGGAAAGTTGTACGTGCTTTTCTTAAAAGATTCATCTCATCTAATGAAACACCAAGCACATTTCCGTCGCAGATGGTGTGTTGTTTCTTTTTAACGCTTTCTTTTGCAAAACCAATTAATTCCTCTCGATTTGTGAGAAGAAGGTGACCGGTCTCGCTTCCTGCAAACATAGATTCATTATTTTTTTGAACACGAAGCATAGGAGTTCCAAATATTGTTACATGTTCTATAGAAACAGCATTTGGATCAGCAATGATTTCCTGCATAGGTGTATTGTCTACCAAGGCTTTTTTTTCAATTTTCGGACTATTTAATGCACTTATTGATTGAAGTAAAAGACGCACATCAAATGGGGTCTGTGTCGATTGTTTGGCAGAAAGCAAAAAACCAATTCCATTTTGATCTTTAGTGAGTTCGAGTCTATCGATTTTTCCAGACAACAATTCAAGAGCATTTTGAAGGTCGTTTCCAATAACGGACTGAATAAGAGGAAGAAATGGTAAAAAAACACTCGAATTTTGTATTTTGTTAGCATCATTTGATGCATTGATGAAAAAGGCAAATGTATTTTCAGGAACAGCTATCTCGATTCTTGGGGTGTTTCTTTCTGGAAAAGAAAGAATCATTTGGTCTTTTGCATCATAAATCATCCCTCTTTTCGGTGAATCTGCAAGAACAATTTCGCCAATCCACGTTTTTTTTGTAAACGGAAGAGGTGAAAAAAATTTTGATGCGACGTGCATTGTTTCTGTTTGAACAGAATTTTCCGATAAAAGAAACAGGTCTTTTTCTATCTGTTTTTTGGTGATGTATTGAGAGTCAAAAAGCGTTTGGGGAAAGGGCTTTTTTGTTCGAATTGCGACAGAGCGTGATCCATCTACCTTTATAAACACAGCAAATTCCCCATTTATGTAGTTCTTTATGTCTTGATATTCCAAAGCTCGATTTGAAATAAGTGGGATATTTTGAAAAAGAGAGGCGATTTGATTTTGCTTAGACCCACCTGTAAAAAAACGAAGAGCCACAACGGTTTCTGTGGGCGCTGCTTTGTAAATTTTATCTTGAGCAAACCAAAGATTCGATAAAAAGTAGGTTGTAATGCACGTAAAAAGGAAAAGAATCATTGAAAGCCAAACAACCCACCGAGGACGGCGGGTTGTTTGGATATGTCGCGAAAGTTGAATATTGAGTCGAGCCATGAATTTATGGTCTTGGTCTGCTGTGTGGTCGTCGATCTCCGCCTGATGGTCGTGGTGCTGGTTTAGGCGCGTTCGGATCGTATGGTTTTGGGGCTGGCTTATCTGGGTACACGTTTCCCGTTGCATCCTTCATCGAGAGACTTATTTTTCCATCTGGATTTATTTCCATGACTTTAACTTGCACGATTGCTCCCATTTTGACAATGTCTGTGACTTGCTCAACGCGCCATGGTGCAAGATTACTTACATGAACCATCCCGTCTTGTTTCGGCAAGAATTCGACAATCGCTCCGAAGTCCATGATGCGTACAACTTTTCCTGTGTAAACCTCGCCGACTTGTGCCACACGTGTGAGCTGCTCAATCCATGCTTTTGCTTGCTCTGATCCAGCTGCGTCTTTTGACGTAATCATGATGAGTCCATCGTCCTCAATGTCGATTGCTTGGACACCAGTTGTGGCGATGATTTCATTGATGATTTTTCCGCCAGGACCGATTACATTTCCGATTTGTTCTGGTTTGATACGAAGGGTGATGATACGCGGAGCATAAGGGGAGAGATCTGGACGAGGGGCTGAAATGGTTTTTTCCATCACATCAAGAATCTGCATACGAGCTGTTTTTGCTTGATTCACAGCTTGCGCAACAATTTCCGGTGTGAGCCCATGTGTTTTTGTATCCATTTGAATAGCTGTGATGCCGGATCTCGAACCTGCAATTTTGAAATCCATTCCACCCTCACCATCTTCGAGATCTTGAAGGTCTGTGAGGACTTTGAATCGACCTTGTGCGTCTGAAGCAAGTCCCATCGCGATTCCTGCAACAGGAGCTTTGATCGGAACGCCCGCGTCCATGAGTGCAAGGGTTGAACCGCACGTTGAGGCCATGGAACTTGATCCGTTTGATCCAAACACTTCAGAAACAGCTCTTACGGTATAAGGAAAAATTTCTTTGTCAGGCAACATGGCGCGAAGTGCTTTTTCTGCGAGACCTCCGTGACCAATGTCTCGGCGCGATGGTCCTCGAAGCGGTTTCACTTCTCCGACGGAGAATGGAGGAAAATTGTAATGATGGAAGTATCGCTTTTTTCCAACAGTTTCCATTCCATCGAGCGTTTGTTCATCGCCCGGAGCACCTAATGTTATGATGGTGAGGACTTGTGTTTCTCCGCGCATGAAGTGTCCAGTTCCATGAACGCGTGGGAGTAACTGGACTTCCGCAACAAGATCGCGAATTTGATCGAGTCCTCGGCCATCGACACGTTTACCGTCTTCGATCACCGCACGAGTCAATTCTGTTTCAAGAACATTGATGACAATGTCTGTTCCGTATTTGATCTGATCTTTTTCGATCCCTTTTTCCATTAAAAATTGTTTTGTGCGCGCTTTCAGTTCTGTTTTTTGCGCTGCACGTTCTCCTTTTGTCGCTTGCGGTGCTTTGAAGAATAATTCTTTCACCTGTTCTAAGATAAATGGACGAACAAGATTTTCAATTTGCTCACGTACAATCAAAATAGATTTTTCCTCTTCCGTTTTAGGTGAAAGTAAATCGATTTTTGTCTTCCCAACCGCCTTTACAATCTGTTCAATAAGTTGAATCGGTTCTTTCAAATGTTTTTGTCCAAATGTGAATGCATCAATGACGGTTTTTTCAGAGGCTTCGTTTGCTCCAGCCTCTACCATAATGACGGTTTCCGAAGTTCCTGCAAACGCGAGATCGAGAATCGATTTTGTTCGTGCCTCATAGGATGGATTGATCACCCATTCATTTTCTATCTGCCCAACGCGAATACAACCAATAGGTCCTTCCCAAGGAATATCTGACATCGCAATGGCACAACTTCCGCCGATGAGTCCGATAACATCGGGATCATTTTCTCCGTCAAAAGCAAGACATGTCACAATGACTTGAATGTCGTTACGAATATCTTGATGAAAGAGTGGACGAAGTGCGCGATCGATAAAACGTGCCGTGAGAACAGCCTCATCAGTTGGACGGCCTTCCGTTTTCATGAAGCGTGAACCTTTGATGCGACCGGCCGCGTATAATTTTTCTTCGTAATCCACCATGAGTGGAAGATAATCGATCCCTTCACGCTTGTTTTGACTCAGAGTAACTGTTGCAAGAATAACGGTATCTCCGTATTGAACAAGACAGGCTCCGTTTGCTTGTGCAGCGTATTTTCCGACTTCGATAGAAAGCGTTTTTCCTCCCCATTGTGTCTCAAATTTTTGAATGTTTCGCATAATTTTTTGATTCTGCAGAAGCGTAAGACGTCGAGACAACACTCTCGAGATCTCGTAAGTCTCTGCAGAATCGATTAATGATTTATTTCTTCTCACATGTGTCATTGCGAGGAGGTCAGCAGACCGACGTGGCAATCTCTTCCTACGAAAAGATTGCTTCGGTCGTCGAACTCCCTCGCAATGACAGTGCTTTTTTTAAAACTCTAATCGTCTGTCTCGCATGTCTTGTTGATCTTCGTTTTCTTTTGACTCCATGAAAAAACCTGGTTGTGCTGATTTTTCTTCTGATTCGTCTGTCGTGGATGATTCGTCGACAAGTGTTTCCGGTTCATCGTTGTAGACGGGCTTTTCATATTTCGGAGATTTCACCGCTGGACCGATGAGGTAGCGATTTTTTGATTGCGACATATCAATGCGATCATCGACCATTTCTGCAAGCGTGCTCGATGTCGTTTCGCCAAAACTGATAAGTTCCACGATACGTCCGTGTGCTTGGGCAAATTGTACGAGAGCGCCATAATCCCCGTCGCCTGAGACAAGGACAATCACATCGAGCATGTCGAGCATGCGTACAACATCAATTGTGAGGCCAACGTCCCAGTCCCCCTTTTTGTGTCCAGAAGCAAATTCAATGAGATCTTTTGATCGAAGTTCAATGCCGGATTTTTCTAGAGCATCAAAAAATGGTTGCTCGGATGCGTCTTTTGTTTTAATCACGTAAGCGATCGCACGGATGAGTTTACGTCCCGCGACACCGTCTTCTACGATATGTTTAAAGTCTACCTTTCGTTTGAATAAAAACCGTGCTGAGTAGTACATGTTTTGTGTGTCGATAAAAATGCCGACACGTTGGTCTTTGTGTTTCATAAAAAAATGTAGGGGAAGGAACAAACCTATCCCGTACGAAATTATTGTGCATGCGAAAAAACGTGCATGCGCGTGAAAAATCAAAGCCTCGCCAAGCGTGGCGAGGCTTTTGAATTACTTAAGTTCCAACTCTTTTTTGAGTTTCAAAAATGCTTTCTGGTCTTCACGCTCTAAATATTTGAGCAAACGTCGGCGTTCATTTACTTTTTTGATGAGACCACGACGAGAAGAAAAATCTTTCTTGTGATCTTTCAAGTGTTTAGAAAGCTCATCAACCTCTGCGGTTAAAATGGCGATCTGCACTTGCGGAGACCCTGTGTCTGACGCATGTGTACGAAACTTCTCAATTATCTTGAGTTTCTTTTTAACATCGAGCATATTTTTTTGATTTCGTGCCTGTCGACCGAGAAACGGGGGCTCGAGTCCCGAAACCAAGTCAAAGGCCTGTGAGTTAGTGGGTTAAATATAGGGATTCTTTACATTTTTGTCAAACAGGAGTTGATTTATCTATCCATACAGCAAAATTCCGATGATGATGCCGACTTGGATGATGGACATGAGAAAGTTTGGAAAGATGATCTGCTTTTCTTTGTGTAGAATTCCATAAAACGTCCAAAACATGGCCCCAATAAGATAAGTGCTCCATGTGAGGACAGAAAGTCCTGAGGCGTTTTGGCTTGAAAAAATGACAACCAGTTGTGGAATTGTCATGATAGGCAAAAGGATAGAAAGATAGGCCAGTCGATCGACAGTTTGCTTTAATCGATCTGGATGTGGAAACGTTTCCAGGTTGATCGATTTTCGTTTTCGTAATTGGAGATGATGCTTTCCGTTCATAAAATGAAACAATGTTTATGAAAACAGTATAGCGTGAAATATTTTTATATGGAATGAGAAGATTTTGTTGTAAAGATAAAAAAATATTCCCAATGAGAGGGAATATTTTTTTGAATCCTTATTTTCCGAGGGCTTTATCGATTGCTGCGGAAAGTGTTGCTTCTGGAACAGCTCCGGTAACAGCTGTTGCTGTTCCGTCTTTTCCGATGATGAATGTCCCTGGAGTTCCGTTAATTCCTGCAGCACCTCCTGCACTCGCTTCTGCTTGAATTTTTGCTTCATATTTTTTGGTACTGACGCATTCTGCAAACTTTTTCATGTCGAGTTTATTGTTTTGTGCAAGAGTTGTGTAATATGCATCGTTCAATTTATCTTGGTTTGCAAACAAAGCGTTATGAAATTCCCAGAACTTTCCTTGTTCAGATCCACACTCTGAGGCAAGGGCGGCCGGAAGGGCGTTTTGATGAAATGAGAGGGGAAAATGACGATACACTAATCGAACTTTTCCTGCGTATGTTTTTAGAATTTGACTTAGAGTTGGTTCAAAGGAGCTGCAATAAGGACACTCAAAATCGGAATACTCAATGAGAGTGACGGGAGCATTTTTATCACCAAGCATGTGATCATCATCGGTGACAGTCGGAACAGTTCCCGTTGGAATTGCGTCAGGTTCTGGTCCTGACGGGGCATTTACTACAATTCCTTTTCCTTCTGAATCTCCAAGCCCGAGACCACTTACCGCACATTTTTGTGTCAGCATACATCCAGCAAGAACGATGAATCCGACAGTTCCAACCGCAAGAACAGAAGTTGCACAACCGATCCAAAAGGCTGTTTTGGAAGGAATGGCGTCAAAAAAACTTTGTAACTTTGGTTGAGGCGGAGCTGGAGGCTGTGGTGCGTGAGGGTGTTCGTGCATGTGATTGTGTTCTTCCATAAAATAAAGAAACGAATTAGTTTTATAAAAAAAGGATTTTTCCGGTACTTCTTGCATGTACCTTGATTGTGGATAAGGCCCTTTTATCGTTTCGACATAGTATCACATCTGTTTTTTGGATGTGAAGTGTCGTATAATTTGGGAGCAAAGAATAAAGAAGGAGAGAAGCCTGCCTGCCGGCAAGGCAGGAAAAGAAGATTATGAAAAAACTTGATCAACTCATTACAGATTTTCTTGAATATCTTGAGGTCGAACGCGGACGATCAAGTCGCACGATTCGTAATTATGATTTTTATTTGCGACGATTTTCGGTATTTGCAAATGACCCAATGCCAAATCATGTGACACGCGAGAAAATTCATGATTATCGATTATGGTTGAATCGCATGGAAAGTGGAAGGCAACGTGAGCAACTCTCAAAGAGTACACAAAATTATCATTTGATTGCGCTTCGATCTTTTTTAAAATATTTGGCACGACAAGGAGTTAACACATTACCTTCTGAACAAATCGAACTTTCAAAAACACCAATGCGATCTGTGGAATTTTTAGAAATAGATGAATTGAATCGATTGTTGTGCATTCCAAAAAATAAGATGGGCGGACTGATCGCGCTTCGAGATCGCGCCATCCTCGAGCTATTATTTTCAACGGGATTACGTGTATCAGAACTTGCGAATTTGAAAATCGATTCCATAAATTTAAAACGCGATGAATTTACGATTCGCGGCAAAGGAGAAAAAAATCGGCTCGTGTTTTTATCTTCCACAGCAAAAGAGGCGATCAGAGAATACATAAAACAACGTCGCGACACATCCCCTTTTTTATTTGTTTCGCACGATCGCGCAAAAAAAGATCGAGGCTCAACGAATCCGATTACCCCGAGATCGATTCAACGCATGGTGGAAAACTGTGCCCTTGAAGCCGGTATTACGAAACACATTACTCCACACACGCTTCGACATACATTTGCTACAGATTTACTTTTGAACGGCGCGGACATTCGTTCTGTGCAGTCCATGCTCGGGCACAGTTCAATTACAACAACACAAATTTATACGCACATCACGAACAATCAAATGAAAGACGTGCACAAAAAGTTTCACGGAAAGAATCGTGAATAAAAAAATCGCCAGGGATTGGCGATTAAGTTATTCATTGGTTGGCTGAGGAATTTCGATGAATTGTTTCACTGACTCGCACGGAACGTGTGCAAGAGCTGGGCCGCCACTTGAGACGCTACCTCCCCAAAAATAAGCGAAGCAAATATTCACACGATCATCCTTGATGTAGTGAATATGTTCGGAAATTTTTGATGGAGATGTATGTTTTGTAACTTCAACACACGACGCACAAAGCAAAAGCGTGAAAAGAAGAATTCGCATTTTTTTCT
>CAYHWG010000001.1:38211-42284 GCA_964360375.1 uncultured Gammaproteobacteria bacterium | reverse complement strand
AGACGCGGCAAAATAATAACAAAGTTCACTCGGTTTGTGAAGCATCTTCACTGTGGGTATCTGTTTTCTTGAGATAAACCTCTTTTTGTCTTAAAAAACGCTCTGTAAACTCTTGAATCTTTTGATTTTCCGGATTCACATTTTTTAACAAACGTATTCCTTCTTGTGCATCTTTAAGGGATCCAGCTTTCAAGGAAGCCTCAATAAGAAAGTCGAGATATTTTGGATTTTTTGAACGTTTTTGAACCGCTTTACGCAAATACCCTACCGCAACCTTCGCATTTTCTAATTTCATTTCTAATTCCGCAAGAGAAACAAGAACACTTGCATCGTTTGGAGAAATACGCAAAGCAAATTGCAATGTTTCTCGTGCTTGCTCTGTTTGATCGTTTTTTAAATACAAATTTCCTAACCCTTCATATGCATCTACACTTTTCGGATTATGACTGATAATATCGATAAAAATTTTTTCCGCGGGAATCATTTCATCTTTCATCATCAAACCTTCTGCTTCACGCACCAAACGATTAATCGTTTCTTGATCGTACACATGTTGTCCTTCTGAAGCAGAGCGTTTAATCTTTTGATAAGATTGTTCAATGGAATACAATTTTTGCACAAGACGTCGACCCGTTCGAGAAACAAATTTACCCACCATTCCAAGCACCTTAAAAAACCCATGAAATCGATCGTGGCCTATCCGTTGCATTTTTTGTAAAATAATTTTTTCCTTCACAAGTCGCACACGTTCTTTTGGAATGGACTCGACCGAAATAACACGCAAAGAAGGCATCTTGCGCACAAGGATCATGACGACGACTGTCAAACTCAGAATAAGGATAATGAAAGGAATAATCCAAATCATATGTTTATGATTGTGATTGTGCGGTCAAAACTTCACAAGCGGCATCCACAATCGGTTTCATTTCATGAATCTTCAAACTCGCTCCTCCAACGAGCAAACCTTCAATCATCGGTTCGCGTAACAAGGCATACGCATTTT
Organism: uncultured Gammaproteobacteria bacterium; assembly: GCA_964360375.1. Taxonomy (GTDB): domain Bacteria; phylum Patescibacteriota; class Patescibacteriia; order UBA9934; family GWF2-40-263; genus XYB2-FULL-45-11. Next base: position 41,281 of record CAYHWG010000001.1, on the reverse strand, counting down.
CCGACTGAACACTTCCTCCGTATAAAATAGACACCTGTGAAGAAGAATTTTTTGGATAGAGTTCTTGCATCGTGAGACGGATGTGTTTGTGTACCTCAATGATTTCATCCACCGTTGGCGTGACACCAGATCCGATCGCCCAAATAGGTTCGTAAGCGATAAAGATACGATCAGAATGTTTAAGATGAATCTGATGAAAAGCGGATTCAAGTTGCTGTCTCATCCGATGAAAAACATCGCCAGAAGCGCGTTCTTGTTTTGTTTCTCCAACACACACAATCGGAACAAGATGATGTTCGAGTGCTATTTGTATTTTTTGATTGATCATCAAATCTGTTTCTGAAAAAAGCGTGCGGCGTTCTGAGTGTCCAATAATCACATGCGAAACACCAACTTCCGAAAGCATGCGAATAGAAATTTCTCCGGTAAACGCACCGTGATCTTCTGAAGAAACAGTTTGTGCGCCTAACAGAGCACTAGAGCGTGCAAGAACTTTATGCACTTCCCCAAGGGAGATGAATGAAGGGCACAAAATCAGCTGCGGAGAAACTTTTTTTCCGCGCAGTAACAAAAGCATTGCACGTGCAAGCGCAACACTTTCGCGTACACCCAAATTCATTTTCCAATTGCCGACAATTGTTTTCATACGATTACGTAATCGATTTCAAAAACGCGTTCTCGTTTTTATACGGTCCGATCACCGCGAGCTTCATTTTCTTTTCATTTATAACCTCTTGTGCGATCGCCTTCACGTCATAGGCTGTCACGCGCGCAAGCTTTTTCATATATTCATCCGGTGTTCGAACACGATTCAAAAACAATTCATCATCTCCGTACCACTCTGCTTGGAAAGAAGAACTCTCCATCGCAAGCAACATTCCTCCGCGAATGTGATCAATTGCTTCTTGCACCTCTTTTGCAGTAACGCCTTCACGTTTTATTTTTCGCAGCTCTTGCATGATGGTTTTATACGCAAGTGGAACGCGCGTTTTATCAAGACCTGCATGAACTGAAAAGACACCCACATCGTCATACGCCATGTTTCCCGAACGAACCATGTACGCAAGCCCTTTGCGCTCTCTCACGGAGATAAAAAGCCGCGAACTCATCGTGCCTCCAAGAATCGTCGAGAGAATGATGAGTGCTTCGTTGCGATCGTCCCCAATTCCAAATGAAGGAAATCCAAACATGAGATGAATCTGCTCGGTCTTTTTAAATTTCACACTCACGGTCTTTTTGACATACGACGGAACAAATACTTCGAAAGAATGAGGCTCTTTCGTTGATGGTTTTACGGAGCCGAATGTTTTCTCGAGCGTGGCACGAATATCTTTTGGAATGTTTCCTGCAACCGACACGACCATACGTGACGGCACATAATGTGCATCGCGAAACGCAATGATTTCATTGCGTTTCATCTCTTTCATCGTTTTGTGCGATCCTGCAATCTCCCATCCAAGTGTGCTTCCATCAAAAACGAGTCCTTCGAGCAGATCCTCAACATGACGCATCGGATTATCTTCATACATGTTAATCTCTTCCATCACGACTGTTCGTTCGCGATCCAATTCCTTTTGATCGAATTTGGAATGAAACACCATGTCATGCAGCATGTCGACGGCGAGATTGGTGTGTTTTGCATCAATTTTGATGTAATACCCCGTCTCATGTTTGTTGGTATAAGCATTGTATTGTGCCCCAACAGAATCGAGCGCACGAGAAATATCAATCGTTGCTGGACGACGTTTCGTCCCTTTAAACATGAGGTGCTCGATAAAATGCGAAGCACCGTTTAGCGCAGGTGTTTCATAACGTGATCCTACGCGTGTGAGAACCAAAACCGTCACAGCTTGCGTCCCAGCGACAGGAACAAGATGCACGCGCATGCCATTTTTGAGTTTAAAGTATTGATGGTGGGGCATATCTTGAACGCGTCATCCTGAGCGGAGCGAAGCCTGCCTGCCAGCAGGCAGGGATCTCTCCGCGAGCAAATTATACTCGAAGATCCCTCGTCGTCGAACTCCGTCGGGATGACGCAAAGGAAAATATTAAAACTGTTTCTTAAACCATTCTTCCAATTCCGCAATCGAAACGCGTTCCTGTTTCATGGTGTCGCGATCACGAATCGTGACTGCTTTATCCTCAAGCGATTCAAAATCAACGGTGACACAATAGGGAGTTCCAATTTCGTCTTGACGACGATAGCGTTTTCCGATCGATTGAGTCTCGTCGTAATCCACACGCCAATTTTTTGCGAGTTGCTCGGCGATCGGACGCGCAACGCTCGAAAGCTCTTCTTTTTTCGATAAAGGCAAAATGGCAATTTTGATTGGGGCGATTTCTTTTTTGAATCGAAGCACGACGCGCGTATCACCTTCCCCATCTTCGGAGGCAATCGTCTCCTCATCGTATGCAGAAAGTAATACAGCAAGGAGTGTACGATCCACACCGAACGATGGTTCAATCACGTGTGGAACATACTTTTCGTTTGTGATCGGATCCGTATAGATGATATTTGCCCCGGAATGTTTTGCATGTGTTGAGAGATCGAAATCTGTTCGATAGGCGAGTCCATACAATTCTTTGCGGCCGAACGGATAATCGAATTCAATATCAACCGTGCGTTTGGAATAGTGAGCCAACTCATCCTTCGCGACTTCAAGATGATGCGTTCGGGACGCATCGATCCCAACACGATCCATGAACTGATGCATGTTCAAAAGCCATTGTTCAAACGCCGTTTCCCAATCATCCGGATGCACGAAGTATTCAATCTCCATTTGTTCAAACTCGCGCGTGCGAAAAATAAAATTTCCAGGGGTGATTTCGTTTCGAAATGCTTTTCCAATTTGTGCCATTCCAAATGGAACACGCTTACGACTCGAGATGAGCACATTCGGAAAATCCACAAACATCGCCTGTGCGGTTTCCGGACGAAAATAAGCAACAGCACTCGCATCCTCTTTTGGACCGAGCCATGTTTTCATCATGAGGTTAAAAGACGCAGGTTCCGTGAACGTGCCTTTATCACCACATTTTGCACAAGACGCTGCCAGATCAATTTGATCTG
>CAYHWG010000001.1:0-38201 GCA_964360375.1 uncultured Gammaproteobacteria bacterium | reverse complement strand
AACATTCCCTTTCCGGCGAAGCCGGATCCGGCTCCGCCGGAATTACCACATTTTTGACACGGTGCCGCAAGATTGATTTGATCTGCACGATACCGTTCATGACATTTTTTACACTCAACAAGCGGATCACTAAATGTTGCCACATGTCCGGAGGCTTCCCACACTTTAGGATTCATGATGAGTGCTGCATCAATTCCAACCATATCAAGACGTTCCTGCACAAACATCTTCCACCAAATCTGTTTGATGTTATTTTTTAACTCAACCCCAAGCGGACCGTAATCCCAAGAATTCGCAAGTCCCCCATAAATGTCCGAACCTGGAAAAACAAACCCTCGCGTTTTTGCGAGTGAAACAATTTTTTCCATGGTAATTTTCGAATGTTCCATAAAAATATTTCATAAAACGTTTTAAATTGGATGAGATGCGAATTGCTGGAGAAAAAAAGATGCTGAAATCGTATTCATATACGATGAAGCGGCTTTTTTTCGAAGCACGAGCAGATCGCCAATTTTAAACGTTTTATACAGTCATGATTTCATGTTCTTTCTTCTCCCCCATCGTGCCAATCTCTTCGTTGTATTCTTTGGTGAGTTTATCGAGTTCGTCGAGCAATTTAAATTTCTCGTCCTCGCTCATCTCTTTATTTTTTTCGCTTTCTTGAATTTCCTCGCGGAGCTCTTCACGCACACTGCGAATCGCGATGCGTGACTCTTCTATTTTTTCCTTCATGAGTTTCACAAGCTTGATACGATTTTCTTCTGTCATCGGTGGCAATACGATGCGAATTTTTCCTCCGTCTGTTGCGGGTGAAAGCCCTGTGCCAGAATCACGGATCGCTTTTTCAATCGCGGGAATCAATGCCTTGTCCCACGGGTCGATCAGTAATGTTTTAGCATCCGAAACACCGATCGAGGCGAGACCTTTGAGTTCCATCATGCCGTCGTAGGCATGAACCCGCACATCCTCAATAAGCGCAGGTGTTGCGCGACCCGTGCGAAGCGCTCCGAGTTCTTTCTGTAAATGTTCCATCACCGTTTCAAACAACGGCTTGTTTTGAATCAATCGTGCATGCATATTTTGTTTTATCAGCGAATCGACAACTTTATTTTTTCACCTCACTTGCTGCGCCAAGGTATATCACCGAACTGAGTTTTGGGTCAACCAACATCGCTCGCGGAACGCGTGCAGACGGAAGCTTTCCTGTTTTCCACGTTACACCTGCATCAGAGGATTGATAAAATGTTGCGGTGGTCGCGTAAAATATTTTTGATGGATTAAACCAATCGACACCAATCGCTCGAATAGCCACTTGTCCAGGAGCCGTCACAAGTTTAATCGGCGACCATGTATCACCAAAATCTGTTGAACGAACAAGCCCGTACTTGGTTGCTGCAAAAATTGTATCGGAAGATTTTGTTTGAATAAGATCATTGACGCCAACAAGCAAACTCTCACGTGATGTATCCGTAATCTTTTGCCATGTTTCACCACCGTCTACGGTTTTTTGTATCCCTGTTTTTTGCGTTCCAATCAGCATCACTCGACTATCCACTTGACTGATTAAAATTTTTGTCATGACGTCTTTCACATTCAAAGATGTGCTCCACGTTTTTCCACCGTCCATGGATTTTTGCAAATCTCCGTTTGAAAGAGCGAGCCAAACCGTCTCTGGATTAAACCAATCAAGCGCAACGAACGAGATCTCAACTTTCGGACGACTTTCCACATAGGTATCGCTGCTAAACGATCGCATACAATCTGTGGACTTATATAAACGCGGTCCTCTTACGACATAGAGCGTACAGACATCTTTTGCGCTCACTTGAATGGACGGGATAAAACCGGTTGCAAGATCTCGATTGCGAGGCTGATGCCAAGACGTGCCTGCATTGTCAGAATAAAGAAACCCATCTTCGCGAGTTCCGACATACAACATGCTGTTGTCTTGAGCATCCATTTCCATCGTAATCACATTGGCAGTTGTGAGTGTTCCGATCCCTTTTGCAGTTGGGACCACAGAAGAAGAGATCCATGTTTTTCCTTGATCGGCGGTTTTCCAAACACCACCATCCGCTTTTTTAGATGTGGTCGCTTTAGAACAGCCCGCCCCAAGCAGAACAAAAATGAGTAAAATGGGAAAAAGTTTTTTCATACGTGTAAATGAGTCGTGAACAAAATATGTTCAAGAGTTAAAAGTGGATTTGTATTGTGATGCAATGCGTCTCGTGCATCACGAATCTTGTGTAACACATTCAGAATCGTACGTTGTTTCATGTTTGCATGTAGTTCATCGATACGTTCTTTGTGACGTGTGTGCGCTATGAGTTCACGACAACCAACATCTGTCAGAAATACATCGCGCAAAATGCATTCCCATCCTTTGAGAATTTGATCGGCTGCATTTTTTTTATTCACATCTTCTTTTGGTAATTGTTGTGCGATGGTACGCATTTGATCTTTGACCGAACCACAAAACAATTGAACGGCTTGCGTCACACGAATTTCTGATTGTGCACGTTCCTCACTTTTGATTAAAAAACGCATCGCGTTTCCTGGACGTCCAATGGAATAGGCCGCAGCATCAATCGCATCCGGACGCGCAAATCCTTTTTTCACGATCGCCTCTGTAAGCGCTTGACGATCGACGGAATGAAATCGAATAATCTGTGAACGTGAAGCGATGGTCGCGGGAACAGATTCAAGCGATGGGGTGCGTAAGATAAATAACATCTTCCCTTTTGGTTCCTCGAGTGTTTTTAAAAAAGCGTTCGCGGCTGCAATAGAAAGGTGATTCGCTTCTTTGACAAAAACAATTTTCCACCCACCATGCAGCGAACTATGCGAAACGCGTTCGCACATATCGCGCACTTGCTCAACAGAGATGTTAGATTTTTTTTTACCCGTTTTTTCATCGATGAGACGGGCGAGTTCGATGAAATCAAGATGGGACTCAAGTGATGATGGATAACCAAACAAAAATTTGATTAACTGACGCGCCATCAGCGTTTTTCCAAGGTGATGTGCCCCGACAAACAAGAGAGCATGTGGCAATTTATTCTCGTTCGCCATGCGACACAAAACCGTTTGGGCGTTTGTATGCCCAATAATCGATTGGAAAACGGATGGTTGCATAGATGCAAGGATTATAGCACAAATACTAGAGACTGTTGAAAAACTCCAAATTGTGTCATTGCGAGCGAAGCCTGCCTGCCGGCAGGCAGGCGAAGCAATCTTTTCTCCGAAAATACAAGGATTACTTCGTCGTCGAACTCCCTGCCTGCCGGCAGGCAAGGCTCGCAATGACACAACTGAACGTTTTATTTCAGAACTTTCTGACATACTGTTTTATCTAATTTTAGCATTATTTCTATTATTTGATTGATGTGGGTCTTGACAAAACTGACAAAAAGTGGTATTGTATATCCACGAAGATGAGAAGAGGTCAGAAGAATAAAGAAGAAATGAAGGAGAGAAGAAAAGAAGAAAAAGCAGATGCTTAATCTTCCAACTTCAATCATTCTTTCCTTCTCTCCTTCTTACTTCTTTCACCTTACAACTTAACGGGGAGAGACCATTACTGTCATGGCCCATACGGGACAGCCGACAACTACCGCCTTTGGCGGGGTTAAAATCTACACTGTATTCACAGTGCCGATTTTAAACGTCGATTGTTTAACGTATCTCTCCTGCCTAAATGGCAGACAGACCATATGTTCAACCATCGGCGTTTTTTTGAACCACAAACCTGGAGGAGAGAGATAAACCGTCTTTCAAAACGCTTCGGCGAATGAGAGCGGTGAGTATCAAATGGGTTGACTGGGCGATTGCTTACTCATTCCATACGCACGATACTCATGATTCACACCAGTCCTTCGGGACGGTCACTGAATCGCCTACCTCCGGATTTGTGAGTCGAAAAAGGGTAAGACACATAGAAACGGAAGTCGAATGTTCGACAACCGTACCTCACAATTTTACGACCAAGGAGTTCCAAATGCACAACATCCACGACTGGGCAGCCAATCCCTTCGATCGCTTTCTCGCTCTGTGCGAAAAGATCCCGGCCCCATTGACGTTCGGCACCCTCGGCGCCTTCGTCATCTTCGGCGGCTTCTTCGCGCGGTAGAGGACAAGCGCAAAAAAATTCAATGATCTCAAAAGAGACGACGGAAAGTATCCAGGGCATGCCGCCGTAAAAAAAGGCAACACACTGGAGCCGCGAGGAAGCAGATCCTCGAACCTACTCATCCAACAACCTGGACGAAGTTTAACCCTTCTGGTTAATCATCGTCCGCTTTCCAGAGATCGTCCCGCCATGTAGGTGGGGTGGAATCTGCGAAGCTGAGCTGACCCCGCATTGGCGTGGAAGGTAGGCCTCTCAAGTGTGTCTTTTTGCAGAGCAAGTCTCTGCGTCAGGAGTTCCCACATGTCGAACATCACTCAGTCCGTCGCCCCCGTCACCACCGTCGCAACGACCAGCAGCAAGAAGAGCCACAAAGCTCAGCTCACTGCGATGGTCACCGAACTGTGCGTCAAGCATGGTTTGGAGACGGCGTGGATCGGCAAGGGTCACGGTGTGAACGGTCTCGCGAAGCTCGACGACTACTTCAGCCGCGTCACGGTCGAGGACAAGGCAGCCTTCATGGCCACCAATGCTTCGTCGGATGTCACGGAAAAGTTGTTGCCCGCGCTCGTCGAAGTCGAACAGGCCGAGAAGGTCGAAACCAAGGTTGAGGAGACGCCTGTCGTCGCCGAAGCCAAGGCCGAGATCGTCCTCACCTGCACGTGCGGTTCGTGTGCAAACTCGAACAAGCCGCGCAAGGGCCCGCTCGGTGCGTTCCTGGCCCCGATCCCGTGGCTCGCGAAGCAGAAGCTTGACTTGCATGTCTCGTGCACGCTCATGACCGAAGACCTGTCCAAGGTCGCGGTGCACCGGAGCTGCGCGTGGCAAGCGTTCGAGAAGCCGGAACACGCCTGCAACATGGTGCGCGAGTACCAGAAGGCAGAAGAGTTCGAGGCGCGGACGAAGGCAAACGAGCTGCTGTACCAGGAGGAGAAGGCAGAAGCGGAAGCCAACATGGGACGTTCGATCGTGTACGCCACGGGGAACGGGTACTGGTGCAAGGTTGGTCGCGGCGACAATGCGCAGGTCGTGCTCGTTTCGGAGGCTGTGGTGCCCCCGAGCAAGTACGTCCTGTTCAACGCCCGCGGCGAACCCATGAGCCCGGCCCTGTTGTGCAAGTTCGCCGTGCCCGCGAGTCAGGCTCGCAGCGTGTACTACGACCGCCGTCTGGAGTTGACCCCGCTCGCCGAAGCCTTGGCTTTCGTGAGTCCGACCCTGTTCGGCCACTTGGTCAAGTAGACACGCACGGCACATCTCTGAACGCATCAGAGTTATCGCAAAATTCCAGCGATCTAAAGAACGGTCTTGAGGGGACGGAACGAATCGCAGATCTTCGCGATGACTTCCGTCCCCTTTTCCCCCAGAGATCATGAGCTTGCTCGTGACATCTGAGAGAAACAAAATAATTTGGAACATGAGATTTGGAATGCTCAAAAAACCGTTCTTTAAATCGAGTATTCCAAATTTCATCTTCTCATTTCTGCTCCACACACACGGAGGAGAGAGTAATGCCGTCTCGCGGAGTTCCCTTGGAACAACATGAGCGGTGGACATCAAATGAAATCACTCGGCGAAATCTGCCTACCAGCAGACGAGGCTGACTGGTTCCATACAAAACGATGTCCACGATCCATACCAGTCGAAAGACAGGTCACTGAATCACTTTACCCTCCGGATGTGTGGATCGCGGAAAATAAACAAAAAAAATGGCGATTCAATCGCCTGTTGGAGGTCATGTGTTGACGAAAAAGGAATGTGAGGATGCGGGAATCGACTCGCGGTTTGCCGGACACGTCTGGTTCGGAAACATCATGCCGTACATCACCGGTGCGTATATCATCGGTGTAGTCGTCCTGATCTTCTTTCAATAACAGCTCGTTATTCTTCAACGGATACGAGCATGGAGGTTTGATGACACAGCGAACCCTCATGCTTATGTGAAAGGGAATCGTGTTTTCCTGACAAGTCCGATGCTGAATACTCGCCAGATTTTTTAACAAAAAAATCAAAAAAACTCTCAAAAAATGTGCTGTGCAACGGATGTTTATGGGCATTAGCCTGTAAGCATCCGTTGTACGATCTTCAGAAACCATCAGATTATTTTGGTGAGGTCTGAAAATAAAATACTTCATAGCTAGAATCATCGTACCCAAATTGCTTTCGACCGGCATGTGACATAATATCTATCTCTCTTGTGTCCTGCGCCGGTCGAAAGACCAAATCTCTCCCTCAAAAAAAGACATCCTTTATCGGACGTCTTTTTTGTTACCTTTCGACAACATAATACCTTGACATTTTCATCTAAAACTGATAGATTGATTATCTTCTCCAATCGAAAGGAGGAGGGCTTAATCGGCGAAGTGTCGAAAACCAACGGATAAGGAATGAAAGCATGGTTTCTGTTTTTATCGAGTGCGAGATGAGCGCAAAAGCCCAACGTATTGTGTGCCTCTATGCGTATTCGAGGATGAACCTCCTTGAAGATCCCATAGCAATCAGGCCAAATATGCACTGCAATGTAGGTGGTGGCTAGCGACTCTCGCAACGTAAAAACAGTCCCATTCCCGAACCGAACCGTTTCTTGACCTCGCCCGATGTTCGTGAAAAAACCGAACCGTTCCTGTTTTCTCGAATGCATAGGCGTTCAACACAAAACAGAATGGCCCTCTCTCCAATCTTCGCTGCTCTCACTCCACCCATCACAACAGGTGGTTTTTTTTATGAGACCGTTGCAAAACTAAAAAATTGTGTCATTGCGAGGAGGAGTCATCGACAACGAAGCAATCTTTTTGTCCAAAATGCAAGGATTGCTTCGTCGTCTAACTCCTCGCAATGACAAAATATAAGTTTTTCAAAGGTCTCTATTTAGCGCTTTACAGAAATATAGGACTCTGCTCCTTTCCAGGCGAGATCAAAAAGAGCACGCACAGCATCGGCCATTTCTTTACTTACGACCACAATCGACAAAATAGCGGAACGATACGAAAACAGATACACATGATTTCCACGAACGGTTATTTCTCCGTGCAAAGGAAACTCGGATAATGGCACACAACGAATTTCACCGACGCCGACGTGCGGAATATCCAAATGTGTTTTTTTATCCATAACCGCAATGATCCGATGAGGTGTTTTCTTTTCGTGTAACGAAGCGGCATGACGCGGATGATCTTGCATCATCTCCTTCATAGTTTGTGCTTCATCGACGCAGACAATTTGAATAAACTCCCCCTCCATTTTTTCAAACGATTCACGCATCGTTTGCAAACCTTCTGGTCCTTCAATATAACGAATCTGTGGCTTTGCCCCTTCTGCATTAAAAAGGGCGAGCAACATCGGCAATGTTTTTTCTAATTCGCTTTGTTTGACTTCTAATTCTTGTTTTTGAACTTGCAAAATAGACAATAAACGATCTGGGCTTTCTGCTGAATAAAACCGTTTCTTTCCTTTCACAAACGTAGACATGAGACCGCGTGAACTGAGCGATTCAATCATCACATACGTTGTCGCACGGTTCACTTTTGCTTTATGCGAAATATCTTGTACAGGCGCTGGCCCAAGTTCAATCGCTGAGAGATAAACGAGCGCCTCTTTTTCTGAGAGGCCAAGATGAGTGAGTTCCAAAAGAAGTTTATCCATACAAATGAATTATACCAGACCCTTTAGAACTTCCCATGTTTTCTCAGCCGTCTTTTTCCAATCAAAAAGAGCCGTGCGCGCAAGCCCTTTTTGATTCAATGTCTCTTTGAACGTAGGATCCTCGACGATTTGTTTCATTGCTTTTGCAAACGCATCCGCATTTTCGGGAGAAACAAATAATCCCGCATCACCAATCACTTCACGATGCGCTGGAATATCCGAAAGAATAAGCGGAGCTCCGCACGCAAGCGCCTCCAAATTTGGAATGCCGAATCCTTCGTACCAAGAAGGAAACAAAAAAGCGGTCGCAGCATTCATGAGCGCGGCAATATCTGATGTTTCGAGATATCCGAGCGTGTGGATTTGATCTTTAGAACGTGCATGATCGATCCAATTTTTCATGGAAGCAAAACCAAAACCTGGCTCCCCCACTAAAACAAGTTCGTACGGATCCCCAACTCCGCGATCAAGTTTGAATTGATCAAATGCGCGAATGATGGTTTCCACATTTTTCTTTTGATCAAGACGTCCCACATACAAGAAAAAATGTTTTCCGAGTCGATTTCGCTCTAGCACAGGTTCGATCTCTTCTTGTGAGAGTTGCTTGTAGATGGATGTGTCGGCAGCAAGATGTGTTGTTGTGATGCGATCAGGTGAAACACGATATATCGATACAATCTCGGACTTCGAAAATTCGGAAATGGTGATGAGATGTGATGCATTTCGAACAGATCGCTTGGTCAATTTTACTAAACGTTTGCGAGATGCCGCATCATACAAATCTGGTCTTCGTGCAAAACCAACATCATGAATCGTTGTCACAATCGGACAGGAAACCGTCGGAAGTCGTCGTGGAATTCCTTGTGCGGGAACAAAGAACACACTTGGTGGTCTACGAAATAATTCTAAACTCACACGTCCTTGCATCCATCCAAACCGAAACGGCCACGATAATGTTTTTTCTTCCCACCCATTTGGTAATTCTGCGAGTGGGCCTTGAAGTTTCGTTGGCGAATACAAAACAACACGCTCGTTTTGCTCAAGCGGATGTTGTTTCATCGTCTGAATCAGTTGATATGCGTACGTCTCAACTCCGGACTTCTTTTTTTGATTCGCGGACCAAGCGTCGATGGCATAGATAATGGGTCGGGTTAAAGGGAGCAGGTTTAAAGACATAAGACAAAAGTTATGGAGTGGTGGGGTTATGAAATGAATGTATTGGAAAGTTTTTTCCTTTTTAAAAAACACACCATCCAAGACTTCATAACTCCATAACTTCATAACTCTTATGTTTCTTAGCTTGTAAAAATACTTCGCTTATACGCCTCAAGATTCTCAAGTGCAATACCGGTACCCTTTGCAACACACTGTTGTGGATCCTCGGCAAGGAACGTCGGGACTCCTGTTGCTTCTGCAATCAACGTATCAAGACTACGTAGTTGTGACGAACCTCCAGAAAGAACAATTCCGCGATCCATCACATCTGCAGAAAGCTCCGGTGGCGTTTTGTGTAAAACTTCTTTCACGGTTGCGACGATTCCCTCTAATTCATTTTGAATAGCGGTTGTTACATCATCAGATGTAACTTCAATAATTTTTGGAAGCCCTGTGATCATATCGCGTCCTTTCACCTCCATGGTCAATTTATCAGACAAAAACATGGCGGCTCCGATTTGAATTTTAATATCTTCTGCGGTGCGTTCTCCAATCGCGAGTCCGTATTTTCGACGAATATATTCTGAAATGGCCGCATCAAATTTTACCCCGCCAATTCGCACAGATTCAGAAGCAACAATTCCCCCAAGAGAAATCACCGCCATTTCAGAGGTTCCACCGCCAATATCAATAATCATGTGGCCGCTTGGTGAACCGATCGGAATATTGGCACCAATCGCAGCAACAATTGGTTCTTTGATGATGTAAGCCGCCTTTGCCCCCGCAGCAAGAGTCGCATCAATCACCGCACGACGCTCAACGGACGTAATTCCGCCCGGAACAGCCACCATAACTTCTGGACGAAATAATCGAAATCCTCCGAGAGCTTTGTTAATAAAATATCGCAACATCGCTTCTGTCGTTCGATAATCTGCGATCACACCGTCTTTAAGCGGACGACGCGCAATGATGGTGTCTGGTGTTCTCCCAAGCATGTCTTTTGCTTCTTTTCCGACCGCTAAAACTTTTTTATCCGTATACGAAACCGCCACGACCGAAGGTTCGTGAATAATGATCCCCCGCTTTGGGACATAGACCAAAACGGTCGTTGTCCCAAGATCAATCCCAATTTTTTTTGCGAACATATTTACAAACCCACTTCAAACCTTTTATCCTGATCTAAAATAGTGTTCAAGCGATAATGCTTATCTCCCAATTCACGTGAATCCTCTGGAGGAGTTGCGTACATCACCTGTGTATCAAAATTCAGGTCAAGCGTCAACGATTTTTTGAAGGCGCCGTTTTGTTGAAACACTGTCAAATCGTAAAAACCTCGATCGATCGCCGTTTTAACAGTATTCGCAATTTTATATTCAAAAATTAATGCATGCGTTTCCCCTGGTTCGATCGATGTAAACGCTCCGAAAACGGTCATGCCTAGTTCTTCTGAAATATCGGCAGTCCCGACGTCTTTTTCAGGGTTTTTTATTCGATCATTTTGAAAAGCTCCTGTGACACGAATCAATTCGGAACCTTTTGGAACAAATAATCGTGTGTAGGTTCGATATCGTGATGTTTTCCAATCAAACGCACCCACATGCTTATACGTCAGAGTTGTACGCCCTATCCATTCTCCGCTTGTATTTTTGAAGAGTGCGTATTTGATAGTTCGATCAACGGATGGATCTGTTTTGAGACTCGCAAGATTTGCATCAACAACAAGTTGAACATCTTGTGTGTTCAAGACATAATTTCCTGCCCATCCAACTTTTTCTAAAATAGATTCCGTTTCCTTATTTGCGTGATAGACAAAAAATTGACGTGTTTGAAACGCGTGCTCTATTGCGTTAAAAATACGAAACCAATCTGACAAAGGAAGATCAGATACTTTTACAAGCATCTCCTGCATCAAATCTCCAATCACTTCTTTTCGTTGTGATTCAGGAAGTCCTTGCTTGGCAAATCCTTTTTCGACTTGATATTCCAGGGTTGAATAAATATTCTCAGAAGTAAATGTCTGACCGCCAACGGTAAGAGGACCGATAATTTTTAAGACGTCGATGATAAAAAGTGGTGTAAAGGCAATCACGCCATCAAGATTATTTGCAGATGGAATAATCTCTTGTACGTCTGTGGCAAGCACGCTCGATTCTCGCACAAACAGTTCCATAAATTTTTGCGCACTCACAACAAAATCTGGCGACCAATTTGCATCACGAAAAAACCAAACAGGTGTTTCATTATATTTTTGCAACGGGAACGGAGCAGGTTCCGTCACAACTTGAGAGGCTGCACGGTCAAGAGCGTACACATCCGCTGTTTTTATCGATTCAACAGTCCCCTTTGTCACTTTAGCGATTCCATAACTTCCCGCAAATCCGCCGGATGGTCTTAGTTCGGCATTATTTAAAAACAACAATAGAAATTGACTTGTCCCGTCCATTCCCGAAAATGCAGGAAAAAGAGAGGCAAAACGCGCAACGTGATCTATCGTCTTTTGTGCGTTCTCAAGATCAAGGCGCATTTTTTCACTCAATGAAAAAAAAGGGAACCCGCCTTGTTTTTTTGAAAGGGCATCAAGCTCCATGCGTGCAATACTGAGACGATTCGATAAAAAACTGGATTGTTCTCCCGCGACTTCGATGCGAGAAAGAAGAAGGTGTTTTGTTTGTGCAGGTAAATCATGAAACGACACTCGGACAGAATTTCCCTGAAGAGCATCTGTCACATTTTCCTCTGTGAGTCCGGATAACGACAAAAGACTGTCTTTGATTTCAAAAAGCGCATGAAGGGAACCGGTTACATCATTCCCAATCTGAACAAATCTTTGTGTCGAACGAACGTACGTTCCAACAAAAGGAACGATACGTGCGGTTAAAAAGAGAGGGAAATATTTTTCGGCATCTTGAAATGATTTCTGCGCATGCAAAACAGAAACAGATGCTTCTTTTAGTTGAACCTCTTGAATCTGCGATTTCACAAGATGCAATGTATTCACACCCTCTATCGCGTGAGAAAAAATAACCACAGCCGAAAAAATACAGGCGATAAACCATACACAAAAAAACAAGAGACCTCCTAAAAAAATCTTGTGAATGAGACGATATTTCACACACTACTTATGAAATGTTGTTAAAAAAAATTGCTCTCGAGGATTTTTTTCTCGTCGATACTTCCTAAAATAGTATAGCGCACTTTGCATTTGTATGCGTGTCAGTGGATTCAAGAGTTGCGCCATAAATCCACCCGAAGCGGTTTCTCGACGATGATAATGCAATAATTCTGCTTTTGGATAATACACAACGCGCCAGGACGCTTTCCAAAAACGACGACACCAATCCTGATCCTCAAAATACACAAAAAATTTTGGATCAAATCCTCCCACGTCTTCATACGCTTTTCTCCGCACAAACATTGCGGCCCCAAGAACATAATCCACATCTCGCAATTCTGCATGATCCCACTCTTTCATGAGATAGGTATCAATCGCTTTTTTTGCAAACGTTGTCTCGGAAAAAAAAGGCAAACGTCGATACAAAACGATTTCTGGTTTCATGAATGTATAACAACTGTATTGCAAACTGTGGTCCGGATTTGAAAGACGCGGAGCGACAAGGCCAACATCGTTCTCCCCGTCCATGTAAACCGTGAGCGTATCAAGAACATGGTCGAGCAAAATAATGTCTGGATTAAACACAAACAAATATCGCCCAACCGCATGTTGCATTGCGAGATTCATTCCTCCTCCAAATCCCAAATGTTTTTCGGATCTAATCCATTTCACTTCAGAAAATTCTTTTTGAATCATCTCCGAAACACGCATGAGCGGATTATTATCAATGACGATCACTTCAAACGAGACCTGTGTCCGCATCAAAAAAATACCTTTGAGTGTTTGACGCAAAAGTCGTGGTGTATTGAAATGTACAATCAAAATAGAAACATCCTTTTTCATACTATTTTGCAAATTGCTTCATCAAACGAAAAACAGAAACAGTTTTGATGTTCTTCATCGAACGACGTTTCTGAAACATACGTGGAATCCATAAAATCGCATGCGCGATCGCACGACGATTTGAACCTTCAAAAAAGAACACATACACAAATCGCGCCATCTCTGTCAAAAAGAGATACGGGAAAAACACGATAAAGGAAAAAATATCCATGTTTTTTGAAAGCATTGCCCAATGATTTCTTGTAGAATAATAACTCCGCAAACGCGATTTCGATTTTCGATGACGTAGGCGATCGATCCATCCCATCTTTTCTTGACCATACATCCCGCGATAATGGTACGCGATCGCTGTCGATTGATACCACGCGCCCACACCTGCTTGTCGCAAGCGCCAAGCCAAATCCACATCTTCTTTATAAGCAAAAAAATCATGATCAAAAAATTCATCCTTAAAACGAATGTGTTGAAGTGTACTTGCGCGATACAGCACAAGAGCTCCGGTTATACCAAAAACGTTTTCCGAAACATCATATTGTCCTTTGTCCATTTCTCCAGAACCACGGTCTGTACAAGTAAAATTTTTATGCAGTTGCAAACCTGTTGAATCGATCAAATCTGAATGAATTGCTTTTTTGAGAGCCTCGTCCGAAACACCGTCCCCATAGGCACGCAATAATTTCCCCCCAAAGGATCCGATTTGTTCTTTCCCTTCGGTAGCATGCATCAATTCTTCCAAAAATGTCGGAGTAAAAATAATATCCGGATTCGTGACAAGAATAAATTTATCACGCAAAGCATCTTGTTCGACATGCTCAATCACATAACGAATTCCTTGATTGTGCGCGGCGGAAAATCCCAAATTTCGTGCATTGCGTAAACAACGCACGTTCGGATATTTTTCTTCTAAAAACGCACCAACACCGTCTGTTGATCCATTATCAATCACGAGGACAGAAAAATCCGTATACGTTTGTTTAAACAGCGAATCGAGAAGATCCGGAAGAAATGAAAGAGAATTCCATGCAACAATATGTACAAAAACGGTTGGTGACATACAAAAAAATTACGATTCCTTCGACCGTTGTTTCCGAGTCACTTCAAACCCCAAATATTTTCCCATCATAAAACGCGTTTGTGCGTCTATGGCCGGAAACGACCCGAAAAGAATAAACGTGATCGGTAACAGTCCCCATTGCAAAAGCATAATAATCCATGCATGTGGGCGCACATGCCCAGGTCGTTGTGGAAGCAATGTGAGTGACATAGACGCGGATAAAAACATTCCGATCAAAGCCAATCTCATGATTTGCTCGAGGGTAAACGGAGCTGCTTGCGTGATGGCATTTACATTCCCTTTTGCAACCCAAAGGGGAAACCATCCGAGCAAAAACATAATAATGGGTGCGGTCGCCCAAGTATACATGCCTTCAATATGGTTAAAAATATACTGAAATTTTTTCCATTTTGGAATCAACGCATCTTTTTTAAATCCATCGATTAAATACGGAAGATGTTCTACTCCCCATGCCCATCGACGCATTTGTCGATACAGAGCGACCAAAGATTCACGATACGTCGATCCCGTCACAGCATCCATCGAAACAGGAAGAAACATCGGGGTTACGCGATAATTTCCATGATAATGTAGAAAAGCCTGCATGAAAATACGGGAATCTTCACTTACAATATCTTTTTGCCAAAATCGGACGTCACGCAACATTTTCCACGGCATGGAATGCGAGGAAAACGTCCAAAGACGCTCAGAACGGGCAAGTTCACCAAATAACCAAAACGTTGTTCCAAATGCGCCGACGCGCACAGGAGCAGACGCTGTCCAAATATTATTTGAAAAAAGAGCGACGGGTTGATAGGAACTGTGTGTCGGGTTTTCTATGGTACAAAACAAATACGTGAGATAGGAAAAATAGTGACGATGGGCGATCGTATCCACATCAAAAGCAGAAGCAATGATGGATTGATCGGGAATTTCGGGAAAATCCTTTTTCAACATTTCTTCTGTTTGGTGCCCCATCCAATTCAAATTGGAACCCTTTCCGGGAATTTCATCTGGCAATCCTTTTGGATGAAGCGTAAAAAGAATTTTTTTAAAAATGGATCCAAATTTCTCTTGAACCTTTTTTGTGATCAACGTAAATTGTTCTTGATCTCCTTCTTCTCCACCGAGCACAATGAAGATGCGATTGTTTGGAAACGAATTGTCCTCTAGGGACTGTAGGGTCGTTGCGATAATATCGTAGGATTCTTTGTACGTCGGTAAAAAAACCAAATGCATAATCTCGTTTGCTACAGGAATCGTCTGTATTTTTTCTTGCCAATCCACCCGAATCGCACGATGATATTTTATCCATGTCATCACCACAAAAATATTAAAATACAAAACACGATACAGCCACAACAGATCAAAAACAATAATAAAAATAATCACCCAAAGCGGCTTCACAAAAGAAAAAACGACAGCGAAAATGAAAGACCCCCACACCAAAAGGCCGGGGACCATCTCCCAAAATCTTAATTGTCCGTAGTGATAACGTTCCATTTTCTAATTCTCAGAAGAAATATCTTTTTTTAATCGATTCAAAAATTGTGATGCGTGTTCCTTTCCACCAAGCCCAAATGCGAGTCCACCCGCAAGGGCAAGCATAAAAACAAGACCTGTAAACAAAACACGAATCAGATCAGGCGCTATTTGTAGTTGTACAAGCGCCGCCATAAAACTGAAAATAAGAATGGCCCATTTTGCCATCCCCGCCAAAAAATGTGCGGACATGAGATGCGCTGCCTCTACAGCAGAACGAACAATATTCTGTACAAAATTCGCGAGCAAAATTCCCGCAAGTAAAATAATCACCGCGATCATGACGTTTGGAACAAATAAAACCACTTGTTTCAAATAATCCGTCACATCTTTCCATCCAAGGATATCCGTCGCTGCGATGAGTGTCACGATAATAAAAAACCATTTCACGATCCATCCAAGAAGGATACCTATATGTAGACGAATTCCAACTCGTTCAAACTGTCCTTTTATCTCAAGTTTTTGAGATAAATCATCAATATGTAATATCTCAATAATTTGTCTCACGGCTCTTTGTAATACAGTAGCAATCAACAAACCGATTAAAAAAACGATGAAAGCTCCGATGAAATTTGGAATATAGGCGATCGTTGTGCGCCAAAGTTCTAAAAGAGGTCCTTGCAAAATATCGGTGACAAAATTCATAAAATGGGCATTTTAAGAATAAGAGATCCGCTTGTATTTTATAGTACTTCAATTTTCAATTTGTTGTCATTGGTGGTCGATCATACATCGGATAAGCAAAAACGTCTGGATGCATTCCTTTAGATTGTGAACACAGATCCGTCATGGACAATCGGTTCGGATTTGGAAGCGAGATGACTGGAATATTCAGAGCAAACGCAATGGTATTTGCGATCGTCACACTTACACGACTTGCGGTAAAGGAACCGGGTCCTGTCACGATCAAAAGACGATCAACATGTTCAAGAGATTCTTGTTGTTTTTTCAAAAATCCATCAATCGTCTCCAAATATTTTTCCGGTGCAACTTCAAATGTTTCCTCAAGAATTTCTCCCGTCTCATGCACAATCCCAAGTGTCATGAAATGGATATCTTGCGCGCAAATAAAAAGATGCATACATTAAACCCGATCAATCATCACAACTTTTTCCGCATTCAAAATCGTCGAAAGAAACCGATCTGCAACCTGTCGACGATCCCGAAATTCTTCTTTCGGCATGAGGGTGTAATTAATTTCGTACGGAATCTCCAATTCAAATTTTTTAATCATCTCTTCCAAAAGAGATTGTTTGATATCTCCAACAATCAGAATGTCTGTCTGAATATCTTTTGCGTCGACAAAACGTCCTGTAAACGCAAAATAATAAATGGTTCCCTTGCTATCAATTTCTTGAACCAAATTTTGTTTCAATAAAATTTGAACTTTTTGAAAAAGAGAGCGTAAGTCATCAAACAAAATAAAATCTGTATTCGCGGTATAATATTTTTTCTTTTCCGCAAGTGTCGTTGTCAAACGCGAACGATCCGATTGTTTTTCTAAAATAAGTCCCATGTCCATCAAATTTTTGAGCTCGCGTCTTACGGAATTCAATTGAGCTTCGATGCGTCGCGTAAGCTCACGGACATAAAAGACCTCTTTTGGTTGTTGCAAAAAAAGACTCATCAATCGAGCCCGTGTTTTTGATCCAAACATTTGTTCAATGTTAAAGATGTGTTTTTGCATACAATTCGGTTGCACCAAGCAAGTATCCAGGTATAATGTACACAATCATACCCTCAAACGCAACGATTCGTATGCCTTCTTACCTCAAAGCCGCAAAATACGAGCCTAAAACGCCACAAGAGCACGTTGATGGACTTTCTTGCATTCTTCCCCTGGAAGGACGTAATGGGTTTGTTTTTGTCCTCACCTATTTGAGCAAAAAAAATACGGAGTCGGAAACACTCCTTCAGCTTCTAAGTGACCAAGTCCATCGCTTGACGAATTCCTTTGGTCTAGAGGCAAATGCACAGCATCGCTTTGAACAATTTCTGGGTGCACTCAACGAGAGTCTTTCGCATCTTGTGCGTGAAGGAAGATTTTATGTTCCCATTCAACATTTTCATGCGGCCGTTGGAATCATTTGCGAGGATCAAATGTTTCTCTCTGGAGCAGGAGAACTTTCTGGATTATTTTTACATCGCAAGCCCTCACAACGTTACCAAGTTTTCAACATCTTTCGAAGTATTCAAACAGAACAAGCCCTTCCGACATGGGAAAAACCGTTTGCGGTTGTTCTCGATGGAACATTAGAAAGTGGAGATGTTTTTTGTGTCTGTCAAAAAGATCTACAACGTGTCGTCCCTATTGATGATTTAAACAGCATTCTCACAAGCCTTCCACCAAAAAGCGCGACAGAAAAAATACGACAATATTTTTCACACAATGATGGGTTACATCTCATCATTTTCAAAGCCGAAGATCCGATTTCGCGCGTCACAGAAGCGCATGCAAAACCGTTATCGGATGTCTCCATTGATTCTTTTGTACGTAATCAGGATGAAACAACAAAACTGCTTGAGGATCAAAAACCAAATCTTCTTCATGGAATCAAAGCAATGTTGTTCGCTTTTTATAAAAAACAAACAGAAAAATCTCGTATCCTTACAGATCTCAAACGTGGCGAAACGAAATCAAAAATGACTCTTCGGTGGATGCGAGCGATCGGACGATTCGTTTTAAACCTTTCAAAACGCATCATAAAACAGACAAAAAATATCACCACAGCTCTCTTCAAGAAAGAAGCTCACACAAAACTCCTTGAAACATTGAGCTCACAAAAACAAAACGTTTTTCAGCAAGGAAAAAATCTACTACTGAAAAGAAAATTTCTTTCTCGAAAAACAAAGCAGTTCCTTCTTGTCATTTTATTCCTTCTTATTCTCCTTGGGTTTGGATTAAAATTTCTCTCAACACAACGTGCAAAATCCGCAGAACAAAAAGCGTATGAGCAACAAGTAATGGTTATCCAAGATCTTATGGATCGTGCGGGTGGAGCACTTATTTATCGTGATGAACCTCAAGCTCGAACCTTGTACCAGCAAGCAACCTCGCTTCTGCATGAACTTCCTGATAATCTTCCAGAAAGAGAGATGAAGATAAAAAAATTCACCCTAGACATTGAAACGGCTATGGATGAATTGCGTCATATTGTTCATGTTCCTAATCCTGCCCTTCTCGGAGATCTCACTTCCAGTTCACCAGACATTTCCGGAAGTAAATTTATTCGTTTTAATGCAGAACTTTTTGTGACAGGCACAGATCGTAATCTGTATCGTCTTGATCAAACACTAAAAGTATTCAAAGTCGCAAACACATCCCCCATCACAACAAATGAAATCATCTCCATTTCAGAAGATGACAAACAGCTCTATCTTCTTGATTCCGCAAATCTCCTTTTTGCATTTGATGCTTCAAAAAATACCTCTGTTCCTGTAAGTGCTCCTCTCGAAGAAGGGCGATGGAAATCACTCGTCACCTATGCAAACAGACTCTATTTATTACAAAGTTCACCGGACGGATCGGATAGTCAAATCATCCGCGCAAATAAATCTGAAGAAGGATTTGGAGCGGGACAATCATGGATCACTTCCAAAACGACTTCACTGAATCAGGCTGTTTCGTTTATTCTCGATGGTTCCTTGTACGTTTTAAAATCATCTGGACAGGTCATCCGATTCCAAAACGGAAGTGAAGTCGGATGGACCATTGGCCTTGTGGATCCACCCGTCACACAAGCGACGGACATTTGGACGGATCCAGATAGTACTTTTTTCTATCTTTTGGAACCGAAAAACAAACGCTTAATCGTGTATAAAAAAGAGACGGGTGCGTTTCTTGTGCAATATCAATCCGATGCATTTGATAATCTCAAAGGATTTGCGGTTGACGAAAAAAATTATACGATTTACCTTTTATCTGGCTCAAAACTTTATTCGATTGCCGCAAGTCACTTGAGGAACTAACCTATGCAAAAAAAAATGAACAAAACAATCGGTTGGATCCTTGTAACTATCTTGATCGTCATTGCAGGAAGTCTCTTTCTTTTGCGTGGAACACCTTTATCAGAGCATTCATCGAAACAACAAGAAAACATCGATGCCTTCACAGGAACCTGGCGCGGAGAAGGAACAACCAAAGATGGTTACAAATGGTTCGTTGTCTATACGTTTAAAAACGGCACATACACCATGACCAGCGATTCTTCCACCAAAGACCATGGAACGTACGTGATCACAAAAAAATTCGAAGACGGATCCATTCAAATGACAAAAACCTCAGCTGTTTTTAAAAAAACATACGATGTCTTTAATACGTTTGCAGATAATGGAACGACATTGATCATTGAAGGAATGAAGTTGTATCGACAAAAGTAGACGTACCTCTTATAGGCACACCCACACGAAAATTCCTCGACATCTCGTCGGGGATTTTTGAACAAAAAAACACGAGGTCGGTGAGGATCTCGTGCATGTGGAAGAGTGCAGCCGACCTCTCGCAAAAAACTTGCAAAACATGCGTCGCACTCTCAACTGTTAAAGAACTTACGCAGCTTTCTTCACTTCGGTGGATGTCACTTGAGGTGAACCCTCGAGCTTCATCCAGTCGTTTGCGAGCTTACGCACAAACTGCGTTGCGGTGCGCCAGCAGGCCATCTTGTGGATGTGCCCGTCGGTGTAACGCTTCTTTCCTTCGATCTCGAGAACCTGAGGATGAATCACGCGCAGCCGCGCCTTGTTTTCCTTGAGCTTGCGGCCCCAGTGTGAATCCGGACGCTTCACCCATTGCTCCGCGAGCAGGTACAACGCCTGTCGTGCTGCCGGACTCCAGTTGGATGTCTGGCCCGTACGCCGACGCGGGAACTTTCCACCTTGCATCACATGCACGCCGCAAAACGCGACGAGCTTGGATTCGCTCTTCTCCTGTGCTTTCTGCCGCAACTGATGACGCTTTTTGTGCAACTGCACCGCACGCTTTAGATCTTCCGAACCGGTTTGTGAGGCAAGCTTCTGCAACTTCCAATACTTCTGCCCACCAGCATCTTTGAACGAACAGTCCGCAAGGCTGATGCGAGCAAGATCGTTTGCATATTTACGTTCGATCTCGGCACACTCTTGCTTCAACTTCTGCATCTCCGCCTCATCCGGTTTCACAACGAAACGCCGGATGTCAACAACAGACGCAATGAGTCGCGCAACCGTCCGCGGTCCGCAACCCTTGTACTCTTCACGCTGGAACAGTGGCCACACAGTCGTTTCCTCGAGCGCAGTAACCAACTCCTTCTCGATCTGCTTCTCACGAGCAAGCAAACCTTGAAAAATAGCGTCGCTCGCCTTGCGGGCGTTAAATGCGTCTTCAATCGACCCTTCCGGATACAATCCGTCCGGTTGCCGAAACCGCTCGCCGTTCAGCTTTTGCCACAACTGGACTTCACAGGCAATGCGATACTTCATCGCGTCACGGAGCTGGAACCAAAGTTCCCGAACTGTAATGTACCGACGATCGCGCACTTCGCACTTGTAGGTGAGCTCCGGTGAATCGCGACCGATCTCCGCAAGGAGTGTTGCATCTTCAGACTTGTCACGCTCGCCACGCGCATCATGAAGTGTCTTACCGGTACAGCGTTGAACGACCGCACCAACATCTTCTGCTTTGCGCGAAAGTGCGAAGGCAAAGTTATCGCCACTGCCACCAAGAACCATCGTGACGACATCATGCTTTGCGAGTCCATCCCACGAAACCGCAACTTGCTGCTTTTGCTTGTCACCCTTACCGATCGTACGCTGTTGCCACGCTGGGACGGCGGAAACATCTTCCCCTTCTTCAAGCGTGCGCCACTTTGTCACAAAACGCCCGTGAGCAAAATTCAGTTCCTCATCCTCGGTTTCAAGTTCGATCGAAACAGGCTTCTTTCCCGATTCGAGAATCGCGACAACGGTCGGGCGAGCTTCGCCCTCCTTTGTCTTCTTTGTCCGGTGTTGAATCCCGATGAATCGAGACATCATGACTCCTTGCTATGACTCTCGAAAGAGCCGTTGGTGGCGGACATACTTCCGACGCGAGACCTTCTCGCAAATCTTCTTTCGTCCGCCAAGGAGGATGGTTCATAAAACTTCACGCGAAAATTTCGCAGTTGCCGCTTCGAACCCTCAAAGGGAGAGCACACGTGCCGATACGCGATGGAAATCGCATTCATCGTGTCGCACTCTCAAATCCGAAATTCGAGACCTTCTCGACTTCCGGAAAAAGAGGGCAACAGAAATCGAAGTGAATCGAATTCTGTTGCCAAGTTGGGTGAGTGCAGCACCAGTATCACTTCATTAAGCAGAATGTTTCTCGCACTCACAAAGGTGGCGGACACATTTCGCCTCACCGAAAATCGGCAATGCTTGACTCGTCCGCCAAAGTTGGAGAGTGCAATTGCACCAACGTAAAATACAGGCAGCGCCTCGCACTCTCAAAGGGAGAGTGCAGTTGCACCAACGTAAAGTACAGGCAGCACCTCGCACTCTCAAATCCGAAATTCGAGACCTTCTCGACTTCCGGAAAAAGAGGGCAACAGGATTCAAGGTGAATCAAATCCTGTTACCGAAGGGGTGAGTGCACTGGTTCCATCGCATTAAAATGCAGACGACTACTCGCACTCACAAGGGTGGCGGACAAACATCACCACGCTTCGAAAGAAGCATGGGTGCCATCATCCGCCAAGCCACGTCGCTCGCGAGCGACGTGGCAAAGGGAGAGTGCAAACGACTGGACACGATGAATATCGCACGAGTCCTGTCGCACTCTCAAGCAAATCGACAATTATTTGATTGAAAACGCGACCTGAGTTTTTACCAGAAAAACGAGAATCTGTCAATCAAGACCACCCCCTCACCCCCTCCTTGTGAAGGAGGGGGAAACAAAAAAATCGCCTTTTACAGCGATTTTGTGGATGAGATCCTTCGACTCGTCGAACTCGCTCAGGATAAAATTAAAATCCGCGCATGAAACGCGGATAATTAATTTTACTTGATGACCGCTGTTCCGCCTGCGTCTGTTAATTTCTTTTTCATTTCTTCTGCTTGATCTTTGGACAAACCTTCTTTTACAACTTTTGGTGCGCCATCAACCAAATCTTTTGCTTCTTTGAGTCCAAGACCGGTGACTTCGCGTACAACTTTAATCACGCCAATTTTGTTGTCTCCACAAGCAGTGAGTTCGACATCAAAAGATGTTTTCTCTTCTGCGGCTGGAGCTCCTGCTGCGGCACCTGCTGCCATCATCATAGCGGGAGCCGCTGCGCTCACACCGAATTTCTTTTCGAGAAGTTTTACGAGTTCTGCAAGGTCAAGTACAGACATTTGTTCAACACTTTCAACGAGCGCTTTAAACTTTGCTGGAACTTCTACGTTTTCCATTTCCATAATGTTGTTTGTGTCATCCTGAGCGAAGCGCAGCGCAGTCGAAGGATCTCACGTATTCGCGAGATTCCTCCGCTCGTCGATGACTCCTCGGTCGGAATGACAATAAAAAATAATTTAAACTTTTTTTTCTTGAATCGCGTTTAAAACGCATACCAAGCCGCGGAGATTACCGGCAAGTACATTGACAAAGCCGGAAATCGGAGCGTTGAGAGAACCGACAAGTTTGGCAAGAAGCTCTTGTTTACTTGGCAAGCTTGCGAGTTGATTAACCGCTGCACTATCGACGAAGGAACCTTCGAGGATTCCCGCAACCATCTTGAAGCCTTCTCGTCCTTTTGAGAAATCTTTCACGATTTTTGCCGGAGCAACTTCATCGATATAGCTGATGGCAGTTAAAATACTTCCATCTACAACATCTTTTGAGAGGGTGATTCCTTTTTGTTCAAGCGCGCGAACGAGAAGGGTTTTTTTTGTCACCAAAAAATCTACAAATTCCGCACGACCTTTTGCACGAAGTGTGTCTGCATCACTCATGGTAAAACCGGAAACGGAAGTGAACACAACGGATTTCATTTTTCCAAACTTATCCGCAAGTTCGTCGATCATGACTTGTTTCTGAGCACGTGTTTTTGGCATAGTGAGGGAAAGAATTGAGAAGATTTTTAAATATTCGACCTTTAATTGTACCCATCCTTCGCTCCTTGCGGAGCTACGGAGGGTTGTTTCGCTTAAGCGAAACAAAAATCCAAGCTCTCGCCTGGACTACATGAAACGTATCGAAAAACGATACTTGTTTCACCTCGACAGGACTTACTCCGCCTTTGGCGGAAACCTGTTGTCTTGGGCGAATGGATTTGTGAATAGAATAGAGAGAAACTGAAATTGTGTCAAATGCAGAGCCGCGT
Organism: uncultured Gammaproteobacteria bacterium; assembly: GCA_964360375.1. Taxonomy (GTDB): domain Bacteria; phylum Patescibacteriota; class Patescibacteriia; order UBA9934; family GWF2-40-263; genus XYB2-FULL-45-11. Next base: position 14,412 of record CAYHWG010000001.1, on the reverse strand, counting down.
ATTCTATTTAAGAAGACAATTTAACATATAAGGCATTCAAAAGAGGTATATATCCGGACAAACGATTATAAATTTCCTTTGCCAACTCCTGATTATACGTATGAACGGTTAAATTTCGATCATCCATCATCAGAATCCATTTTTCATCATCCTCAATAAGACCAAATTGAAACGCTTCCTGAAAACAAGATTTGGGAGATTGGCAAATAATTTGCTGTGCGGCAAGAAATTTTTGGATGGATTTCCATGCAAGCTCCACAGTAAACTCAAATCGCTGAATAGAGGCATCTCTGTTTAAGGAGGTTTCCGATTCTGCGAGTGCTTCTTCCAAACGTTTGATGGCTTGATGAAATGACTCAATGCGTTCGTTCATAATTGTTTTGCGTGCTTAAGCGCCCGTGTTCGAAAGCGTTCTGAAGTACTTGCTAAATCAACAATATCAATCTTACGCAACGTCGGAACAGCATCCACTTTCTGACGAATTTGAACCAACGTACGTTGAGATAACGGTTTCTTTCCCAAAATGCCGATATCAATATCCGATCCTGCCTGTGCATTGCCTTCAGCCCACGAACCAAAAAGCACAACCCGATACCCAAATGGAAGTTCTGATTTTGTTTTTTTTGCAACAGCCTGAATAGTTTTTTGAATGTCCATAAAAAGAAATGTGGGATCTCACAGGAGAAATCATACCTTTTGAAAGATGAATTGGCAAACCGCGTAGTCTAAAACTCAACAAAAAACCGACTCCTGAAAGAATCGGTTAAGGCGAAACCTTGAGAAAAATCGCCGTCACATCATCATCCGGACGAAGCGGTGATTTGCGACGAGCGATCTTCTCGAGTGATGATGTATCGAGTCTCGACACATCAATTGCATGCTTTTTGAGAAACTTAAATGTCTTTCGAACCGTTTCCGCTCCTCCATCCGAACAAAGAGCAAACAAAGTTGTGACATGATCGTGAAAAGGCACTGATCGAATTTCCGGAGTCTGAATGAATGCAGGACGAAACTCCGCATTTCCAAATCCGCGCGTCATTGCAAGAGAAGCACTCACAAGTGGCATACCTTGACAGGCACGATGGAGTCGAAAAAACGTGTAACCTTCCGGTCCGTAGCATACGCGCCGAAATGTTCCCGTTTGAAACAACGGCCTCAAGCGATCATATTCAAGTGGGTTCTCGCAGTTGTGATCGCGAGTAATCAGACGCAAACCATCATGCCACATGGGATCAAATTGCATCACACGACAATCACCAACTTGGGCGATCGTCATAAAGGCAGGTTCAATCACGACACACGTGGCAACCGCACCGATTTGCTCACCACCGAATTCTTGTGTGAGGTGACGATCCGTCTCCGTAAAAATTTCCGGAAACGAAAACATGTCTTTTTTTGTGACAAAACGTTCTGCAAGCTGACCAGTCGCACATGCAGTGAATCGAACAATCTTTTGGTGCAAATGTTCCGCCCCATGTCCGTCGACCACGGCCGCAAAAAATGAGCCGTCATGCGATCGACCGACCACATGACAATCTTCCGAGACCTTCTCCCGCCTTTTGGGAAAAGTAATGACACATTTCTCTATCAACATATCACCCTCCGAAAAAATGGAAGAAGTCCACAATAACAAAAAAACTTTTTTCTGTAAATAAAAACTCGTCTTTTTTTCTGAAGACGAGAGAGAACCCTTTAGGGTTTGATATCGATCAAGCCGGCACAACCCCCCTTTGAGGAAGGCGCCCACTTCACCGACGAATCGTTGTAGGTTTTTCCAAAGAGACTAATGGTGACCTTTGCGTTTTGGTCAAGCGGTTGATTTTGATTTCGATTGAAATCACAGTACCAGGTATTGTTTGGACTCCCCTGCTCTGTCACATTGAAGTAAACATGCAAGGTTTTTCCTGATTGCACAGACGGATCTTGAAAGCGTGTGATGACATGATCTGCGGAACCAGAACTCGTGAGAACAGGATCCCAGTAGGGACCGTTCGGTTCCAGATTGGAATCAAACTGAATCGTGAGTGTCCGATTCTTGTTAGTTGCATAGGCAACCTGCAAATAGCTCGATGAACCTGTCGCACTTGCTTGCGCATTCGATGCGACGAGCTTTGTCTTGAAATCACCTGAATCGCAGGCTGCACACAGGACGATCGCGATCAGGACCAAAAAGAGCATTTTCATCTTCTGTTTCTCCCACTGAAACGCATACAGGTTATCTGTTGCAAAACGATCATCACACACATAATTCTCCTTGTCAATATAAAAACCGGCCTTTACGAGGTCGGTAGGTTTGGTTGAATGCGGAGAAGAATGATCGTCACATCATCCTCTGGCTTATTCGGAATGAACATTTTTGTTGTGGCGGAGACACGTTCCAAAAATCCTTCATCTCGACATCCTCCGTTCCAACGCGTATATTTGAACACTTCCTGCAAAATTTTTGCCCCACCGTCAGAGCAAAATCCGTACAAGACTTCCTGTGTGGCATCAAACGCGACCGAACGAATTTCTGGGACATGTGTAAATGCCGGATGAAATTCCGGATCACCGAATCCACGTGTAGGTTCAAGTGAACTTGTAGACCAATTTCCTTCTTTTGTTTTGTAATGCAATCGCTCTTCGGGAAAAGCGGACATCCAGTCATCGTAACCATTTCCAATAGGAGCAAACTGTCCTGTTTGATAAAACGGGCGCAAACGAATCATTTCTTTGGCGTTCTCGACACAATGATCTTGTGTCAACAAGGTATATCCGCACTCTTCTTCGACATCAAACCGATACAATCGACAATCTCCTGCTTGAGCGATCGTCAGACTGTCAGGTTGAATGCACAAGCAGCTTGCAACCGCACCGAACGGTAAATCTCCATACATCACCGATACTTGTTTTTGCACGCAATCAAAAATATCATCGAATGCATTTGCATTTTTTTTCTGTTGAAACAACTTTGACAACTGATCTGCCACAAATTGTGAAAAACCAGATGTTTCCGCATTCAACAAATGACCTGGACCATGCCCATCGACAACGGTTACAAAAAATGGAACGGTTGACTTTTGGCTCACGCGAAACGCATCTTCTGAAATGATTTTCCCGTGTGCGGGGGTCATGATGACAGACACATCAATCTTCATAATCCCTCCTCGAGATTTTGATTTGGTCCAAGATTGGACGATTCAACATAACATAAAAGATCGATTTTGTCAATCGATCTTCGAGACCGTTGAAAAACTCATCTTTTTGTCATTACGAGGAGTTCGACGACGAAGCAATCCTTGTATTTCCGAAGAAAAGATTGCTTCGTCGTCGATGACTCCTCCTCGCAATGACACAATTTGAAGTTTTTCAACGATCTCTCTTCCGCAGACCTACATTCTAAACTCGTATAACCGTTCCAACAAAACGTTTTCCTTCGATGACGTTTTGTAAATTTTTTAAATTTGTTCCGTTCACAATGGCAACGGTCATGCCGGATTGCTCGGCAAGCCGGGACGCAACCGGATCAAACGGAACATTCATACCAGGATCCCAAACATTGCCGACCATTTTACGAAAATCTTTCCATGAAATCTCACAGATTTTTTCTGCATCCAAAAACTTGTTTGGATCTTTGTTGTAGACGTAATCAATATTTGAAAGATTAATAATCGTAGTTGCTTTCATCTGTTTTGCAAGACGTGTCGCAACATAATCCGTCGACCATCCAGGTTTCCACCCAGCCGCAACGAGCACGGAACCTTTCCATTTCACAATCGGACGCGATGGATCTTTTATCATGATTGGGTGCGCAACATCGCGAAAAAGTGTGCGCATTAAATGTCCATTCAATCGCGTCGCGTGAATTCCAAGCCAATCTGCATCATCGGTTGTAAGTTTTCCAACGTTACGCGCAGCTGACTGATACGCTCTTGCTGTTGCTCCCCCACCAACCACAATAACAAACCTCCATCCTTTTTTTATTTCTCGTGTAATCAGTTTGTGAAACTCAGAAAGAAACACATGATCAATTCCTTCTTTTGGAACAACGAGAGAACCACCGACCGAGAGAATAAAGATATTTTCGTGTTTCATCATAAAGTTTGTCATTGCGAGGAGTCAGACGACGAAGCAATCTTGCGCGTCCCGTAGAAAAGATTGCTTCGCTGCGCTCGCAATGACACGATAAAAAAATGCCGCATGGCGTTTTACTTTTCTGTTGATTGAATAAACCAGTTTGTCACCATGCTCATAAACCAAAAGACGATCGCGGCAAGAAACGCCGGAACAAATCCTGTCACGGTAAACCCCTTGACGATCGAGCTTGCAAATAAAATCATGAGCGCGTTGATCACGAAAATAAATAACCCGAGCGTAAGAATCGTGACAGGCAATGTGAGTATAATTAAAATTGGGCGAACGAGTGCGTTTGCGAGTCCTAAAATAAGTGCAGCTATGAGCGCATGGTAAAACGTGTCGATGTGAATGCCCGGCACAATGTTTGCTACCACCATCAGAGCAAGTGTGTTCAAAAGCCAACGTAATAAAAGTTGCATATGTTTACGCTTCAAATTTTTTCTTAATCTCCACCACTTTATTTTCCACTTCGGATAATTTTTCTTTCAAAAGAGACGCAAGCTCAAGCCCGCGCTCAAATTGCTTCAACCCTTTGTCTAAATCCAAATGTTCTTCCGAATCAAACCACTGTGTGATTTTCTCCAGTTCTTCAAATGACTTTGCGAAATCAATCGTATTTTGTTTTTTCATAGTGTGTCATTGCGAGGAGTTCGACGACGAAGCAATCTTTTTGAGATTGTGTCATTGCGAGGTACGAAGCAATCTTTCATTTATAACGTATGCGCCAAATCATTCCACTGAGGGTTATCGCTAATAATTAAATCAATTTTCTTTTTTCGCGAACCTCCTTTTAATTGTTTTTCTCTTGTGAGAGCGTCTCGTATATCCTCACAGGACTCAACATAAACCAGTTTATTCACGTTGTACTTCTTTGTAAATCCTTCGATGAGTTTCTCTTTATGTTCAAAAACTCGTCTTGCAATATGATTCGTTACTCCGATATACAAAACCTCGTTATTCCAATTTGTCATGATGTAAAAAAAATACGTTTTCATAAAAACAAAAGATTGCTTCGTCGTCGATGACTCCTTCTCGCAATGACACACTAAACCAACTTTTGTTTTCCTTTTCCGTTTATACGTAAAACCTCTGCGTCGAGCGAACCTCCGGCCAATTGTATCGCGATCTCTTTACCAATCGCAAGCTTCGAGGTATCTCGAACGATGTCTCCGCCAACGCGCACAATCGCATACCCACGGGCGAGAATGCGTGTCGGATCGACTTGTCGAAGCAATCTTGCGGATGATTCGATTGACTCTCGAATCGTTGGCAACCAACCTTCTATACGATCGTGAAGTCGTGTGCGAATCGTAATTAATCGATCACGCTCACGTTCGAGAATGTGTCCGACACGTGTTGCAATCTTATCTGCGACCGTGCGGTACTCGTCCATCACAAACCGCAACTGTTGTTCGTTATGTGTAAGCATCATATCAACTTCATACTTCACATCCGCGCGCGATGGAACAATACGCTCTGCCGCGTTTGATGGCGTACTTGCACGCAAGTCCGCAACATAATCCGCGAGCGATTCATCACGTTCATGTCCAACAGCGACCACAACAGGAATGAGCGATTGATACACAGCACGTGCAACTTGTTCATCGTTGAACGCGTGTAAATCCTCCAGTCCTCCTCCGCCTCGAGTGAGAACAATCGCATCCGGACGATCCTCGAGGGCAAGCGCATTGAAATAATGAAATGCCCCAAGAATTTCACCAACGGCCTCTCGCCCTTGCACATGCACATGCGCGTGCAAAATCTCAATTCCACCCCATCGATTGTTCACGATGCGTAAAAAATCTCCGTAGGCAGCTGCATCTCGAGATGTAATGAGTCCGATCTTCTTTGGAAATCGTGGCAATGTTCGCTTGCGAGAAGCATCAAATAATCCTTCGGCTTCTAATTTTTTCTTAAGAAGATCATACGCGCGTTTCAACGCTCCCTCACCAACGGGTTCGATCGATTGAACGTTGAGTTTCAACGTACCAAAACGCTCATACATTTTTGGAAACCCTTTTACATGTACGCGCATTCCGTCTTCAATCGGCGTCGTGATTTGCCAAACAGTCGCGAAGCATTTCAAAACAGCCTCGGCTTTTTCATCCTTCAAATCAAAACTCACCCACTTCTGCTGAGCAACGCGGTAATCCGAAACCTCACCTTCGATCAAGATTTCGTTCGAGGGAACGCGGTCGTGAAGGACTTCGTTGAGAAGAGCGAGGTAGTCGGAAACATGGAGGATGGTTGGGGACATAAGCGCGTTTCTCCTCCCCTCATCGAGGGGAGGGTTAGGGAGGGGTGTTCTTTGAAGCATGTAAGTTAATAAGGCAAGCAATTTTCTCAATGACTTTATCAAGGTCTGCAAAAATTTCATCGTTTGTGAATCGAAACACTCGAATGCCATGATCGTTTACAAATCTTGTTCGACCCGCATCATATTGTTTCGCACCTGATAAAGAATGCACAGCTCCATCAACCTCGATTGCAATATGTTTCTCACTACAATAAAAATCAAGAACGTATTTTCCTACACTATGTTGTCGACGAAATTTAACCCCCAACTGTTTTCCTCGAAGAGCATTCCATAATAATTTCTCCGCTCCTGTTTCATGCAAACGTAAATAACGACGTTGTTCTTTGATTTCTGTTTTATTTTTTACCGGAAACATACCCGCTTTAAAAAACACCCCTCCCTAACCCTCCCCTCGATAAGGGGAGGAGAACGCGGGGAAATAGGATCACAAATTTATCAGATCACATTTTTTCGTACGCTTCGCACACTCAGCCTCATACAATAAATCGAGAGATACTTCTTGTATCAACAACTCATGCAAATCAATCGCACCAAACAAGGGCTCAAAACTTTCACTCATAAAGAATTTAGAATTATGCGGCCATAAAAAACACCGGTTGAAACCACTGCACCAATCCGGCCATGGTGACTCCAAGGAGCAAATGCGAGATAAGCGTTTCCATCCAAATATGTGTGCCTTCACGGCGACCAAAAAAACCCATGCGAAGGAGAGGATAAATAGTCACATTGACAAAAATCCAACTGAGAAGCCCAAACACGACGAATGAATCAAATTGATAGGGATGATTGGTGACAAAGAGCCATCCGCGATCGACAAAGAGTACGTACGCAAAACCAAACAACGTCCCAATCACGATATGCAAAAGCAAACCTACCCAAAACGCTTCTTCTTTTTTGAGGTTATATCCGAAAATCGTTTTGACGGTGATCACAGGCGATACCACGGCCGATTTCCGTCGCTCCATCAACTCAAAAACGATTGCTGGTATGGAATAACCAAACGCAATGAGACCGCCTAGCGCTGCGCCAAGATAATAATCCATAACTTACGTCGCATTGATTCTGAGCCACTGTTTTAACTTCCATGTGGCGCGAACATCATCTTCGTTGTATTCGGTAATTTTTTGCATCAACGTTGGACTTTTTGACGTGAGCCATTCCTCAAACCACAAAACGGAGTTTGCTCCAGACGCGTCTTCTGCACGCCAATGAAACCCGATATAACTTGCGATATCTTTGAGGGAGTAAAAGGAGAGTGGAAAAATAATGGCGGGACGTACGAGCTCCAAAATATCAATCATGTTGCGATCAAACGCATCGGCGACGATCGAGGAAACTCCGTACTTTGCAGAAAATCGATTCACAACTTCTTTTTCAAATGAGCCGTAATGATACAGCGGTGCATCCATGTACTGTGTGATAAAATCACAAAACTCCATCCACATCTTTGATTCCATGACCGGCGATTCCGCAACAAATGGATGATAGCTCTCTTCTCCATTTTCGATTTTAAGCACTCCAAATAAATAATCGAAATCACGAAGAGGATCGCTCTCAATATCAAAGTACAGTTCAATACTATCGTCAAACAATTTTACTGACTTTCGGATGATGTGTGTTCCCTTTTTTATCGCGATCGCTTGATCGTGCATAATTTCAAGACGCGTCCCATTCATGTGAGGAACGATTCGTTCTAGTTGCGAAAGCGAAGTCTGTGCGAGTTCCGAAATCGTTTTGATGTTTGATTTTTCTAGCATGGAAACTTCCTCACGCCACACACGATTCAATAAAGACAGATCGTCGCATGCGTCCGATTGATTTTTACATTTTGCAAACCACGGCGATTGTTTGCAACCCGTTGTCACAAAATGGACAGGTTTTTGTCCAGCAACAATTTTTTCAATCTCGGAGAGCGTCAAATGAAAATGCGCTCCAAACTCCTCAATGAGATACGAAAAAATTTCTTTATCCGGAGAGATGGTGTATCCCATCACAGGACGCACTCCCTGCACACGCTCAAGCAACTCCGCATAAAAACATCCTTGAAATTTAAATTCATCGCGTAAAAAACGTGAACGCTTAATATCCGCCGCGACATAATAATAATTTCCCAAATTGGATCTCCCTTCAACCTTCTCGAGTAAATCCGGATGACCGACCCAATGACGATCGACAAGGGTCCCGTGATAAATGGTTTGCTTCCCCTCACGCATAAAACCAAGCGTTTGTCTGAACGCTTCATCCGGATCTTCCGCGGTTACCTCCCCAACATCCACACGATCTGAGATGACCTCTCGCTGCTTTGCGTCAATCATGCCATCGTCGATCAGTTTCTCCATGAGCGGATGATGCGGCCGAGACTCCTGTTCGTGCAAATCAAAATACACCCAATTTGGACATTTAATGTATTGATAAAATGTTTTCTCCGTAATTTTGTGGAACATAAAGAATATTATTTTTCCCAGTATACCATTTTCCGTATGAGTCTGTTATGCTGAAAAAAGTCTCATGGAGGATTCATGCACGAAAACGATCCTGAAAAGTTCAATGAAAACTCTGTCTGTTTATTGATCACGCTTGATGTCTATGATCATCTATGGACACATTTCCAAACTTCTAATGGACTTGTGCTCACGTTTCAAGATCTGCCGAATCGATTGCGGCAGGTGTTGAAACCGATCCTTCTCGCTCTTTTACAGCGCCACATTCAGACACTGGACTTTCACAGCCATCGTCCAATCTCTACACTCGTCGATCAGCATCCGTTTGAACTGCATCTCCTTGGAATCGATGCCGATTTTGAAGAATTGTTTGATCTCATCTCATGGTGGATTCGACGAAATCAGCAGCGTAATATTTTACACAAAGACATCCACAACCGGCAACCACACACCACATGGACGTGTGCGTGCGGCGATGTTGTTGCTGCGGAAAAAGAATTGTGTAAAAACACGCAGTGTAAAACCTGGATGAACTACGCAAAATGTACGGGCAAAAATCTCAAGAAAACTCTACGCCTTGCGTAGAATTCAAACGATGTACAGCTCTTCTCACGACTCGTTCGTGAGTTTTTTATTCAACATACTGCGACGGTTCGTAAACATTCCTCGCGTTCCAAATTAAAAAACCGCTTGCCCCCGCATCGCGTACGGCTTTGATTTGCGCTTCAATTTTTTCCGCGGTGTAGATCGCCCCGATATCAAAATCCTGAATCCATGGGCGGTATTGTTTTTTTGTGGATGTGCCGGATTGCAAGATCGCATGATCAAGCGAAATCTTCACTACCTCATACGGATACTGTGCAGGATTTTTGAATCCTTGAAATCCATTTGCAAAGTGTGAAGGATAGATCATCGGCGAAACAAAATCTGCCGTCGAAAGAACATCTAAAAGTCGCTGACCGATGCCAAGACCATCGTTTGTCATACAAATGAGTCCGAACACATCAAACGAAATCGGAATACCCTCCGCTCGCAGAGGATCTCCCACGGCGGAGAAGAAATTTTTCATGGTGAGCAATTTCGATTCTTTTTCGTCATAAACCGGATAGCGAATCAAACCGATTTTTCCGTCTGAGGCGAATCGTACATAATCAAACTGAATCTCATCAAACCCGCGTGCATAAGCTTCACGAGCAAGCGAAATCGCATAGGTGGATACTTCAAGCGACGCCGGATCAAGCCACATCGCATGAGTTTTGTCTTGCCACAAACCGCCATTGATCGATTGCAGTGCAGCATCCGGTTTCGCGCGCGCAAACGTACTGTCACGCATCACGGCAATACGTGCGATACGATAAATTTGATGATCTGCAAGCTTATTCAGAAGATCATCAAGATCCTGAATCACAGGCTTGTTTTGCGCGTACAGCGATAAACTCACGTCATTTGGAACAAATGCAAGTTCGCCATTATCCATTTTCAAATCGATCACCACCGTATTGAGTCCTGTCTTTTGCATGTAATCGATCAATGCATCTCCACGTTTCCCCGCTGCTGTCATCGCTGTCCAATAAATTCCACGGACCTCGTCCGGAAGTGGGATGTGTTGCACATCCTTGCGAGGAAAAACCATCGACAGAGACTTGTCCTCTTTGTCATCTTGAGAAAATGCGAAAACAAAAGGATCTCTGAAAGAATCTGTTTGCACCTTATACACACGATTCGATCGCATCATCTCAATAGATAAAATCAACAAACTTGCAAACACAACAATCACGGCCGCCACAACAAAAAAATTTTTTGAAATCAAAAATGATGGCAACACATGCCATCATTTTATGCTCTTTTTTATTTCTTGTCTTCGACCGTCACTTTTACCATCTTATCTCCCACTTTAATCTTATCAACAACATCCATACCGGACGTCACGCGACCAAAAATGGAATAGGCTTTTGGAAGTGGGGTGTTACCGAGCATGATGAAAAATTGAGAACCGTTTGTTGATGGACCAGCGTTTGCCATCGCAACAATCCCGCGATCGTATGTGTATTTATCTTTGAGCTCATCCTCAAATTTATATCCCGGTCCACCTGTTCCGTTTCCACTTGGGTCTCCGCCTTGAATGACAAATCCTTCTTCACGACGATGAAATGTGAGTCCGTCGTAGTATTTTCCTTCTGTAAGATACACAAAGTTTGAAACAGTAAGCGGTGCTGTCTCAGAAAAAACTTCAAAAACGATATCCCCTTTTTCTGTGTTTATGCGAATTTGTTTCTGTTTAATTTGCTTATCCGCTAATTTACCTGGAAATTTCCAATCGATTTTTTGCATAGGTGTTTTTACGCTAGGATCCACAACCGGTGCTTGCGTTGTTTCTGCCGGTTTTGGTGTTTCCGCAGCGGGTGCTGATGTTTGAACAGAATCTGGATAACTAAATTTGATATCAGACTCATTTGATTTAACACATCCTGCGCCAACAAGCAATAAAAATGTAAGAGACAAAAGAATAGAAGTTCGTTTCATAACCTATTCGAATAATAACATGAGATAAAACCTACATCTAAAATCTAACAAGATCAAGAATACGATTCACGTCTAATTGACCGACTTGTATTAACACGGAAACCGTCAAAAGAGCAACGAGAACAGAAAAAATGGTGATCAGTTTATCTGTAGACATTGGTAGATGCGAACAATTTCCGCAACGATGAACGACGATGTATTCTTTACTAATCTCGTCAGGTAAATTCAACGGAGTACGAGAATCTTCGATCATTTCATTGATCAAAATCACCTCTGGTTTTGGCTTTGAAGAACCTTTTATTGCACGAGATTTTACGGATGGTTTTTGTTTTCGTACCTGCACCTTTTGAACAATCGGTCGTGCCAAAACAGGTTTTGCTGTGGCCGCAACCTTTAATCTTGCTTTTGTTTTAATGGACATATTTTTCTCTCCTCCCTGAGAAAGGGTAATTAATTTTTTTGTAAGTATACCAGACCAGCAAATAACGTGCAAAAAAAATGTATAGAGAGGTAGATTATATACGCTTCCGTGTGGTCGACGCCTGCCTGCCCTGCCTACCGGCAGGCAGGCGGTAGGCGGGGGCGCCTGTGAAACGAAAAGATGCGCTTTTACAGAGGTCTCTCCCATGGGAATTCTTCTCGGCCGACGTGGCCATACACAGCCGTTGGTTGATAAATGGGTTTCAACAAATCCAATCGTTCAACAATAGCCTCAGGACGAAAATCAAATTGTCGATTGATCGTGTGAGTGAGATCTCCGGCGAAGCCGGATCCGGCTCCGCCGGATGTTTTGGTTCCTCGCGATTTTTCACCCATACCGACAACATGCACATGAATCGGATCAATGCGACCGAGCGTGTAAACGACATTCACAAGCGCGGCAGAAACGAGTCCTTGCTCAATGAGTGATCGAGCCGCAAGTCTCGCCATGTAGGAACCAGCGCGTTCAACACGCATTGGATCTTTCCCAGAAAGCCCACCATCACCGTGTGGAATCAACCCACCATACAAATCCACATGCGTTTTATGTCCGCTGACACCCGAATCCGCACGAAAACACACATCCGTAAATGAACCGATCGGATTAATGTAGATTTGAATTCCTTCACCAAGAATCGGAACAACAACCCGCTCCAATAAGGCTGTTTTCACATCCTTCTCTTTCATATTTTTGTCATGCGAAACCAAAATCGTCACCGCATGCACCTGATCTTTTTCCATAATCAATTGAATTTTTCCGTCCGGTCGAAGCCAAGAAAACGCAGGATCTGTTTTACGAAGATCATCGATGCGACGCGCGAGATTGTGTGCAAACACAAGTGGACGAGGAAGACGCTCTCGCGTTTCGTTTGTTGCGTATCCATTCACGACAACCGTATCTTGCACACCATGAGGCGATCGTTTCATTTCGGTCGATTGATCCTCAATATTCACAAACACTTCGATGTCATCCGTGTATCCAATGTCCGTATACACTTTTTTTGCAATCGCTCCCACATCAAAATCCGCGGTCGAGCTCACCTCGCCGCCAATCATAAGCATCCCGTGCGAACCCATTACATTCACATCCACATGGGCTTCTTTGTCACGACGTAAATACTCATCCACAATAGCGTCCGCGATCTGATCGCAGACTTTATCGGGCTGTCCTTGAAGCATTGATTCAACAGTTTTGCGCATATATTTTCACGCGTCATCCTGAGGGAGTTCCACGACCGAAGGATCTCCTCGAGACAAAAAGGATATCAAAAGTGAACAAAGGTGAACAGAGGCAAAAAATGGAACAAAAAACCGTACATCTTGTCGATGATACGGTAGAAAATCATTCCCCACGCACAGCGCGAGTTGAACCCATACTCTGGCACTACATGTATGTGCCTAACGCTGCCGAGAAGTGCATGTTGCATTCGGAAAGTCTTTTGATCCGAGACAGTACCAGCAGCCACCATCCTCCTCGTCCTTGGTCCCCATACCATCACATCGGGTGCAGTTTCCTGTCCCTTTGCACACTTCACAGTTCTCATACTCGGAAGTCAGTCTTGAATGCACATATTGTTGGCCTGATCCTCCGCAGACATGACACTTTCCGCTCTCTTTATCCATTTCTTTTACTCCTTCATAAAAACGTGTGTGAACCACTATTCACAAGTTTACCAACCGAAGCTTTATGCGAAGGTTGGTGTTTTTGGAAAATAAGACCATTCTCATTCCCAAAAGACATCGTAATTTAACATAAAAACCATTTTTGTCAAGGTTATCCACACCCTCCCTCTTGTGTTCGCTTTTTGTTCGGTTTAGAATACGAACATGAAGCGAACACATTATTCACCGAGCCTGTCGAGGTGCACAGAGGCTTCGACAGGCTCAGCCAATAAACAGTCCTATGTCCAATCTAACCAAAAAACAAAACGAGATTCTGGAATACATTAAAGACCATATCAAAAACAACGGATACGCACCTTCCTACCGAGAAATCGGAGAATACTTTAAGCTCTCTTCCCCCGCAACAGTGCATGGCCACATTCAAAGCCTTGTCGATAAAGACATGATCCGCATTGGAGATGAAGGCGAGGCGCGGTCAATCGAGATCATGCCGCAAGCGGAACCAATCCATAAAGGCTTCAGACTCTCGGCAGATGTTATAAATTTGCCCATGATGGGACTCATCGCCGCCGGTCAACCTATTGAGGCTGTCATGGATAATGAAACGATGGCTATTCCTGCGAGTTTTGTTCTCGATGGGGCAAACTCGTATGTTCTCAAAATTAAAGGACAATCCATGATTGATGATGGAATTTTGGATGGCGATTTCGTGGTCATCGAAAGAAATCCCTCACCAAAAAACGGAGAAGTCGTTGTTGCTCTTCTTGATAACGCCTTTGCAACGCTCAAACGATTTTATCGAGAACCATCTCGTATTCGTCTTCAGCCCGCAAATAAAACTATGGATCCAATCTACGTTCAAGACTGCATCATCCAAGGAGTTGTCCGTGCAGTAATCAGAAAGTTTCAGCC